>JBEGOD010000001.1:0-7187 GCA_041182185.1 Pseudomonadota bacterium
GCGCCAAAGGCACGTCAACTGCGCATCAGCAAAAAGGGCCCGCCGGATGGCAAGCCCTCTCTGTTCGCAGACCCGGGCCAGCCCGGGCGAAGCGCTTAGTTCAGGCCAGCGGCCGCGGCGACTTCGGCGGCGAAGTCGCTGACTTCCTTTTCGATGCCTTCACCAAGCTGGAAGCGGACATAGTCCTTCAGCACGATCTTGGTGCCGGCAGCCTTGCCGGCCGCCTCGACCACCTGGGCAACCGGGGTCTTGTTGTCCATCACGAACAGCTGGCTGAGCAGCGCGTTGTCCTTGGCGAACTTGGCGACCGCGCCGTCAACCATCTTGGCCTGCACTTCGGCGGGCTTGCCCGATTCGGCGGCCTTTTCGGCAGCGATCTTGCGTTCGCGGGCGATCATGTCGGCGTCGAGGTCGTCAGCGTTCAGCGCTTGCGGGAAGGCCGCGGCGATGTGCATGGCGATCTGCTTGCCCAGCGGCTCGAGCACGTCGGCGCCGGCTTCCGATTCCAGCGCGACCAGCACGCCGATCTTGCCGAGCATCGGCGCGGCCGCGTTGTGCATGTAAGGCACGACCAGGCCGCTCGAGACCGAAACGGTCTTCATGCGGCGGACCTGCTGGTTTTCACCAATGGTCGCGACGTTGTTGGTCAGCTTGTCAGCGACGGTACCGCCATCGGGGTATGTCGCGCCCTTCAGCGCTTCGACATCGTCCGAGCCAGCGTTCAGCGCGACTTCGGTGGTCTTGCGCACGAAGTCCTGGAACTGGTCGTTCTTGGCAACGAAGTCGGTTTCCGAGTTGACCTCGACCGCAACGCCCTTGGTGCCCGCAACAGCCACGCCGACAAGGCCCTCGGCCGCGGTGCGGCTGGACTTCTTGGCAACGGCCGCCAGGCCCTTGGCGCGCAGCAGATCGACCGCCGCTTCCATGTCGCCGCCGGTTTCGTCCATTGCCTTCTTGCAATCCATCATGCCGGCGCCGGTGCGCTCGCGCAGGTTCTTCACGTCAGTGGCGGTGTAAGCCATTGAACTGGTCCTTCTTGAATGGAACTGGCGGCCGGGACCATTGGCCCCGGCACGCTACAGGTTTGTGACTTTAGCCGGCCCGCTGGGCTCAGGCTTCGGTCGAAGTTGCTTCGACCGCGACTTCTTCAACCGCGACTTCGGCCGGAGCGACTTCAGCCGGAGCGACTTCAGCCACGGCTTCTTCAACCGGGGCTTCTTCCATCGCGCCGATATCGACGCCCGAGTTCACGACGCCTTCACGGCGGCCCTTGGTGGCGGCAGCGGCAACGGCATCGCAGTAGAGGCGAATGGCGCGGCTGGCGTCATCGTTGGCCGGGATCGGGAAAGCGATGCCATCGGGCGAGACGTTCGAATCGAGGATCGCGACGACCGGGATACCCAGGACATTGGCTTCCTTGATCGCCAGCTCTTCCTTGTTGGCATCGATCACGAACATCACGTCCGGAATGCCGCCCATGTCGCGAATGCCGCCGAGCGACAGTTCGAACTTGTCACGCTCACGCGTCAGCTGGAGCACTTCCTTCTTGGTCAGGCCGGCGGTGTCACCCGACAGCTGCTCTTCCAGCGCCTTGAAGCGCTTGATCGAGCCCGAGATGGTCTTCCAGTTGGTGAGCATGCCGCCCAGCCAGCGGTGGTTGACATAGTGCTGTCCCGAAGCGCGGGCCGCCTGGGCGATCGGTTCCTGCGCCTGGCGCTTGGTACCGACGAACAGCACCTTGCCGCCGGCCTGAACCGTGGCCGAGATGAAGTCGAGCGCGCGGGCCATCAACGGCACGGACTGCGACAGGTCAAGGATGTGGATGCCGTTGCGGGCGCCGAAGATGTACGGCTTCATCCGCGGGTTCCAGCGGTGGGTCTGGTGGCCGAAGTGTGCGCCGGCCTCGATCAATTGCTGCATGGTGACGACGGGAGCCGCCATAGGTAATTCCTTTCCGGTTTACTGCCTCTGGAAAGCTGGGACCGTGCGGAGCGCCCGCTGCGGAACCGGTATGTGCGCTTTCCATGTGGATTTGCCGTCACCGGAGGGAATCCCCGGATCAAGCGGGGCCGCCCTTAACGGCTGAATGCCGCAGAATCCAGCCCAAAAGCGAGAGGCCACGCAGAAGCGCCAAAAAACCCGCTTGACAGGATGGAACAAAAAGAGAACATTACGACTCATCGAAGAACAGCCGTTGTTCTTCCACATGGTTATCAACAGGAAGTCCACAGGACAATGCCCATCTTGGCCTCGTCCTGCAGCAAAGGCCGTCCTGCAGCAAAGGAACGAACCGATGATCGCGCTTCTGATCCTGGCCCTCACCGTCCTCTCGCTCTCAGCGGGAACGCTTGCTGCCTCGTGGCGGCGCTATGGGCAGGCGGCGCTGAGCGCGCGGCAGGACTGGCGGGATTGCCCGCAGACCCGCGAAGTGCGGTTCCAGATCATCGAGTACGGCGCCAAGCCCAATGGCAAGGTCGTCGGCCAGGTAATTGCCCTGCCGGTCAGGCCGAAGGCGGCCCCTGCCCTGCATCGCCAGCCGCTGCGCGCTGCCGCTTGAACCGTCCGTAGATCGCCATGCCAACCGGCATCAGCGCCAGGTAGACCACGCAGATCGCGACCAGCGTCCACCACGGCTCAGTCAACAGTGCAGCGCCGACCAGGCCGAATAACGCCAGCAGCTCAAGCCGCACCGAGCGGCGCGGACGGAGCCGCCCCCAGGTCAGCGTCGGCACGGCCGAGATCAGCAAGAAGCCCACGAAGACCAGCCAGGCCCCGACCACCAGCGGATCGCGGAACTCCACGCGCCCGGTGGCGAACCACCGGTACATCGGCAGGAAGGCCAGCCCGGCCCCGACCGGAGCCGGAACGCCGGTCAGGAAGCCGGCAGCCTTGCGCGGCTCATCCGCCAGGTCGATCCGCGCGTTGAAGCGGGCAAGGCGCAAGGCGCAGCCGATCGCAAAGGCCAGCGCCGCGAACCAGCCCAGCCGCGGCAGGTCCTGCAAGGACCACAGGAACAGGATCAGGGCCGGGGCCACCCCGAAGGAAACGTTGTCGGCGAGGCTGTCGAGCTCTGCCCCGAAGCGCGATTGCGCATTCAGCAAGCGAGCGATGCGCCCGTCGATCCCATCAAGCACCCCGGCCACGACGACCGCCAGGATCGCCTTTTCCCACTCACCGGTAATGGCGAAGCGGATGCTGGTCAGCCCCATGCACAGCGCGGCAGCGGTAATCGCATTGGGCACCATCGCCCGCAGTGTCAGACCGCCGCGCAGTGTCGGTTCGGTCACTGGCTGATGCCCTCGATCAGCAGCGTCTGGCCAAGTTCGGCCAGCACGGTTTCACCCGCCACGATCTTTTGCCCCAGCAGCACGCGCGGCTCGGTTCCGGCGGGCAGGTAGACATCGACCCGGCTGCCGAAACGGATCAGGCCGACCCGCTGGCCGACCGCCAGCATGTCGCCCGGCTTGACGAAGGGCACGATGCGGCGCGCGACCAGGCCGGCGATCTGGGTAAAACCGATCCCCACCCCGTCCCCGCGCTCGATCAGGATGTGCTGGCGCTCGTTCTCCTCGCTCGCCTTGTCGAGATCGGCGTTCATGAACTTGCCAGGCATATAGACCACCCGGCGTACCGTGCCGCCAATCGGGGCGCGATTGATGTGGACATCGAACACCGACATGAAGATCGAGATCCGCGTGACCAGACCGGGAGCCAGCCCCTTGGTGCCGCTGCCATCGTCGATCACCAGCTCGCGCGGCGGCTCGACCTGCTGGATCAGCGTAACCAGGCCATCGGCAGGCGCAATGATGAAACGGTCCTCCTGCGGCGTGACGCGGACCGGATCGCGGAAGAAGGCGCAGATCCCCAGCACCAGGAAACCGAGCGGCCAGGCCAGGGTTTCCCAGGCGAAGAAGGCCGCAGCCAAGCTGGCAACCCCGGCGACGGCGGCAAACTTGTGCGCTTCGGGGTGAATCCGCGGCCACTGCCAGGTGGCTTCGCCGCGTCCGCGGTTGTCGAGAATTTCATTGGCCATGGCTCAGGCTACCTTGCGCAGGAAGACGGTGCCAGCGGAATAGCCTGCGCCGAAGGAACAGATCAGCGCGGTATCGCCCGCGGCGAGATCTGCGCTGTGAAGATGGAAGGCGATGATCGAGCCCGCGCTCGAGGTATTGCCATAGGTGTCGAGCACGGTCGGGCTCTCGTCCTCGCTGGCTTCGTGGCCCAGCACCCGCTGCGAAATCAGCCGGTTCATCCCCGAATTGGCCTGGTGCAGCCACAGCCGCCGCAGGCTGGCCGGATCGATTCCCAGATCGCCAGCGTGTTCGACGATCATGCTGGCGACCATCGGCACCACTTCCTTGAACACCTTGCGCCCTTCCTGGACGAACAACTTGTCGGGCGTGCCGATGGTTTCCGGCGTGGCGCAGTTTAGGAAACCGAAATTGTTGCGGATATTGTTGGAGAACACCGTCTTCAGCCGGGTCCCGACAATCTCCCAATGCTGCGCCGGGGCCATGTCCTTGGCCTCGACCAGCACGGCGGTCGCCACGTCGCCGAAAATGAAGTGGCTGTCGCGGTTCATCATGTTGTTGTGGCCGGTGCAGATCTCCGGGCTGACCACCAGCACCGAACGGGCATTGCCGGCGCGGATGAAATCGGCCGCGGTCTGGATCCCGAAGGTGGCGGAAGAGCAGGCGACATTCATGTCAAAGGCAAAGCCCTCGATCCCCAGCGCCTGCTGGATTTCGATCGCCATGGCTGGATAGGGCCGCTGCATGTTCGAGGCGGCGCAGAGCACGGCATCGACATCGGCCGGATCGCGCCCCGCCGCGCGCAGCGCATCGAGCGCGGCCTTCACGCCGATCTCGGCCATCACCGAAAGCTCGTCGTTCGAACGTTCCGGCCAGCGCGGCCCCATGGTTTCGGGGTCCAGCGTCGGCGCCTTGCTCATCACGTGGCGCGACTTGATGCCGCTGGCCTTCTCGATGAACTCGGCCGAGCTGGGCTGCAGCGCTTCCACCGTGCCGGCAGCAATCTCTGCCGCGTGCCGGGCATTGTGGCGTTCCACATAGGCGTTGAAGCTGGCAACCAGCTCGTCATTGGTGATCGTCTCGGGCGGGGTGTAAAGGCCGGTCGCCGAGATCACAGGGGTGATTTCGCTCATGGCGCGGCTTCCTATCCGGCAGGAAGCCCCACGACAAGTCGATTGGCCCATTGACAGCACGGCTCACCTTGTCCAAAGGCGCGCTCTCTCGGCCGGAAGGTCCCCTCGGGGGCCGCATTCCGGGGAACCCCGGCACCGGCAAGTGGTGTGGTCTGGGGGCCGAGTGGTGGTAGGCAGCAGACTGTAAATCTGCCCGCGCAAGCGTACGCTAGTTCGAATCTAGCCCTGTCCACCACCATCCCCTACTGGGCACCCAACGTGACCTACCGATGATCAGGGGATTCGCCGCATGAGCCGTAACAGTGACACCAAGCCCAGCCGCGCCCTGCGGGGCCGCGCGGGACGCATGCAGGGCGGGCGCGGCTCGGGCCGGGCCAGCGCCGGGGCCGTGCGGCTGTGGGGCCGCCATGCGGTCGAGGCCGCGCTCAAGAACCCCGATCGCAACCACCGCAAGTTATGGGCAACGCGCGAAGGCATTGCCTCGCTTGATGGCGAACTGCCGGCCGATTTCATCGTCGAATATGCCCAGCCGGCCGACCTGGCCCGGCTTGTCGCCCGCGATGCGCCGCACCAGGGGCTGGTGCTGGAATGCGACGGGCTGGAAGATGTCTTCCTGGACGAAGTGATGCAGGGCGATCCAACCCGGCCGCTGGTCGTGCTCGATCAGGTGACCGATCCGCACAATGTCGGCGCGATCATGCGCTCGGCCGCGGCCTTCAATGCCGCCGCGATCGTGACGCAGGACCGCCACTCCCCGCCCGAATCCGGCACGCTGGCCAAGTCTGCCTCGGGCGCGCTGGAAGTCGTGCCGTGGGTGCGGGTGGTGAACCTGGCCCGCGCGCTCGAGGAAATGGCCGAGGCCGGCTACTGGCGGATCGGCCTTGATGGCGAAGGCAAGGCCACCCTGGGCGAGGCGCTCCCCGCCGGCCCGGTCGCGCTGGTGCTGGGCGCCGAGGGCGAAGGCATGCGCCACAATATCAAGCAGCACTGCGATGCGATTGCCCGCCTGCCGATGTCGGGCGCGGTCGAAAGTCTCAATGTTTCCAATGCCGCCGCCATCGCGCTATATGCGATGACCGTTCGTTCGCAGGAATAACCGCCATGACCAGCTCTGCCCGCCGCCTCGCCGCAACCCTGGTCGCCGCGGCAACGCTGCTGCTGAGCGCTTGCTTCGTATCGCCGGGTAGCTTCACCTCGAGCATCGACCTGCGAAGGGACGGCCGCTTCAGCTATGCCTACAATGGCGAGATCTACCTGCTGGGGCTAAGCAAGCTGGCCGAACTGGGCAGCAAGGCGAAGGACGCCGAGCCGTTCAAGGCCGAGTCCTGCTACTCCGACGACGCGGAGATGTCGCAGCGCGAATGCAGCAAGGATGAACTCGCCAAGCAGAAGGCCGACTGGGAAGAAAACCGCCAGGCCGATGGCTCGCGCAAAAAGCGCGATGCCGAAATGATGAAAGCCATGCTCGGCGGGATCGATCCCTCCAGCCCCAAGGCCGCCGAGGAACTGGCCGAGCGCCTGCGCCGCCAGGCCGGTTGGAAATCGGTCGTCTACAAAGGCGATGGGCTGTTCGTGGTCGATTTCGCCATCTCCGGCCACCTCGATTACGATTTCCAGTTCCCGACCATGGAACGTTTCCCGATGGCCAATGCCTTCGTCGTGCTCAACAAGCGCGCCGATGGTTCGGTGCGGATGGACGCCCCCGCCTTCGGGCAGCCGGCTCAGGGCAATCCGATGGCCAACATGGGCCAGCTGGCCGCAATGGGTGCCGCGCTGGACAGCAAGGACAAGGATAATGGGAGCCTGAAGCTGCCCGAGCTCAACGGCACGCTGGTGCTGACGACCGACGGCACGATCCTGGCCAACAACACCGACGAAGGCCCGACTGCGGGCACCACCGGCCAGCGGCTCGAATGGAAGATCACCCCGCGCACCACGGCTGCTCCCACCGCATTGGTGCGGCTGGGGGGATAGGCAGAATGGCGGTCGCCCGTTAGGGGGATCGGAATGGCCCACCCTGTCT
>JBEGOD010000002.1:0-3302 GCA_041182185.1 Pseudomonadota bacterium
GCGAATACCCGGCCGAACGCACGGTCCGCACCGGATCGGGCGCGCCGTCGATCTCGATCCCCTTGCGCAGGCGGCGGATGTGGACATCGACGGTGCGCAGTTCGATCTCGCTTTCGGTGCCCCAGACGGCATCGAGCAGTTGCCCGCGGCTGAATACCCGGCCCGGATGTTCCATGAAGAACTTGAGCAGGCGGAACTCCGTCGGGCCCAATGACACGACCTGGCCGCGCCGGGTAACCTTGTGGGCCGTGGCATCGAGCGAGAGATCGCCGACACTGATCGTCTCACCGGCGAGGGCCGGGCGGATCCGGCGCATGATCGCGCCAACGCGGGCGATCAACTCGCGCGGGGAAAAGGGCTTGGTCAGGTAATCATCGGCCCCAGTCTCAAGGCCGCGGATCTTGTCATCCTCGGCCCCGCGCGCGGTCAGCATGATGATCGGGACGTGGGCGGTATTCTTGTCACGGCGCAGGCGCCGGCAGACTTCGATCCCGGAGGTGCCTTCGACCATCCAGTCGAGCACGACCAGGTCGGGCGCTTCCTCTTGCGCCAGCAGCAAGGCCTCATCGCCATCGGGGGTGACGGACACGGCATAGCCTTCCGCGGTGAAGCGGAATTCCAGCAGTTCCGCCAGCGCCGGATCATCCTCGACCAGCAGCAGGCGCGGCTTGCTCATGTCAGGCTCCTGCCAGGTCTTCCCGGTCGGTCAGATAGGCGCCGGTCGCGGCGTAGTGGACCATTTCGGCAACGTTGGTGGCATGATCGCCAATCCGCTCGATATTGCGGGCGACGAACAGCAGTTCGGCCGCACTGCTGATCGAAGAGGGATTCTCGATCATGTGGCTGACCAGGTTGCGGAAGATCGAGTTATAGAAGGCATCGACCTTGTCGTCGCGCTCCACCACTTCGCGGGCCAGCGCGGCATCGCGGGCGGCGAAGGCGGTCATCACGTCGTGGACCATCTCGCCCGCCACCTCGGCCATGGCCGGGATCAGGGTCAGTGGTTCGAACTTCTTGCGACCATCGATCTTGTCGGTGCTCTTGGCGATGTTCTTGGCATAGTCGCCAATTCGCTCAACCACTCCGGCGATCTTCAGCGCGGCGATTACTTCGCGCAGGTCATCGGCCATCGGCGCGCGCAGGGCGATCACGCGGATTGCCAGCTTGTCGACCTCTGCCTCGAGCGAGTCGATCCGCTTGTCGCGCGCGATCACGCCCTTGGCCATTTCGCTGTTGCCCTTGATCAGGGCTTCCATCGCCTCGGCCAATGAGACTTCGGCCAGGCCGCCCATTTCGGCGATCAGGCCGCGCAGCCGGGTAATGTCCTCGTCGAACGCCTTGACGGTATGTTCCTGTGCCATGGTTCCTGCCTCAGCCGTAACGGCCCGTGATGTAATCCTTGGTCCGCTCTTCGCGAGGATTGGTGAAGATGTCGCTGGTCTTGCCGTATTCAACCACCTTGCCGAGGTGGAAGAAAGCGGTGCGCTGCGAAACGCGCGCCGCCTGCTGCATCGAATGGGTCACGATGACGATCGCATAGCGGCCCTTCAGCTCGTCGATCAGTTCTTCGATGCGGGCCGTGGCGATCGGGTCGAGCGCCGAGCAGGGCTCGTCCATCAGGATCACTTCGGGATCGACCGCAATCGCGCGAGCGATGCACAGGCGCTGCTGCTGGCCGCCGGACAGGGCCGTGCCGCTCTCGGTCAGCCGGTCCTTGACCTCTTCCCACAGGCCGGCCCGCTTGAGCGACTTCTCGACGATGGCGTCCAGATCGGTCTTGCTGCCGGCCAGGCCGTGGATGCGCGGGCCATAGGCCACATTTTCATAGATCGACTTGGGGAAGGGGTTGGGCTTCTGGAAGACCATGCCGACCCGGGCGCGCAGTTGCACCACGTCCATCCCGGATTTGTAGATGTCTTCCCCATCAAGCGTGATTTCGCCTTCAAAGCGTGCCCCGGCGATGGTGTCGTTCATCCGGTTGAGCGAGCGCAGGAAGGTCGACTTGCCGCAGCCCGAGGGGCCGATGAAGGCCGTGACGTACTCGGTCGGGATGTCGATCGAAACGTCGTCGATCGCGCGCTTGTCGCCATAGAAGATGGAGACGTTGCGCGCACTGATCTTGGCGTTCACGGGGTCAAGGGTATGGGTTGTGGTCATTACCAGCGTTTCTCGAAACGGTTGCGAAGGTAGATGGCGAGGCCGTTCATCACCAGCAGGAATGCCAGCAGGACAATGATCGCGGCCGAGGTGCGCTCGACGAAACCGCGGTCGATTTCATCCGACCACAGAAAGATCTGCACCGGCAGGACCGAGGCAGGCGATGTGAAACCTTCCGGCGGGGTGGCAACGAAGGCGCGCATCCCGATCATCAGCAAGGGCGCGGTTTCGCCCAGCGCTCGGGCCATGCCGATAATGGTGCCGGTCAGGATGCCGGGCAGGGCCAGCGGCAGGACATGGTGGAACACGGTCTGGACCCGGCTGGCGCCGACGGCGAGCGCGGCATCGCGGATCGAGGGCGGCACAGCCTTGATCGCATTGCGCCCGGAAATGACGATGACCGGCATGGTCATCAGCGCCAGGGTCATCCCGCCGATCAGCGGGGCCGAGCGATAGTTCGGGAAAATCGTGAGGAACACCGCCAGGCCAAGCAGGCCGAAGATGATTGAAGGCACTGCGGCCAGGTTGTTGATCGAAACCTCGATCACTTCGGTCCAGCGGTTCTTGGCGGCATATTCCTCAAGATAAACCGCTGCCAGTACGCCGACCGGGAAGGCCAGCGCCAGGGTGATCAGCATGGTCAGCATCGAGCCCTTGAGCGCGCCCCAGATGCCGACGGCCTGCGGGCCAGTGGCATCCGCCCGACTGAGGAAGCCGGGATCCCAGGCCTGGTCCAGCTTGCCTTCGGCCTTCAGCTGCTTGGCCAGGGCCTTGAGGCTGTCGGAAGCGCCATCGCCGCGCAGGGCAGAGGCGAGGTCGTCGCTGGCCGGCAGCTCGGCCTCGACCGTGCCGCGCAGCAGGTGCGGGTCGGCACCGATGGTCCGGGCGAGTTCGCGCCAGGCCTGGGGATCGAGTTCGGCGGCGGCTTCACTGCCCAGGGCCTTGCCTGCAGCGACTGCCACGGCTGCGGGCAGGCCGGCCGTCTCAAGCTGCGAAACCGCATCGCCCGAGGCCAGGCTGGCCGGATCGACCGTCATGCCGCTGGCTGCGAAGTCGACCGGGAAGCGCAGCTCGGCCCGCTTGTACCCGCCAACCGCGTTGGCCGTCATGCTGACGAGCAGGAAGGCAAGGACCAGGGCCGAACA
>JBEGOD010000003.1:0-4062 GCA_041182185.1 Pseudomonadota bacterium
TGATGATCAGGTGATGCGGCTGGCGGAACGGGTTGTCGATCCCCGATCCGTCGCGGTTGCGCACCTTGTTGAGGTCGATCCGGTTGATCAGCCGGTCATCAAGATAGAGGCTGATCTGCTGTTCGTCCCAGTCCATCACCCAGGTGTGGAACTGCTTGTCCCAGTCGGGATCGCTGGTGATCGCCGACAGCGGGATCTTGGCTGCTTGCCAGTGCGCCTTACCCGGCTGGGCCGATGCCCAGGCGAAATTGCCCAGGATGGAGTGCTCGTAATACTCCATCAGGTCGATTTCCCCCGCCGCCGGCCACTTGCCCTTGGCCCCGACGAACCACAGCGCTGGCCACAGGCCCTGCTCGGTCACGATGCGGGCGCGGATCTCGAATCGGCCATATTGCCAGGTGTGCAGGCCCTTGGTGGTGACGCTGGCCGAGGTAAAATTGATGAAGCGGCGCTGGCGGAAATCAGGATGAACGGCGGGGTCGCCAAAGCGCGGGTTCGGCTTGCGCTCGCGCCGTCCCTCGATCACCAGCAGGCCGTTTTCGACCACGGCGTTGTCCGGCTGGTACCACTGCATTTCGCGGTTGCGGATAAAGCCCTTCTCAAAGGTCCACTTGGCCGGATCGGGGCGGCCGGCGCGGTCGAACTCGTCCGCCCAGACCAGCTGGTAACCGCCCGGAGCAGCCTTCGGCGCATTTGCGGCGGCGGGGATCGCCGCGGCTGCAGCCAGGACCAGTGCCGCCAGTTTTCGCATCGTGTTCATTGCCTGACCCTTGTCAGGCGGCCCGCCCCCCCCGATCCGGGCCGCGCAGTGTGACATCAGAAGTTGATCGTCGCACCGAGGTTGAACTTGCGCCCGGCAAAGGCGAGGTAGTTCACCAGCGGTTCGTACTTCATGTAGCGGACCGTGCCGGTATCGGTCAGGTTGATCGCGTTGAAGGTGAACTGCAGGTTGCGATTGACCTTGTACCGCAGCGCCAGGTCCAGCTGGTCACGCCCGGCCTCGATTTCGGGCAGGGTTTCGGGCCGCTGGAAGCCGAGCGACACGTTCTCGCGCCGGACGAATTCGGACCGCTTGTTGTAGGCCAGCCGGGCGCTGAACTTGCCGTTGTCCCAATAGGCGCCCAGGTTGAGGGTGCGCTTGGACAGGCCCTTGCGGGTTATCGGATCGCCTTCCTGGTCGCGCAGGTCACTCGATTCGTCGATCACGGTGAAGTTGCCGGTCACCCCGAAGTGCCGGAGGAAGCCGGGCAGGTAGCGGAAGGCATGGGCTGCGCCCAGTTCCAGCCCCTTGATCCGGGTGCCCCCGAAGTTGCCATAGGTGCGGACCGAGAACAGCTCGTTGCCGATCGGGTAATCGACCGGGGTGGAACCCAGGAAGATCGTGGTATCGATGTTCTTCTTGAACAGGGCAACCGACAGGTAGCTGCCCTTGTCGTAATACCATTCCAGCGAAGCGTCGAAGTTGTCTGAGCGGACCGGCTCAAGGTCCGGATTGCCGGCGCTGCCGAACCCGTCATAGGTCGGGTCGGTATCGCTGCGGATCAGCTGCAGGCCGGAGATCTGCGACAGGCCCGGGCGGCCCAGCGTGCGCGAATAGGCCGTGCGCAGCACCAGCTTGTTGGTCAGAGCGAAGTTGAGGTTCAGCGACGGCAGCCAGTCGCCATACTCGCCCTTCAGCGTCACGTTGTCGAAGGCGCCGACGGTGGTCGCACTGGGGATGAACTCGCGCGACGAGGTCTTGGTCTTGACATATCGCACCCCGGCATTGCCGAACAGCTCGATGCCGCCAAACAGCCCGCTGCGGAAATCGGCACGCAGATAACCCGCAAGGGTTTCCTCGCCCACGTCGAAGCGCTCGTTCCTGATCGCGTAGTAGCCGACCCCGGTGGCCGGGTCGACTGCGCGGATATCGATCATGTTGAAATAGCGCTCGATCGCGGCGAAATCGCAGCCGGAGGTCGAGTTCCAGACGGTCGGCAGATTGCCGCCGAACTGCGAGAGCATGCCCTGCCGCCCGGCTCCAGTGATGCACGGTGCCAGGAAGGCCGATGTGGCAGCGGCGAGAGCATCGGTGGTCGAAGCCGGATTGACCGGGACGCGCTGGATATTGATCGTCACCACCGGCGCGCGCACCCCGTCCCAGGCGGTGTAGACGCCGCTGTTCTGGTTGGCGTTCTGATAGCTGGCGCGCTCAAAGCTGCGGTCAGCCCAGCGGAAGCCGGTGCCGAAAGCGGTGAAGAAGCTGCCCTGCGGTTCCCAGGTCAGGTCGAACCGGACCGAATCGTCGCTGCTCCTGGTGTCCGAAGCGTTGCGCTGGTACTGGAAGTACCGCTGCCGGACATAGTTGATGTCAGCCGGGTTCAGCGTGACGAGCCCGGTGGTCGGCACCAGGGTGGGTACGCCATAGTTGGGTGCCGGGAAAGGCGATTCAAAGAAGGTGACGTTCGGGATCTGGTTCCCGCCCAGGCTGAAATCGATGAAGTTGTAGAAGTCCTGGGTATTAAAGGTCGAGGCTGCCCCGCCCTGGTGATCGATCCCGGTGTTAAGCTGGCCCTGGATCACCGTGCCAGCCTTGCCGCGCGAGGTCGAACCCTGGCCCGTCAGCTTGAGATTTGAGGTGATTTCCCAGTCCATTTCCAGCGCGTACTGCTTGGAATCGCGGGCGACTGTGTTGGCCGAAGGCGCCGCGCCAACGCGGTTGGTGAACGAGGCCAGTCGGCCCGATTCCAGCACATAGACATTGCCAAAGGTCGGCGTGGAGCCCAGTTGGCTGAAGACGTTGCCCGGCCCGTTCAGCAGCACCCCGACGCGCGGCGGGCTGGAATTGATCGAGTAGTTGGAACCGGTCAGGTTCTCTTCGACGTCGGTTAGGACGGCATCGAAGCGCAGGCGGAAGCTGTCGGCCGGGCGCCACTCGAGCGTGCCGTTGAACGACTTCTTGGTATCATCGCGGCGGCGCTCGGAAAAGCCGAACTGGCCGGGCACGTAATAGATGTCCCTGGCATCGCTCACGCCGTCTCCGTTGGGATCTTCATTGAGGTCGTAACGATAGGGGTTGGTTAGGCTCGAAATGGTCGGCTGGAAGAAGAAATTGAAGGCAGTGTTGGTGGTGACGGGGTTGTTCTGCGGAATATCCGCCCCGGTCTTGCGCAGCCAGATGCCCGGCGCCGTTTCGAAATCGCCGCCGCCATAGACTTCGGCAAAGCTGGCCGTTTCCTTGTAGCCGAAGTTCAGGATCACGCCGATGTCGCCGATCCCGGTGTCGCGGAACTGCCGCTGCAGGAAGACGTTGAAGTCCTGAGTCTTGACGTCACCCACCTCGGCATACTTGCCCACACCATTGATGTTCAGCACGAAATCGCGCTTGCCGGCCAGTGGCGAGCGGGTCTTGAGGTTGATCGTGCCGCCCAGCGATCCTTCGATCTGGTCGGCCGTGGTCGCCTTGAGGATCTCCACCCCCGAGAACAGTTCGGCGGCCAGGTCCTGGAAGTTCACTCCGCGCCCGGCGGCCGTGCCGGACATGGTCTGGCCGTTCAGCTGGACATTGTTTTCGGAAAGCCCGCGGATTTGCACCCCGCGCCCTTCGCCGTCGTCGCTGCGATCGACCTGCACACCTGGGATGCGCTGCAGTGCTTCCGAGATGTTGTCATTTGCCAGCTGGCCGATGTCTTCGGCCGTGATCGAATCCTTGATCTCGCTCGCGCGCTGCTTGTCGTCGATCGCCGATTCGATGCTCTGGCGCACCCCGCTGACGATGATCTCTGCGGGCTGCGGCCCCTTGTCAGTGGCTGGAGGGGGCTGTTCGGGTGGCTGCGAATTCTGGTCTTGGGCATGGGCGGTCCCGGCACCAAGGCTGACCAAGGTCATCACGCCAAACGATGCAGCCGAGAAAAGCTTACTTTTCATGGTTTCCCTCCGATATTATCTTATCAGTGCGATTAATAGGATAATTAGGCATATGCCTCCTTGTCAAGGGTGCATTGCATTGCGCAGCGCGATGGCACCCCGAAGGTCGAACGGGCAGCAGAGCAGCATAGGGCTCGAGCCCTCGGCACGGCGCGC
>JBEGOD010000004.1:0-17308 GCA_041182185.1 Pseudomonadota bacterium
CGCCGCCTGGTCGTGCAGGCCGATCCGTTCGGCCAGCTCAGCGCGGTCCGCATCGGTCGTCGCGGGAACGATCCGGTCGACCATGGTCGAGGGGCAAGTGCAGTCCTGCTCGAACCACGCCAACAGGCCGGGATCGTGGCGGCCAAGGTATTCGCCCATCAGCCGCACCAGCTGCTGGCCGTTGTCGGCCAGGTTGTCGCAGGACAGCAGCGTCAGGCCAGGCAGGCCCGCGTCATGGCGGCGGCGCAAGCCTTCCGCGATTATCGCATAGAGCGAGCCGGCGTCGGCCAGCGCAAAGTCGAGGCTGCCGTCAGCGGCGCGGCAATAGCCCTTCTCGGTGACGGTCAGGCTGACGATGTGCGTGGCCGGATCGGCGATCCGGTCAATCACTGCGCCGCGCTGACCCTGCGCCACCAGCACTTCACGCACGGCCCCGACCAATCGGCTGTTCCAGCCAGCCTCGGAGCGCTCGGTCACGGTGTAGAGCCCGTCCTGCGGGTTCATCTGTTCGGCCACGGCAGGGGAGCGGAGCGAGACGCCGGTGATCGCCCAGTTACGGTCGCCCGCTGCCATCGCCAGATCAGTGTACCAGGCCTGGTGGGCGCGGTGGAACGCGCCAATGCCCAGGTGAACGATGCCGCTGGCCTGGCCCTCGCGATCATAGCCGAAGCGGGTCACCGCGCTGTCCAGCGCGCCCAGGTTGGCGAGCGAGAGCCTCACAGCCGGTAAGCCGCCTTGGCGAGGTTGTAAGTCAGGTCCTGCGCCAGTTCGGCGGCCTCCCAGTCTTCCAGCCGGTGCTCCATCACCAGTTCGGCCAGGAACCCACAGTCGATCCGCCGCGCCACGTCATGCCGCGCCGGGATCGAGAGGAAAGCGCGGGTATCGTCGTTGAAGCCGACCGTATTGTAGAAGCCCGCCGTTTCGGTGCACATCCGGCGGAAGCGGCGCATCCCTTCGGGGCTGTCATGGAACCACCAGGCTGGGCCCAGCTTCAGACAGGGATAGTGCCCTGCCAGGGGTGCGAGTTCGCGGGCATAGGCGCTCTCGTCCAGCGTGAAGAGGATCAGCGACAGGCGGTTATCATTGCCGAAACGGTCGAGCAGGGGCTTCAGCGCATGGACATAGTCGGTCCGGGTCGGGATATCGGCACCCTTGTCGCGGCCCAGCGTCCCAAAGACCTGGGCATTGTGGTTGCGGAAGGAGCCGGGGTGGAGCTGCATGACGAGGCCGTCGTCAATGCTCATTGCCGCCATCTCGGTCAGCATCTGCGCGCGGAACAGCTCGGCCTCGGCCGCGGTGCAGCTGCCGCTGGTGACCTTGGCAAACAGCGCTTCGACTTCGGCGGTGGAGAGGTCGGCGGTCTGGGCCGTCGGGTGGCCGTGATCGGTGCTGGTTGCGCCCATCGACGCGAAGAAAGCGCGGCGCTGGCGATGCGCGGCCAGATAGCCAGTCCAGCTGAAGGTATCTTCGCCGGTCAGGCCCGCCAAGGTCTTGAGATTATCGCGGAAGCCTTCGAAGTCCGGATCGACCACCGGATCCGGGCGATAGGCAGTGATCACCCTGCCCTGCCAACCCGAAGCGCGGATCGCGGCGTGGTGCGCCAGGCTGTCGATCGGGCTTTCGGTCGTGGCGATCACCTCGATGTTGTAGCGTTCGAACAGGGCGCGCGGACGGAACGCCGCACTGGCCAGCATCTCGGTGATCGTGTCGAAATAGCGGTCCGATGTCTCGGCGCAGAGCTGGACGCCCATGCCGAAGACCTCGGCAAAGACCCAGTCGAGCCACATCCGCGAAGGGGTGCCGCGGAACAGGTAATAGCGCTCGGCAAACAGCCGCCAGCTTGTCCGGGGATCAGCGGCTGGATTGCCGATGCCCAGGTTCGCCAGCGGCACGCCTTGCGAATAGAGCATCCGGAACACGTAGTGATCCGGATGCAGCAGCAGTTCGGCGGCATTGCCGAAGTTGGCATCGGTCGCGAACCATTCCGGATCGGTATGCCCGTGTGGGCTGATGATCGGCAGGTCCTTGACCGCCCCATAGAGCGAACGCGCCAACGCCCGCGTCGCCGGATCGGCCGGCAGCAGGCGGTCGGGGTGGAGGGAGAGATGCTTGGTCATTTAGCGAATCCAGCCGGTTGTGCGACCGAACTTGAGCAGGTGCTCGGGCCAGTCAGCGACGGATAATCCTTGGGTATTGCGGATGCCAAATCCGTGACCGCCCCGGGCGTGAAGCTGGGTCTCCACCGCAACGCCCTTGGCCCGCAAAGCCGCGCGCAGGGCCAGGCTGTGCTCCGGGCCAACCAGCGGGTCGTCCTCGGCATGAACCAGGAAGTGCGGCGGACTGTCGGCCTGCGCCTGAAGGTGCGGCGAATGGCGCGCGGCCGTTTCTGCGTCGATGGCCTTGCCGAACAGCGATTGACCGGCCGGCAACGCCTTGGTCAACGCATCGATCATTACCGCTGGATAGATCGGCGCGACCAAGTCCGGCCGGGCCGAGACACGGTCAATCGCGTCGCGCGGCGGATAGACTTCGCGGCTGTGCTGGGCGGCAAGGTTCGCAACGAGATGTCCACCGGCCGAGAAGCCCACCACCGCAACGCGGCCAGGATCGATGCCCCAGGCAGCAGCATTGGCACGCACCACCTGCACCGCCCGCCGGGCATCGGCCAGCGGTGTATCCCCGCCCCCACTCCAGCCGTCGTTGGGCAGGCGATAGGCTAGCGCAAAGGCCGAGATCCCGCGTGCAGCAAACCAGGCCGCGATCTCCAGCCCTTCCTTGTCCCAGGCCATATGGCGATAGCCGCCACCCGGCACGGCAATGATTGCCGCACCATTGGGCTTGGCCGGCTTGAACGCTGCAAGCCACGGTGCCGTCACGCCGGTCAGCTCGCGATCCCGCACTTTCGGATCGGTGGAGCGCTCAGTCAGACGTTCGGCGATCCCTGCCGGGACCGGCTCCGGCGTGCCGTTCGACCACAGCGGGATGCGTACTTCTCGGCGCGGAATGACCGCCAGCACGGGACCAGTTGCCGCCGCGGCGCCGGCAGCCAGCCCAAGGCCCAACAGGTCACGGCGATCCAGCATCAGGTCGCCGCCTGGGCATAGCGGGCGCGCTTGGCCTGGGCGGCCTTGCGGGCTTCCTCGATCTGCCGCTCTTCAGTGGCGAAGAGCAGACTTTCGATCACCTGCGCCAGGTGTCCCCGCATTGCGCCACGAGCAGCATTGGCATCGCGAGCACGAAGCGCGCCCAGGATCGCCGTATGCTCGTCAACCACCGGCTTGATATTTGCCGTCCGCGCCTTTTCGTGCAGCAGAGCCGCCTCGGGCGACGCGGCGCGCAGGTCCCACAGGTGCTCGATTGCCTGGTAGATCGCCGTGTTGCGCGTCGCCCGCGCAATAGCGAGGTGAAATTCGCGATCAGACTTTTCGGCGCCGTCCGGCCGTTGGTTCTCGCGCGCGATCTCCTCGACCAGTCGCTCGATCGCATCCAGCTCGTCGTCGCTGGCCTGGGTGGCCGCAAGCGCGGCAGCTTCGCCTTCGAACAGCAGGCGCGCTTCGGTCAGTTCGAAGGCGGTGATATTGAAGCCTGGAAGGTCTTCCTTGCCGGGCAGGCGGCGAACAAAGGCGCCCGAGCCTACCTTGACCTCAACCAGCCCCTGCACTTCCAGCGCAATAATCGCCTCACGGACTGTGGGCCGACTGACATTGTACTTGATTGCCAGTTCTCGCTCGGCCGGCAGCCGCGCGCCGACCGGGTACTGGCCCGAGGCCAGCTCTTCCATCAGGCTGCGCGCCAGATCCTGGTAAAGGCGATCCTGGGCTTTCTCTGCAGTGCCGCTCATTGCGATTCCTTTTGGTCTTACCAATTGTCTTGACAGGCCAGACTAATCTGGTCAAGATACATCATACACATTGGCCGTTCGATTGCACAGGGATTCGCATGAAAATCCAATCTGCCCGCGTCATCGTCACCTGCCCGGGACGCAACTTCGTCACCCTCAAGATCGAAACCGACCAGGGCGTCTACGGCATCGGCGATGCCACGCTTAACGGTCGCGAAAAGTCGGTGGTCTCTTACCTTGAAGACCACATAATCCCCTGCCTAATCGGCATGGACCCGCGCCGGATCGAGGACATCTGGCAGTATCTCTATAAGGGTGCCTACTGGCGGCGCGGGCCAGTGACGATGCGGGCGATCGCTGCGGTCGACATGGCACTGTGGGATATCAAGGGCAAGATGGCCGGGATGCCGGTCTACCAGCTGCTCGGTGGGCGCAGCCGCGACGGGATCATGGTCTATGGCCATGCCAATGGCAGCGACATT
This sequence comes from Pseudomonadota bacterium, assembly GCA_041182185.1. Classification (GTDB taxonomy): domain Bacteria; phylum Pseudomonadota; class Alphaproteobacteria; order Sphingomonadales; family Sphingomonadaceae; genus Novosphingobium. The sequence goes on from JBEGOD010000004.1 coordinate 4,324, forward strand.
GCCGAAACGGTCGAGGCCGTGGGCCACTATATCGATATGGGCTACAAGGCAATCCGCGCCCAGACGGGCGTGCCGGGTGTCAAGGACGCCTATGGCGTGGGTCGCGGCAAGCTCTTTTACGAGCCGGCCGATGCCAGCCTGCCCTCGGTTACCGGCTGGGATACGCGCAAGGCGCTGAACTATGTACCCAAGCTGTTCGAGGAACTGCGCAAGACCTATGGCTTCGACCATCATCTGCTGCACGATGGCCACCACCGCTATACCCCGCAGGAGGCCGCCAACCTCGGCAAAATGCTGGAACCTTACCAGCTGTTCTGGCTGGAAGACTGCACCCCGGCGGAAAACCAGGAGGCCTTCAAGCTGGTGCGCCAGCACACGGTCACCCCGCTGGCCGTGGGCGAGATCTTCAACACGGTCTGGGACGCCAAAGACCTGATCCAGAACCAGCTAATCGACTATATCCGGGCGACCGTAGTCGGGGCCGGCGGCCTCACGCACCTGCGCCGAATCGCCGACCTAGCCAGCCTCTACCAGATCCGCACCGGCTGCCACGGGGCGACCGATCTTTCGCCAGTCACGATGGGCTGCGCGCTGCACTTCGATACCTGGGTGCCCAATTTCGGGATCCAGGAATACATGCGTCACACCGAGGAAACCGACGCGGTCTTCCCGCACGACTATCACTTCGCCAAGGGCGAGTTGTTCTGCGGTGACACCCCCGGCCACGGCGTTGATATCGATGAAAAGCTGGCGGCAAAGTTCCCCTACAAGCCCGCCTACCTGCCGGTCGCCCGGCTGGAAGACGGCACGATGTGGAGCTGGTGATTGGCACGGATTGTTCTGGTCGGGGAAGGGATGCTGGAACTCGCCCGGAAAGGCGCGGCCTGGCAGCTTGGCTATGGCGGTGACACGCTCAACACGGCGATCCACCTCGTCCGCAGGGGGCACGACGTTGCCTATTTCACGGCGATCGGGACCGATCCGTTAAGTCAGGACCTCAAGAGCCAGTGGGCGGTCGAGGGGCTCGACACATCGCTGGTGCTCGAGCATCCAAAGCGGGGCACCGGGCTTTATGCGATCTCAAACGACACCACGGGCGAACGCAGCTTTACATACTGGCGCGAAAGCAGCGCCGCGCGCGAGATGTTCAAACTGCCTGGCGCCGCAGCTGCACTGGAGCAGATTGCCGCGGCCGACCTTTTGGCCTTTTCACTGATCACGCTAGCGATCCTCCCTTCGGCGGCGCAGAGCGAGCTGCTTGACCTGGCCCGGATGGTGCGCAGCCGGGGTGGCCAGGTGGCCTTTGACGGAAACTATCGTCCCAGTCTGTGGCAGAGCCCCGCCGAGGCCGCCGCAGCCCGCGATGCAGCGATAGCCTGCGCCTCGATCGGCCTGCCGACGCTGGAAGACGAAACTGCCATCTCAGGAGAGCGCGATCCCGCCGCCATTACCGCGCACTGGCAAACGCTTGGCTGCGCGGAAACCGTCGTCAAGCTGGGTGCGCAGGGTTGCAAACTCCCGGATGGAGCAGTTGTTGCACCCATTGCTGTGCTGGAGCCGGTCGATACCAGCGGTGCGGGGGATGCCTTCGACGCTGGTTATCTGTCGGCTCGGATGGACGGAGCCGATATTCTCACCGCCGCTCATGCCGGCCATGCTCTGGCAGGCTGGACAATCATGCGGCCGGGGGCCATTCCCGCGCGGGACTGACCCCCCGCCCAACTCCTAGCGATCGATGAAACCAGCCTGTGCCAGGTCGGCCGGTGCCGATGAGCGGCCCGCCCAGATGGTGTAGCGACCGGCCGGCATGACCCAATGGTGAGCCTTGTCATCCCAGACGCTGAGCGGGTGGTTGCTGGCCTTGGGATCGAGGGTGATCGCCACCTTGCCCGACGCGCCCGGCTGCAGCTCGATCTTCTTGAAGACAACCAGGCGCTTCGGCGGCTGGACTGCCCCGACCGCGTTGGCGCTGGCGGGCAGCGAGACATAGACCTGCACCACTTCCGCCCCGGCCCGCTTGCCGCTGTTGCGGACCGCCATATTCACCTGCCAGGTTCCGGCCGCGGCATCGAAGGAAAGGCTCGGTTGGCCGAGCGCGAAGGTGGTGTAGGACAGGCCGTGGCCAAAGGGGAACGCGATGCAGGGGTTGCGGCCATTCTTCTCTGCACAAGCCCCGCTGACATTGGCATCATACCAGCGATAGCCGATGTTGAGCCGCTCGCTGTAAGTCACCGTCTGGGTCTTGCCATCCGCAGCCAGCGCGCCCGGAAACTGCCCAGCGGCGACATGATCTAGGAAGCCCTTGCCGAGCAGCGGCATCGTGACCGGCAGCTTGCCCGAGGGGTTGACCCGGCCGAACAGCACGTCGGCAACGATGTTGCCGTCTTCCTGCCCCGGGAACCAGGCTTCGACGATCGCCGGCCCCTGCTTGCCGACCAGGAAGGCGGGCAGCGCCGGACCGGCATTGTCCTTCAGCACCAGGACCGACTTGGCTGCCATCGGCTTACCACTGGTCGAGCGGGCCTTCAGCAGCGCCTGCAGCATCGCCGTGGTCTGGCTGTTGCGGGCGGTGTTCTTCTCACCACTGGTGGCGATGTTGTTCGAACGACCTGCATACCAGTCGAGCGTGCTGCCGCCGGCGGCTGGGGCGGCCAGCTCATGCCCGGTCGTGTCGGTGAAGGTGGCGCGATCGGCACCTTCTTCAGCGATCGTCCCCGCCATGACCACCACGGCGTCGGCCCGGCCCGCTTCGGCTAGAACTTCGGAAAAGCTAACCTGCTTGCCATCGATCATCGCCGTTTCATTGGCATCGTCGACCAGCACAAGCTTGACCGAAGCCGGTTTGTTCAGCGCGCCGCGCAGGCCGTCGATCGGCGAAACGGTGTAGTTCGGCACCACGTCGGAGCTGCCGCCGCCTGCCCCCATTGGCTCGCCGACCACCGCCCCGCCAGCAACCGCCTGCTGGGCATAGACCTGGCTCGCCTTGCCGATCAGCACGACCGACTTGAGATCGGCGGACAGCGGCAGCGCGCCGTTGTTCTGAAGCAGCACGGACCCGCGCCCGCCGATCTCGCGCGCTTTCTTGCCACCGGCGGCAAAGTCGATGGCGGAATGGGCCAGCTTGCGGTCGAAGATTCCGGCCTTGAAAGCCTGCGTATAGCGCCGCTCGAGCGCCTGATCGATTTGCGCCACGCTCAGCTCGCCCTTGGCCAGCGCTACTTTGATCTTGTCCGGCGCCCAGTGGTTGGGCAGCGGCATTTCGTGATCCATGCCGTTGGCAAGCGTCGCCACGGTGCTCTTCATCGCGAAGAAATCGGACTGGACATAGCCGGTAAAGCCCCAGTCCTTGCGCAGGATATCGGTCAGCAGTTCGCGGCTTTCGCAGGACGACTGGCCGTTGACGTAATTGTAGGCGCACATCACCGATGCCGCCTTGCCGTCCTTCACCGCCATCTCGAACGGCAGCAGGTAAAGCTCGCGCAGGGTCTGGCGATCGACCGTGGTCTGGATCGTCATCCGGTTGGTTTCCTGCTCGTTCGCGGCATAGTGCTTGGGCATGGCGATCAGGCCGCGGGCCTGGATCGCCATGGTCTCGGCCACGGCCATCGTGCCGCTGAGATAGGGATCCTCGCCAAAATACTCGAAATTGCGCCCTAGGATAGGCAGGCGCGCCAGGTTGACCCCGGGTGCCTCGAACACGTGGAGGCCCAGGTTATGCATCTCGGCCGCGATCACTTCGCCATAGAGCCCGGCGACCGCCGGATCGAACGAGGCCGCCGCCGTCATGGCCGAAGGTAGCGCCGTCGCCTTGGCCGAACTGGGATGGGTATAGGCACCGAGATGGACCGGACCGAAGCCCAGGTCCTGCGGCTGGGTCTTGGCCACTTCGAGCGAAACGCAGTCATTCTGTCCCAGTCCGACTGGGCCATTGGTGATGCGGAAGGTCGGGATCGCCAGCGCGGCAATGCCAGTCACGTGGCGGCCGCCGAAGCATTCCGGCAGGTCGGGTAGCACTTCGGGCCGGGCGCCGGTCAGCTGCTGGAGCTTTTGGTCGAGCGTCATCGCCCCGAGCAGCATCCGTGCCCGACGGTTGGCAACGGCTTCGCGCGCCGCGTCATCGCCCGCGGCTTTCATCTCGGCCACGACACTCGGGGTCATCCAGGCCAGATCGGCCGACTGGGCCAGCGCCGGCTGAACCAAGGCCAAGGCAGCAGCGGTTGCGGTCAGACGAAACTTCGCGCGCAGATTCATGAGCGGTCCTCTTTGTTTTTTGTGTCAGGCCTTGCGGCTCTTGAGCAAGGCCCACAGCACGGCCGCCGCGACCAGGTCGAGCCCGGCGAGCGCCACGAACAACGGGTTGTAACCAAACTCGTCAGCGCTTTGGCCGATCAGCAGGGTGAACAGCATGCCCCCGACCCAGGCCGAGGTCCCGGCCATGCCGCTGGCCGTTCCAACGGTCCGGCTGTCGAATACATCGGCGCAAAGCGTGATCAGGGCACCATTGAGCATCTGGTGGGCGAATCCCCCGATGCAGAAGAGCGCAATTGCAACCCCCGGCGAGGTCGCAAGGCCGATGCAGGCTGGTCCCACCATGCAAAGCGCCCCAAAGGTCATGGTGATCTTGCGTGAAGCCAACAAAGACGCGCCCCGCTTCATCAACCAGCCCGGCAAGAGACCTGCAGCCAGGCTGCCAAAATCGGCGGCGAGGAAAGGTAGCCAGGCCCAAAGCGCAATCTGCTTCAGGTCCAGATTCCAGACCGCAACCAGATAGAGTGGAATAAAGAAGTTGAAGGTCTGCCAGGCCGGTTCAGCCAAGAAGCGGGGTACGGCAATCGCCCAGAACGAACGGCTCTTTAAGACATCACCGCGGGTTGCTGGTTTGCTCGACAGGTCTTCACTGCGACCCTCGGCAATAAGCGCGCGCTCAGCAGCCGACAGACGCGGATGCTGCGCTGGATCGCGATATCCGAACCACCACATTGCGGCCCATAGCAAGCTGAGCGCACCAGTAACATAGAAGGCCGCCTGCCAGTTCCAGACAAGGATACAGAATGCCACAAGCGGCGGCGCAATCATGTTGCCGACACTGGTGCCCATCTGGAACAGGCTGGTCGCCAAAGGGCGTTCGCGCGGCGGGAACCAGGTAGCTACTGTCTTGGCCCCGGCGGGGATCGCAGCGGCCTCGGTCGCGCCGAGCAGCCCCCGGAAGAACGCCAAGCTCTGCCAGCCGGTGGCGAGGCCGTGGGCCATGTTGGCCAGGCCCCAGCCGATCGCGAAGATGAAGAAGCCCAGCCGCGTGCCGACCGCATCGAGTACCGAGCCGGCCACAGTCTGCATTACGGTATAGCTGGCCTGGAATGCCAGCACGACCCAGCTGTACTGCTCGGTCGTCATTGCAAATTCGGTTTTGAGTGTTGGCGCAGCCACCGAGAGGGTCGAGCGGGCAAGATAGTTGAGGATCGTGCCAAGCGTTACCAGGCCGATGATCCACCACCGCAACGGAATTCTGCGCATCGCTTTCCCCTCGTCCCTCTAACCCGTCCTACTTGAAAAAGCCCGGGCCAGCACTGCCTGTAAACAGGCCGGCCCGGTTCAAGGGTGGTGGGGAATACTCAGAATTCCATGCTGACCTTCAGGCCGGCATAGCGGCGGGAGTCGCGGGCCAGGAAGGCGTTGATGACATGAATGTCGTTGCTGGCGCTGCCACCAACGATTCCGTAGTTGTCCGACAGGCTGGAAGCGAAGTGCTTGCCGGTCAGGTTGTTGACGAAGGCAGTGAAGCGGACGTTGTCGAACTTCACGCCCAGGCTGGCATTGAGAACGCCGTAACCTTCCTGCACTGTTAGCGGGTTGCCCAGCAGGTCAAAGTTGACCGCGCTTTGGCGCTGGTAGCTAACGATGAAGGTGCCATCGGCAGTGCTGCTGATCGGGAAGTTCGTTGTCGCGCCCAAGTTGAACTTGAACTTGGGTGAGTTCGGCAGACGGGCACCAGAACGATCCTGGAAAGTGCATGTGGTGCGCGGCGCAACAGCCGTGGCTGCCGAGGCCGAAATGCAGGGGCCGACCAACGTTGATGCAGTGCCGTTCCAGACCTGCCCAGTCTGCCCTGGATAGCCCTGGGCACCCAGGAACGAGGTCATCACCGCATCGGTGTAGCTAGCCCCGGCGTCAAGCCGCAGCCAGTCGGTCGGCTTGGCCGAGAATTCGACCTCGACGCCCTTGGTCCGCAGCTTTCCGACGTTGTTGAGCACGAACTGCGGCGCCGGCGGGGTGCCGACAAGGACCGCCGACTGGGCCTGGAAGTTGTTGTAGTCGGTATAGAAGCCGATCACGTTGAGCTGGACCTTGTTATCAAGGAACCGGCTCTTGAGACCAATTTCGTAGGAGGTCGAGCGCTCGGGCTTGATCGGGCCGACGCCGACCAGGCCCGGGCCCGTCCCGTTCAGCGCGCCGTTGATGCGGGCTGGGTTGAAGCCAGTGACGATGTCATAGGCAAAGCCCTTGTAGCCGCGGGCGACGCTGCCATAAACCATGACCTGCGGCGCCAGCTCCTGCGAAACCGCCGCCTTCCAGGTCACAACGCTATCCGAGTTCGAACCCACACAAAGCGGGTTGCCCGCGACGCATGTGTTGGCCGTGGCCGTCGGCAGCAGGTTGGTGAAGTCGACGCTGATCTTCTCGTGGTTGTACCGCAGGCCGCCGCTGATCGTGGTGTTGGTCGGCAGTGTGTAGTCGACCTGCGCGAACAGCCCCAGGCTCTCACTGCGATTCTCGGCCTCCCAGTTGGCCAGCGCAGCAACCGGACCGCGCGCAAAGGCGCGATGGGTTTTGGCATCCGAGTAGAAGCCGCCCAGCACATACTTGAAGGCGCCGTTGCCGCTGGAGACCAGCCGCAGCTCCTGCGTGAAATTGCGCGAGTGGTAAGGTCCGGACTGCGTGATCCCGCCATTGACGAGCCCACCCGTCAGGGCGCCCAGCACATTGAGGTCACTGCTGTCGAAATCGTTCTGGAACTGATATTTCCAATCCTGATAAGCGGTAACCGAAATCAGGTCGGCGAAGCCCAGATCAAGATTGGCCTTCCCGGCGATGCTTGCGGTGGTGTTGCGAGTTGCACCCGGCGCGTCGAACCGCGTGTTGTAGTTGCCTTCGCCGACGGTAATGCCGGAAAGGCTCGGAAGCAACGGCAGCGCGGGGCTGCCCAGAACCCGCGGGGTACCTGTGCCGACGATGGCACGGATCGCCGTACCCGTGCCTTCTTGCACTGCCTTGGAGTAGGCACCGGTGAGGGTGAAGGTGAAGCTGGGCGAAAGCTCTGCCTTGAGCTTGGCCCGGACACCCCAGTTCTCCTGATCGTTGATGCGGCGATCATAGGTGAGATTGCGAATGCTGCCCGGGTAATTGTGATAGAAGCCGGTAACGCGCAGGCCAGCGCCCTCACCCAGCGGGGTCGAGACCACGGCTTCGGCACGGATGTCGCCGTCGGTCGCACCGGTGAAGCTGACATTGCCGAAGAAATCACTGTCCGGATCCTTGGTGACGATGTTGACCACGCCAGCCGAGGAGTTCTTGCCGAACAAGGTGCCCTGCGGGCCCTTCAGCACTTCGATCCGCTCAAGGTCGGCCATGTTGTCGAACGCCTGGGCCTGCTGGACCACCGGCATGTCATCGATAATTACTGCGACGCTCGGCTCAACGCCAATGGAGAAGGCATATGTGCCAATCCCGCGCAGGATGATCGCGTTGTTGGGCGAGGAGGTCTGCTGCGTGATCGTCAACGAAGGTGCCGCACGGGTCAGGTCCGAGAAGTCGGCGATGCGCTGGTTGGCGATCGTTTCCGATGACAGCGCCGTTACCGAGACCGGGACCGACTGAAGATTCTCGGCCCGCTTCTGCGCCGTCACCACGATCTCCTCGAGGCCGCCCGCTTCTGCTTCGGCGGTTTGGGCAGTCGGATCGACGGCAGCCGCATCCTGGGCCAAGGCCGGCTGCACGAGCGCCAGCGACGAAAAGCCTGCGAGCAGGTAAAACTTGCGAGACATCCATTCCTCCCCAGAATCGGTCTTACTAAAGTGGTAAGGCCATTTATGCAGATTGGTTAGGTCTGTCAACCGCGTCGGCCTAACCGGTCAATGCTGGCAAAGAGCCTAGGAAAACTGCGCTCTGCCGACAGCAGCAATCGGCCTTGTCTGCTCCATTTCGCAAAAAAGCGCAGGCCAATGCGACATTGGTCAGGCAGATTTTACTCCAGACGTGATCCAACTTGTTTTGGTACGACCTGTTCAGTCTCGCGGAAGCACGCTTGAAATGACCTGCGATTGAGTGACGTCGCAGTCATGTCATGCGCTCTGCCACGCGACGATCAATGAAATCGAAGCACGGCGTTGGGACTGCATGGTGACGTCCAAGACGCATTACCGCACCTGGCAGGAAATCACGCTCCGAGACCAGACCTAACGCTTCTTCGCGTTTCAGTGAGGTCGTCGCATCTGCGGGAAATGCTGCGACGGTGCGGTCATCTGTCCGGCCTGTTAGCGCGGTGCGATGACCGCTGGCCCTGATGGTGTCCGCTGGCCGGGGCCCACTCAGTCTAGCGATCTCGACGCTCCGACAGCACCTCGGGTTGTCCCGGCCGTTGCGGCCGCGTTCAAATCGTCATCATCACTTCAATGGGCACCCTTACAGTTCGACGCGACCGCGCATGTGCGCCGCGATGCCTTTCAGATGGCGACAGGCGAACGATAGGTCTCGCCGCGCGCCAGCACAGCCCAGACGATCCTGGCGGTCTTGTTGGCCATGGTAACTGTAACCAGCCTGACCGGCTTGCGCTCGAGCAGGCTGCGGACCCAGTTGGCGGCGGTGGTATCGGCGGTTCGCGCTCGCCGCACCACCGATGTTGCGCCGACCACGAGCAGCTTCCTGAGGTAGCGATCTCCCATCTTCGAGATGCGCCCCAGCTTGTCCTTTCCGCCCGACGAGTTCTGGCGTGGGACCAAACCCAGCGAAACAGAAAACTCCCGGCCAGAGCGGAATGCCCTCGGATCGGTCACCGAGGCGGCCAAGGCGGTGGCGCTGATGACACCTACGCCTGGAATAGTGACCAATCACTGACTGGCCTGGTCCTGGCGATGCCAGACCAGGAGCCGTCGGTTGAGCGCCTGAATATGCCGGACGAGCGCATGGAGTTGCTCGACCAAGAGCAGCATCGCATCCTTCGCCATGTCCGGCAGCACTGCACTGTCTGCCTGCTGGATCCGATCCACGAGATCGCGGCTGCCGCTCGTACCTTGTGCCCCGACCAGTCCAAACTCCGCACAATGGCCGCGGATCGCGTTGATCAGCATGGTGCGCTGCCGCACCAGCAGTTCGCGCAAGCGATGCAGCACGAGTACCGCCTGGCGTTCAGCGCCCTTAGCCGGCACGAAGCGCATCGTCGGGCGCCGCACCGCTTCACAGATCGCCTCGGCATCAACTGCGTGAAGCTGGAAAACGGACTTGGCCAGATCAAGGCCGATAGTGGTAATCTCCAGGGTGGATGGGCCTTTGCTTGGGTCGCTGCGACAACAGCCCACAATACGACTCACCGTCGTCGGACACAGGGGCCATCCACCTCATCAGTCTAACCGCAACTTGTCTCCACTTGGCGAGAGTCCCGCTTCCCCATGCTGCACTTCAGGCCATAAGGGCGCCGCATCCGCCATGCTCCGCGCCAGTTGCTGGCCCGACAGCCACGCACATTCCACACGAGGGGCGAGCAACCAGTCCCCGCACACGCCCAGCGCCAAATTCGGCTTCCAAAGCGCGCCCCGGCCCAGCCCCGGGCTTTGCGCATATCGCCAGCGGTGCGCGTTGGCGGAGATGGGCGCAGGCACGTCCGCACCCAGCGCCTTGGCCAATTCAGCCAGCAGGCGCGCGGCGATATCGGGCGCTGCGCATTCCAGATTGGCCTCAGACCAGTCTGGAGTTCCCTGAACCACCCAGGCCTCTGGCCCGCTTCGCGCAGGCTTGGCGCTATTGCGCGCGGCCCAGCCAACCGCGCCGCAATCGCGCAGGATATCGAGCTCAAACGGCAGACGCTCCGCAAAAGTGAACATCGCGGTCCAGCACGGCTGCGAGCGCGCGATAAGCGCCGCGCCAGCCATGTCATCATCATGCAATGACAGGAACGGCAGGGTCTGCTCCGCCGGGATCGCCAGGACGATTGCATCGAACGGCTCCAGCAAACCCGCATCGGTGTGGACCAACCAGCCCTCGCGCTGCCGCACAATGTGTTCGGCCCGCATGTTCCAACGTACGTCCTGCCCTTCGGCCAGTGCCCTTATCACCGCGTTCATCCCCGGTGTGCCGACCCATGCGTCGGCACCGGCCACTGCCCAGGGTGCAGCCACACCTGCCGCGGCCCACTCTGCCACCTGCTGGCGGAAGCCCGGATCGCGCGCGGTGAAGTATTGCGCGCCGTGATCAAACCCTACCTGCCCAAGCGGGGTTTCTACGCGCCGGGTCGACATCCGCCCACCCGGTCCGCGCGCCTTGTCGATTAGCGTAACAACGTGACCGACGCTGCCCAGTGCAGCCCCGCATGACAGGCCTGCCATACCTGCACCGATAATCAGGACGCGCTGCGCAGTGCGATCAGACTGGAATGAGCTCATCGGCAAGGGGAAAGGCCTTTAGGTCTTGGGGCTGCGTCAGGGCATTACTTGCCCGTCATTGTCCGGCAACATGGCCAAAGGGCCAGCGCCTAACTCGGCAAAGCTATCGCCGTCATGTGATGCTCCGCCGTTTCAAGCAGATTTCCGATAGTATCGTCCGGCTTGCGCTTCCTAACCATTTCCCTCCCCCTTCTTGGCCAATTCGAAAATCGTAAGCAGGCATTCGTAAGAGGTGATCAGACGTCTTAGCAGGTCCCGGCCTCGTTAGCTCTTTCAATGGGTTCAAGCGCGCCATTGTGCAGTACCGCCCTTGCCAGAACCATCAATCCGAGTGCAATTAACAAGTGATAAGTGTGCCAAGCGGCCGCTTCCGTAAGCCAAGGCGCCCTCCGAATGAGGAGGGCGTTGACTAGTAAGAGCATGAGACCGAACGGACCGAGCCAGGACGAGCGGTCCCGGAACACATGCAAGAGACCGACAGATAGGGCGATTGCTAGTGCAAGCAGGAAAAGTGGGCCAATTAGCGTCGGCGCAAGGAAGAATGTGCCGGCGGAGACAGGTAGCGCCGCAAGCGCAAGAGCGTAATCGCGCCGATCGCTTGTGCGCCGAAGGCTGTGGGCCGCGATTGCCATGGCGGCAGCTAATCCCAGCACCTGCGAACTGCCGGCATGGAGCGCTGCCAGCTCAGATTGCAGGCCGGCACTAAAGCGCACAACGCCAATGGCCGCCGCCATGCCGAAACAGGCCATGGCAAGCATCAGCAAAATTTGTCTTTTTTGCCACAGTGCCGGTGCCGCCCAAGTCACGACCAGCAAGATTGCTGCATCCGACAGAGCATAGTGTGCCGGCATCATACTTTCTCGAGTTGCCCTGCGGGGTAACTGCTCACGGGGTTGGCTTTGTGCGACCTGATCAGGCGAGTGAGAATTTGCCGTCGACGAGGTCGCGGATGGCTCCGAGGGCGGATTGGCCCGAGAGGCGTGCGGTGCCAGTGACGGATCGGTATCCGGCATGGATCTGGGCGCCCCAGTCGGAACGGAAGCCATTGGTGACTTTGCGGAACACCACCGAAGGGCGGATTTCGCGCTCAGAGATATTGTTGGTCGCGGGAACCTTTCGGTTGGTGAGAAAGACGAAGAACTTGCCCCGCCAGGCCTTGATCTGTTTGAGCAGCACTTGGCCTGCCGGATGCGCGATAGGCATTCGCATCAAGCGGGTCAGCATATTGTCGGCTTTGGCGGCATAGGCGGCCAGCGTTGTATCCTTCAGACTGTCTCGTCGCTTGCCGACCCGGATTGCCCAGCGCAGATGCTCGCGGACTTTTGGGGCAAAGGCCCTGTCGCCGCAGTCGATGGCGTATTGAACGTCGCGAAGGACATGGGCGAGGCAGACCTGGTGCTCCTTGCCCAGTTCCTGCTGGCCGGCATAGCGGTCAGATACCCAGACATCCGGCTGATGACCGCCCAGCACCTCCTCAGCGACATGGCGCGCTCGGCGCGGGGCAATCTTGTGCAAGACCGCCTTGTCCGAGAGGAACACCCACTGCCAATGGATGATGCCGTTGGTACGCGTGGTCGTCTCATCCGACGCGATAATCCGCGCCGTCAGCAGTTTGTCGGTGATCGCCTTGGTCGCCGCCGCCATGCCAGTGCCCATGCGCCGGAAAGCATTGGCGATCGCGCCTTGTGAGATGTCGAGGCCGAACAGTTCTTGGGCAATCCGGGAAAGGCGTTCAAAACTGACATGATGGCTGTGATGCAGATAAGCCAGCAGCGAGCGAATACCGGGGCCGAAAGGCGTGCCGGGCGCCATCCCGACCGGCGCCTCGGCCCGATACCGTTTGCCACATCCCCGGCAGCGGCCACCGTATAGTTCGATGCGGGTCACAATCGGGCGGATCGGCGGCAGGTCGATATGATCGTAGCGATGGCGGCAGCGCTGGGCTTGGCCAGAAACATCGGTTCCGCAATGGCAGCAGGCCGTGGCCATCACGCGTTCGGTTTTGTCCGGTGTCTCGGCCAGCGGGCGATGCGTGCCTTCGCGCGAGGGGCGCTTGCCGCCCTTGGGCTTGCCGCGCCTGCCGCCGCCCTTGCCGAAATCGTCCTTCGAGGGCGGAATGTGGGAATTCTTCGAGGTCTTGCGTGGCTTGCCAACCAATGCCTCCAGTTCCGAAATCCGCGCCGCCATCCGCTCAATCATCTCGTACTGCGCAAGCAGAAGATCGTTCTTCTCGGCCTCGGTCAGGACATGAAGCGGGGGCGGTGCCATCGGTAGGGTGAATCAAATCCAGTTGCCCTGCGCAAGCCTTTTCTGCCAACCCCGTGAGCAGTTAC
>JBEGOD010000005.1:0-19060 GCA_041182185.1 Pseudomonadota bacterium
TGGCCAGCATGCCGCCAGCCAGCGCTCAAGCGCTTCCTCAAGCTCGCGCCGCGGCAAGGCAGGCAGTGCCGAACGGGCCGGTTCCAGCTGCAAGCCCGGCGCCAGCGGCGACTTGCCCGACACTAGCCGGGCAATCCGCTCTCCTTCCCAATCGAGATTCGCGCCTGACAGGGCCATATCGACCGATTCGCCAGCAGTCAGCGCGGCTGAAAGCTTGCGGGCCCGCAGCGCGAGCAGGGCGGGCAGGTGCCGCTCCGCCGCCGCGAGCAGCAGCTTGTGGTCGGCCAGCCGGGCCGCCGGATCAACCCGGAAGCGGAATCCCGCCAGCGCGCCGATCACCTCGCCATCGACCAGCACCCGGTCATCTTCGACCGTCACCGGCAGTAGCCCGGCGTCCGGCCCCAGCTTCTTCATCAGCACCGAGGTGCGGCGATTGACGAAGCGTTCGGTCAGGCGGCCGTGCAGCGCATCGGACAGGCGCGCCTCTGCGGCGCGGGCCCGGGCTGCCATTTCCTCGCGCGCCAGCACCCAGTCCGGGCGCTGGGCGATGTAGGACCAAGAGCGGATCGCCGCGATCCGGCCTTGCAGGGTGTCGATATCGCCATCGGGCCGATCCAGTTCGGCAATTGCCCGGGCGACCTGGTCTCCTGGGATCTGCCCGCCCTTGAGATCGGACCACAGCCGGGCGACGAACCGGGCGTGGGTGTCGGCCCCGTGCTGGCGGAAATCCGGCAGGCGGCAGGCGTCCCACAGTCGGGCCACACGCGCGGCGCCGCGGGCTTCGGCCATGATCGCGGGATCATCGGCCATCCGCTTCAGCACGGCGAGGTCGATCGCTTCGGGCGCTGCCTGGAGTTCAGGTCGGTCCGGCAGGCGTTCCAGATCGGCGATCAGTCCGGCAACGCTGCCGCAATCGGGTTCCGCCTCGCGCCAGAACAGCCGGGTGAGCGGGGCAAAGCGATGCTCCTCGATCGCATAGACTTCCTCGGGCGTGAATTCGGAATCGTGACTGCCGGTCCCGGCCAGGGTGCCAAAGGTGCCGTCGGTCTGGTGCCGCCCGGCCCGCCCGGCGATCTGGGCCATTTCCGCCGGCATCAGCCGGCGCTGGCGGATCCCGTCGAATTTATAAAGCCCGGCAAAGGCGACGTGGTTCACGTCCAGGTTCAGCCCCATGCCGATCGCATCGGTGGCGACCAGATAGTCGACCTCGCCCGACTGGTATAATGCTACCTGCCGGTTGCGCGTTTCGGGCGAAAGTGCGCCCATTACCACGGCGGCACCGCCGCGAAACCGGCGCAGCATTTCGGCAATGGCGTAGACCTGTTCGGCCGAGAAGGCGACGATCGCCGAGCGCGGCGGGATCCGCGAAAGCTTGCGCGCGCCGGCATGGCTTAGCGTCGAGAAGCGTGGCCGGCCGACGATTTCCGCCTCTGGCACAAGCGCGCGGACCATCGGTTCCAGCGTGGCCGAACCAAGGATCATCGTTTCTTCGCGGCCGCGGGTATGGAGCAATCGATCGGTAAAGACGTGGCCGCGCTCACGATCCGCGCCCAGCTGCGCCTCGTCGAGCGCGACAAAGGCAAGATCCGCGCTGACCGGCATGGCTTCGGCCGTGCACAGAAGCCAGCGCGCATGCTTTGGCTCGATCCGCTCCTCGCCGGTTATCAGCGCGACCCGGTCCGCACCCTTAATCGCGCAGACCCGGTCGTAAACCTCGCGTGCCAGGAGGCGCAGCGGAAAGCCGATCGCACCGGATGAATGGGCGCAGAGCCGTTCGATCGCCAGGTGCGTCTTGCCGGTATTGGTCGGGCCGAGCACGGCCTTGACCCGGCTGTCGTTGTGGCGTCCTGGACGGGCGGGTGAAGGGCGCGGCATTGCATTGCGGGATGTGGCATCGCCGGGGGTGGCGGACAAGGTGCTGGACATGGATATTCCCCAATCTGCCCGGGCGCTCTTAGGCGAAGATTAACCTTACCGGTGCAGAGCGGTGGCCGGTTGCAGCCGCCCGGGGGCCTGATTGGTGTTCGTTTCGCGTGAAGCGCTAGAAACCGGGGTTGGAACGACTCCGCTTGGCCTGCGCCTTGCCGGTGTGGGGAGCCGACCTGCACCCGATCGCCCTTCTTTTGGCCTGGCGCCGCTATGGCGGCGATTGGAGCTGCTGCGCCAGCACTGGGACCTACGGCTCGCACGGCTGGACTGGACGCCGGACCTGGCCGAGGACATCGGCTCGGCGCGCTGGTTTCGGGGTCTTGGCACCCTGTTCGGGCTTAGCGCTGTCGCGCTTGCCTTCCTGCCAGACTTTTCCGCAATTGCCGCGCCGCCGGCCATGCCGATCGATCACGCCGTGCGCGAGGAATTCCGCAGCCAGGCCATTCAACCGCTGGCCTTCGGGAGCGAAAGCGGGCGGCGCATGGGTCCGACCGACCGGGTCAGCCCGGTTGCCAATGTGCCAGAGCGGGCAATTGTCCAGCTGACCGCCACCTTTACCCAGGGCGACAGCTTCGACCGGCTGCTGCAACGCGCCGGGGTCGGCGCTGGCGACGCGGCCCGGGTCAGCAACCTGGTGGCCGGCGCGATCGCTCCTGCCGGAGTGGCCCCGGGCACCCAGATCGACATCACGCTCGGCCGCCGGAGTGGCCCCGGCCAGCCCCGGCCGCTCGACGCCCGCTCGTTCCGCGCCCGGTTCGTCCTCAAGCTCGGGGTTCTGCGCAGCGACGGCGGCTTCGTGCTGCGGCCGCAGGCGGTTCCGGTCAGTTCGACTCCGCTGCGGATTCGCGGGACCATCGGTGCCGGGCTCTACCGTTCGGCCCGCGCCGCCGGTGCGCCGATCGAGGCGATTCAGCAATACCTGCAAGTGCTCGACCAGCACCTCAGCCTCGACACCGCGATCGAGCCGGGCGATACTTTCGACATCATCGTCGGCTTCAAGCGCGCCGCTACCGGCGAAACCCGCGTCGGCGAACTGCTGTTTGCCGGGGTGGAGCGCAATGGCCGGGCCAAGGCGCAACTGCTGCGCTGGGGCGGCGATGGCCAGTTCTTCGAAGCATCGGGCATGGGCGCGCAGCGTTCGGGCCTGATCATGCCGGTGGTGGGCCGGATCACCTCGAACTTCGGCGCGCGCCGCCATCCGATCCTGGGTTATACCCGGATGCACGGCGGGGTCGATTTCGGCGCACCATGGGGCGCTCCGATCTATGCAGTGGGTGATGCCACGGTCAGCTTTGCTGGCTGGGGCGGAGGGCATGGCAACCACATCAAGCTCGATCACGGCGGCGGCTGGGGCACTGGCTATTCGCACATGAGCCGGATTGCCGTCTCTCCCGGCAGCCGCGTTCGCGCCGGGCAAGTGATCGGCTATGTCGGCTCAACCGGTCTCTCGACCGGTCCGCATCTGCATTATGAGCTTTATCGCAACGGCGCCAAGGTCAACCCCATGTCGGTGCGCTTCACGGTCTCCAACCAGGTCGATGCCAAGGAGCTCGCCGCCTTCCGTGCCCGCATGGCCGCGCTGAAGGCCGTGGTGCCGGGCGCGGCGCTCGGCCCCGTAGCCTCGCCAGCGCCGGTTGCCGGCCTGCCCACGCCCTAGCGCCGGGGCTTGCTGGCATCCGGTCTCTAACCTAGAGCATTGGCGATGACCGGTTCCTATCCCGCCACTCGCCTGCGCCGAACCCGCGCCAGTGCCTGGAGCCGCGCGCTCCACCGTGAAACCGTGCTGACCCCGGCCGACCTGATATGGCCGCTGTTCGTGACTGAAGGCAGCGGGGTTGAAGAACCGATCGGTTCATTGCCCGGCGTCTCTCGCTGGTCGGTCGATCTGATCGTGCAGCGCGCGAAGGAAGCCATGGATCTTGGCATTCCCTGCCTGGCGCTGTTTCCGAACACACCGGCGGGCCTGCGCAGCGAGGACGGGCGCGAGGCGCTTAACCCGGACAACCTGATGTGCCGCGCGATCCGGGCGATCAAGGACGCTTGCGGAGAGCAGATCGGCGTGCTGACCGATGTTGCGCTCGACCCTTATACCAGCCACGGGCAGGACGGGCTGGTCGATGCCGCCGGCTATGTGCTCAACGATGCCACGGTCGAAGTGCTGGTTGGGCAGAGCCTCAACCAGGCCAGCGCCGGAGCTGACGTGATCGCGCCCAGCGACATGATGGACGGCCGGATCGCCGCAATCCGCGCGGCGCTGGAAGGTGCCGGCCATGCCAATGTCCAGATCATGTCCTATGCCGCCAAATATGCCTCGGCCTTCTATGGTCCGTTCCGCGATGCGGTGGGCAGCCGCGGTCTGTTGAAGGGCGACAAGAAGACCTATCAGATGGATCCCGCCAATAGTGACGAGGCGCTGCGCGAGGTCGAACTCGATCTGCTCGAAGGGGCCGATAGCGTGATGGTCAAGCCGGGCCTGCCCTATCTCGATATAATATTGAAAGTTAAGGAAACGTTCGGGGTTCCGGTATTTGCATACCAGGTCAGCGGCGAGTACGCGATGATTGAGGCAGCCGTGGCGGCCGGCGCGGGTGAGCGCGATGCGCTGGTTCTGGAAACGCTGACCGCCTTCAAGCGCGCCGGCTGTGCCGGGGTGCTGACCTATCACGCGGCCCATGCCGCGCGCCTGCTGAATGGCTGAGTTCCGGCTGGAAACGCCGCGGCTGGTGATGCGCTCCTGGCGCGATGAAGATCTGGCGCCGTTCCACGCCATCAACAGCGATCCGGAAGTCATGGCCACCCTCGGCCCGGTAATGAACCAGGCGCAAGTGGCTGCGCTGATCGATCGCATGCGCGGGATCGAGGCCGAGCACGGCCACTGCTTTTGGGCCCTGGCAGACCGCGACAACGATGCGCTTATCGGCTGGTGCGGGGTGATCCGGGGGTCGGTCGGACCGGTCGCCGGAAAGGCCGAATTTGGCTGGCGGATGGCCCGCTCGGCCTGGGGCAAGGGCTATGTCACCGAAGCGGCCCGGGCGGCGATCGGCTGGTTGTTCGCCAATCGCAGCGATGAGGCGGCTTGGGCGATCACGAATGTCGACAACCGGCGTAGCCGGGCAGTGATGGAGCGGCTTGGGATGCAGTATCGACCCGATCTCGATTTCGACCATCCCCGGCTGACGCCGGATGATCCCTTGCGGCCACACGTGGCTTACGAATTGCCGCGCAACCGCTGGAGCGGCCGATGAGCCGCGCTGGCCCAGGTCCGCAGCGGGCACTGTTCGTCCTCACGATCCTGACCGGCAGTTTCCTGCTGTTCCTGGTCCAGCCCCTGGTCGCGCGGCTGGCCCTGCCGCGGCTGGGCGGGGCGCCGAATGTCTGGAACAGCGCGATGCTGGTCTACCAGGCACTGTTGTTGGCGGGCTATTTCTATGCCCACCGCCTGTCCAAGCTACCGCTGAAGCGCCAGGGGCGGGTGCACATTGCCCTGCTGGCCTTGGCCGGCCTGACCCTGCCGATCACCTTGGCCAACCTGCCTCCCCCGGCGGCGGGGATGGAGATCCTGTGGGTGCCGGCCCTGCTGGCGCTGACCATCGGACCGGTGTTTTTCCTGGTTTCGGCCCAGGCACCGCTGATGCAGCGCTGGTATGCCGCCCATCCGGCCTCAAGCGCGCCCTGGGCCCTTTATGCCGCGTCAAATCTTGGCAGTTTTGGCGGTCTGATCGCCTACCCCCTGCTGGCCGAGCCGCTGTTGTCAGCCTCGGAGCAAAGCATCGGGTGGTCGGTTGGCTATGCGCTCCTGGTCGTGCTGGTGGCGCTCTGCGCCTGGAGCCGCAACGGCATGAACGAAACTGCGCTCCGGCAGGCGGAAGCGGTCCCGGCCGAGCCAATTGGCCGGCGACGGATCGCCTTGTGGCTGGTCCTGGCTGCGGTGCCCTCGGGGCTGATGCTCTCCACCACCACGCACCTGACCACCGACCTGTTTGCCATGCCGCTGCTCTGGGTGATCCCGCTGGGCCTTTACCTGCTGAGCTTCAGCGTGGCCTTCTCGGACAATCGCCTGCTGGCGCGCGTTTTCACGCAGGTCGCGCCGCTGTTTGTTTTGGTCGCTGGCGGGTTTGCCGCGGCATCGAGCCATGCCGCGACTCTGGCGCCGGTGCTTGGCAGCGTCTTCCTGTTGTTCATTGTCTGCGTTGCGCTGCATTCACGCCTCTACGATGCACGCCCCGATGCTTCGCAGCTGACGCTGTTCTACCTGGTAATGTCGGCCGGCGGCGCGCTGGGCGGGATGTTCACGGCGCTGTTTGCCCCACTGCTGTTTGATTGGGTCTGGGAGCATCCCCTGCTGGTGCTGGCTGCCGCCCTGTTGCTGCCAACCTCGACCCTGTTCGACTGGCGCAAGCTCAGGGGCGTTGACCCGCAACTTGCCCGGATTGCAGCAGCGGCCGTGCTGGGGGTGGCCCTGGCCATGTGCTGGTTCATCTACCAGGCTACTTCGACTGTGGGGGATCTTGACAGCCGCCAATACGTGTTGACCCTGGGTGTCGGCCTGCTGGGCTTCCTGATTGCCTCGTGGCGCTGGATGCTGGCGATCCTGCTGGTCGCGCTGATGTATGCCCAGGGCGGGTGGGACACGGTCGATGCAACGCGCGAAGGGCTGCGCACCCGCAGTTATTTTGGCGTCTACACTGTGCGCGATTTTCCGGCCCAGCAGATGCGGACCCTGGCTCATGGCACCACCCTGCATGGCAAGCAGTCGCTCGATCCCAAGCTGGCCCGGCTACCACTGACCTATTACGGACCGGGATCGGGGGCGGGGATCGCCTTTGCCAATGCCGATCGGCTGTTCGGGCCAAAAGCACGCCTTGGCGTAGTCGGCCTCGGCACCGGCACGCTGGCCTGCTATCATCGGCCTGGCCAGTCATGGCGCTTTTTCGAGATCGATCCGGCCGTGCTGCAGCTCTCGCGCAATGGCACCTTCACCTATATCCGTGACTGCGCGCCCGATGCCGAGGTAGTCCTTGGCGATGCCCGGATCGAGCTGGCGCGGATGGGGAAGGGCGGGATGGACCTGCTGGCGGTTGACGCCTTCTCCTCCGATGCAATCCCGCTGCACCTGATGACGGACGAGGCGATGGGCGTTTACCTCGATGCGCTCAGCCCCAAGGGTGTCCTGCTGGTGCACATCTCCAACCGCTACATCGATCTGGAGCCGGTGCTGGCCGCCATTGCCCGCAAGCGCGGACTGAGCGCCGCGCTCCGCGATGACGATACGGCCGAAGATCTGGGGGCCTATTTCACTTCGTCGACCTGGGTGGCGATTGCCCGCGATCAGGCCCGGATCGACGATCTGCGCAAGGTCGATCCCGCGCGTCCCTGGCGCCCGCTCGGCCCGCCGGCCAAGCGGGCCTGGACCGACGATCACGCATCAATCCTGCCCCAGGTGCGCTGGAGCAGCCTGCTGGGAAACCACTGACATGACCCGACCTGACATCACTATCCTGGAAATCCATGGCAAGCGTCCGCGTATCCACGGCAGCGCCTTTGTCGCTCCCGGCTGCCGGATCATCGGCGATGTCGAGATCGGGCCGGACGCATCGATCTGGTACAACTGCGTAATCCGCGGCGATGTGAGCCGCGTTGTGATCGGCGCGCGGACAAATGTGCAGGATGGTACAGTCATCCATTGCGACGGCCCGATGCCCGGCGCTCCGGATGGTTTCCCGACCCTGATCGGCGAGGATGTGCTGATCGGGCACATGGCGATGATCCATGGCACGGTGATCGAGGATCGCGGGTTTGTTGGGTTTTCGGCCCAGACCATGAACGGCTGCGTGATCGAGCACGACGGGATGCTCGCCGCCGGCGCGCTGCTTTCACCCAACAAGCGGATCCCGGCGCGGCAATTGTGGTCGGGCCGCCCGGCCGCCTTCATGCGCGATCTCGATGACCGCATGCTGGCCGGGCTGCAGATGGGCGTGAAACACTACGTCGAGAACGCCAAGCATCACGCGGCGGCGCTGGATGGCCAGGCCGAAGGCTGATCTGCCGCCCGCCGCCGCAATCCTGGCGCTGGCGGATGGCGAGGGGCGGCTGACCCTGCGCGTCACCCCCGGCGCACGGATCGAGGCCCTGGTAATCGAGGCTGGCCGGCTGGTTGTAAAAGTCCGCGCCAAGCCGGAAGATGGCAAGGCCAATGCCGCGGTCCTCGATCTCCTGGCTAATGCCCTTGGAATTGCGACGTCACGACTTCGCTTGTTGCGCGGCGCAACTGGGCGCGACAAACAGGTCCAGATCGTCGCGCCCTAGGAAATCAGGCGCTCGGCGGCGCCTTCAGGTGCTGCATCATGTAGCCCATGTAGTCGGCCTTGCCGATCGCCAGACCCGCATGGCGCAGGATCGCGTAGGCCGTCATCAGGTGGAAATGGAACTGCGGCATCGCCCAGTCGCGGACATAGTCGGACACGGTCATGGCAAAGGCCATGCCGTTGGGCAGGTCGAACTCGACCATCGCGCCTTCGGCCAGCGGCTCGCCCTTGCGCGTTTCGGCAATCAGGGCGCGAACCTCCGCGAGATGAGCGCGGGCCTCGGCAAGCGAGCCATGATCGGTATCGGCGCCCGCATGGTTGCGACCATAAGCGCGGTTCAGGGTATTGTAGACCTGTTGGGTGGTGAACCTTACCTGGGTGGCCAGCGGCAACATGTCGGGCGCAAGCCGCGCCTGGAGCAGCGCCTCACCCTGTTCGCTACCCGCCGCCTTGCCCAGCAGGTGGTCCAGCGTGGCGAGCAGCTGGTCAAAGGTGATCAGGGCGGTTTCAGCAAGGTGCATGGCGAAGTCTCCAGTTTTGATTTGAAACTGGATTAGAGCCTCAAACACGACTGTTCAAGGGTGCGGCCAGGAATCAAGCCAGCCGCCGCGCCGCCAGCACGAGCAATAGCGACCAGGCGCTTGCGAGCCACAGCGCGATTCCTGGCCAGACCAGCAAGGAATAGGCCCCGGCCACAGCCCCAAGCGCAAGGCCCAGCCACAACATCAGCCAGTTGCCCCAGCCCGCGCCGCCTGTCCCCGTGACCCGCGCCGCCAGTCCCTGCGCGAAGCGCACCAGCGCACCGGTCATGTAGGTCAGGCCGACTGAGACCTCTCCGTCCCGCTGGAAAGTGTTGTTGAGCGTGCCCATGGCCAGCACCAGGAAACCCAGCATGGCAACAGCGGCACCGGCCAGGTGGGCAATCGCGGCGCTCGTCAGCAATAGCGTGACCAGGCCGAGCACGACCACCTTGCGCTGTGCCCCGGCGCGTGCGGCCAGCAGTGCCCCGGCAAATACGCCCAGCACAAAACCTGCGATCAGCAAGGCGGGGACCAGCGCCGCGCGCGGATTGGCCACCAGATCCACCCCCAAACGGGTAGTGTTGCCCGACATGAACGAGACAAAATAGCCATTGGCGGAGAGGAACCCGGCCGCATCGACAAATCCGGCCAGGCCCGCGGCGGCAATGGCCAGACGGCGGCGCGAGCGGTCGATCGAGTTCATGCCCGGCAGTCTAGCGGACAGCGGTTGGCTTGGCGAGGATCAGACGCGCGCCATGCCCATGGCCATGCGGCTGAGCACATCGGCCATGGCCGTGGCGATCGCGCGGTCCGCCACTTCGACATCGGCGATGGCGCGGGTCATGGCTTCGGCCCATTGCCCTGCGGTGCCTTGGGTGATCGGGATGCCGCCGTGGGCGCTCATCATGCACTTGCCGGGATGGGCTTCGAACCAGTCACGCGGCCCGCCCGCCCAGCCAGCCAGGAACAGCGGCAATTGCATGCGCATTTCGGCAAGGTCGGCCCCGTGGATCGCGCGCAGTTCGGCATAGGCTGGATCCTGATCCATCAGGTCATAGAACCGGTCGGTAATTGCCCGCAGCGCTGCATGCCCCCCGACCCGCGCAAAAGGGGTGGCGGCAGCGGCTTCGGCAGTCTCGGCATTCATCGGGTTCGCTCCGCAAACGAAATTCGGCAGCCCGCTCGCTGACAGGCTGCCGAATCCTGCGCATTGACCCCGATCAATCGGTGTCGCTGCTGTCGTTGCTCGTTTCCGGCGCGGTCTTGCCCTTGCGCTTGGCGGCCGGCTTTTCGGACTTGCCCTTGGACAGCTTGGGCGGCGCCGGGGTCAGCTCGAAGGCCAGGGCCTCTTCCTTGACCGAAACGTGGACCTCGCCGCCGTGGCGCAGCTTTCCGAACAGCAGTTCCTCCGCCAGCGGCTGCTTGACCTTTTCCTGGATCAGGCGGGCCATCGGCCGCGCGCCGTAGAGTTTGTCATAGCCGCGTTCACCCAGCCACAGCCTGGCATCGCTGTCGAACTGGATGTGAACGTTCTGGTCGGCCAGCTGCAGTTCGAGCTGGAGCACGAACTTGTCGACGACGCGGGCGATGACCGCGGTGCCGAGGTAGGCAAAGGGCACGATCGCATCGAGCCGGTTGCGGAATTCCGGGCTGAACATCCGTTTCACGGCTTCGTCGCCGGCATCGGCCTTCGACACGTCGCCAAAGCCGATCCCCTGCTTGGCCATGTCGCTGGCGCCGGCATTGGTGGTCATGATCAGGATCACGTTGCGGAAATCGACCGTCTTGCCGTGGTGATCGGTCAGGCGGCCGTTATCCATTACCTGGAGCAGGATGTTGAACAGATCCGGGTGGGCCTTCTCGATCTCGTCGAGCAGCAGCACGCAGTGCGGCTGCTGGTCGACGGCATCGGTCAGCAGACCGCCCTGGTCATAACCGACATAGCCCGGAGGCGCGCCGATCAGCCGGCTGACCGAATGGCGTTCCATGTATTCCGACATGTCGAACCGCTGGATCGGAATGCCCAGGATCTCGGCCAGCTGCTTGGCAACTTCGGTCTTGCCGACACCGGTCGGTCCGGAGAACAGGAACGAGCCAATCGGCTTGTCCGGATCGCGCAGGCCGGCCCGGCTGAGCTTCATGGCCGAACTCAGCACCTCGATCGCCTTGTCCTGGCCGAACACCACGCGCTTCAGATCGCGCTCAAGGTGTTCGAGCGCTGTCCGGTCGTCCGATGAAACCGACTTGGGCGGGATTCGCGCCATCGTGGCAATGACCTGTTCGATCTCACGCGCGGTGATGGTCTTCTTGCGCTTCGATGGCGGCACCAGCATCTGCATCGCGCCAACTTCGTCGATCACGTCGATCGCCTTGTCGGGCAGCTTGCGGTCATTGATGTAGCGTGCCGACAGCTCGACCGCGGTCTTGATCGCATCGGGCGTGTACTTGACCTTGTGGTGCTCCTCAAAGGCCGTGCGCAGGCCCTTCAGGATCTTGATCGTGTCCTCGACCGTCGGCTCGTTCACGTCGATCTTCTGGAACCGGCGCAGCAGCGCGCGGTCCTTTTCGAAGTGGTTGCGGAATTCCTTGTAGGTGGTCGAACCGATGCATCGGATCGTCCCGCCGCTCAGCGCCGGCTTGAGCAGGTTGGACGCGTCCATCGCTCCGCCGCTGGTTGCCCCGGCACCGATCACGGTGTGGATTTCATCGATGAACAGCACGGCGTGCGGCATCTTCTCCAGTTCGGAGACCACCTGCTTCAGCCGTTCCTCGAAATCGCCGCGATAGCGGGTGCCGGCGAGCAGGGCGCCCATGTCGAGGCTGTAGATCACGGCCTCGGCCAGCACTTCGGGCACTTCGCCTTCCACGATCTTGCGAGCCAGGCCCTCGGCAATCGCGGTCTTGCCGACGCCGGGATCGCCGACATAGAGCGGGTTGTTCTTCGAACGGCGGCACAGGATCTGGATCGTCCGGTCCACTTCCGGGCCGCGGCCGATCAGCGGATCGACCTTGCCGGCCAGCGCCTTCTCGTTAAGGTTGACGCAGAACTGGTCGAGCGCGGATTCCTTCTTGGAATCCTTGGCCTGGGCCTTTTCTTCGGGGGCTGGGCTTTCGCTTTCGCTGCCCTTGGGGCTCTTGTCCTCGATCCGCTTGCCGCCCTTGCCGATCCCGTGGCTGATGAAGCTGACCGCATCGAGCCGGCTCATGTCCTGCTGCTGCAGGAAATAGACGGCGTAGCTGTCACGTTCGGAAAACAGCGCGACCAGCACGTTGGCGCCGGTGACCGTATCCTTGCCCGATGACTGGACGTGCAGGATCGCGCGCTGGATCACGCGCTGGAAGCCCGCGGTAGGGGCGGGATCGCCCTTTTCCTCGGTCTTGAGGCTCTGGTATTCCTGATCGAGGTACTGGCGAACCACTTCGCCCAGTTCGGCCAGCTCTACGCCGCAGGCCTGCATGACCTGGGCTGCGTCCGGATCGTCGATCAGCGCGAGTAGCAGGTGTTCCAGAGTCGCATACTCATGGCTACGCTCGGACGCATTGGCGAGCGCGCTATGCAGCGTCTTTTCGAGGCTCTGGGCAAAACTTGGCATTTAGAAGCCTTCCCACGGATGGAGTGACCCTTCGATAGCCGAAGAGTATGAACAAGGATGGTTAACCGCAGCTATATGGTCAACCCGATTGAGCCTTATATGGGATGCCGGATCGCGACTGCGAAGGGGCACCCCGAAAATCATCAGTCTGGCCGCTTGAACAAGGCGTCGGCCGCGGCCCGATGGGCTGAAACCTTGTCACGATGCGCCTTGATCCGCGCGATCTCGGCTTCGAGCAGCGCAATGCGTTCGGCCAGCTCATCCTGCGAGAGGCGATCAAGCGATTCCAGCGCCAGTTGACTGGCGGCATCGCTGCGGGCGCGGGGGCGGTCGTCTTCGTCCATCCGGTGAGCAGATTCGGACTTCCTGTGCTTGCTGTCAACACGGCCAAAGGCTAGGCGATGCCAGCGCAGAGCGATGCCAACAGGAAATGGGCAAATGACCGGAATTCTTCCCGAAACACTGCCTGAAACGATGACCGCGATCGGCTTCGACACACCAGGAGGCCCCGAAGTGCTGCAACCGCAGGCGCTGCCGCTGCCGAATCCGGGCGAGGGGCAGGTCTTGGTCAAGGTTGCCTTTGCCGGGGTCAACCGACCGGACGTGATCCAGCGCCGCGGCCTCTATCCGCCGCCGCCGGGCGCCTCGCCGATCCCCGGACTGGAGATTGCGGGCGAAGTCGTGGCCTTGGGCGATGGCGTCAACGACGTCATGCTGGGCCAGCGGGTCTGCGCGCTGGTTTCGGGCGGCGGCTATGCCGAATATTGCCAAGCCATGGCCGATCATTGCCTGCCGGTTCCGGCTGACATGCCGCTGGACCAGGCTGCTGCCTTGCCGGAAACGCTGTTCACCGTCTGGCACAACGTGTTCGAACGCGGCTGGGCCAAGGAAGGTGAGACGATCCTGGTCCATGGCGGGACCAGCGGGATTGGCACCATGGCGATCATGCTGGGCAAGGCCTTCGGAATGACCGTGATCGTAACCTGCGGTGATGCGGAAAAATGCGCCGCAGCCCTGAAAATCGGTGCGGATCACGCGATCGACTACAAGGCCACCGATTTTGTCGAGGAGGTCAAGGCCATCACCGGCGGGCAGGGCGTGGAGCTGGTGCTCGATATGGTCGCGGGCGATTACGTCGCGCGCAACCTACGCTGCATGAAGGAAGATGGCCGTCATGTGACCATCGCGGTCCAGGGCGGGATGCAGGCCGAACTCAACATGGCCGTGATCATGAGCCGCCGCTACACCCTGACCGGATCGACCCTGCGGCCGCGCTCCAACCAGTTCAAGGCGCTGCTGGCCCAGGAAATCGCCGCCAATGCCTGGCCGCTGTTCACCAGCGGGCAGCTGCGTCCGATCATGGACCAGGCTTTCCCCCTGGCCGAAGCCGCGGCAGCGCACGCCCGGATGGAAGCCGGCGCCCATATCGGCAAGATCGTGCTGCGGGTCTGAGCTGGCTCAGGGCTCATCGGCGGCGTTCTGCCGCTCAGTGTCGGCAACCATGCCGCCGCTCTCGTTGACCAGCACATATTCGTCATTGAAGCGGCCCGGATTGGCATTGTAGCGCTCCACCAGGTCTTCTTGTGTTTTTACGCGCGCCTTGAAGGCCTTGGCCTTTTCAGGATTGGACGCCAGCGCGACCACATCGAGGATCATGGTCAGGTCGTATTGCGCCTGTTCTACCGATTGTCCGGCGTTGAGCCGCTCGGCCGTCGCGCGAATGGCGTCGCGAAACTTCCCCTCGACCTTGGCTTCGGACAGGACCCGGTTCCGCTTGTCCTCGGGCATCGGCACAGGTGGCACGTCGATCGCCGCGCGGACCTCCGTGGATCGGCCTCCATCAAGCGGCGATAACGTGAACGCCAACCGCGACCCGCGCGAATCCGCACTTGAGGGGATGGTGAATACGATCTCGCGGTCAGACGGCCGGGTGACCCTGACCTGCGCGTTATCGACGCCTGCGTGACGCAACCCGCTACCGAAGGTGTGGACTGCGCTGATCGCTGCGTAGGTATCTGCCACAGGCCGATGGACTTCGACCGCGAAATCGTCTGCACCGAAAGCGGCATAACCGCCACCGAACACGGCGGAAATGCCAAGGGCGACCAGGCCCGGAGAAATGCGCATCTGGAACTCGCGGCCATTGCAAACGCTGCCAAGGGTAATGGCCGAACCTTAAGAACAGTTTGCTTGCTCGCCGGGCGGCTTTGGCCTAAAGGGCGAGGCGAACGGCCGCTCCGCAAGGGGCGGCCCTATCTATTTCCGGATGGAGAATCCCTGTGACCCAGCCCACCCCGTTGATGCCGCATGCCACTGCTTCGTGGCTGGTCGACAACACCGCCCTGTCGTTCGAACAGATCGCCGAATTCTGCGGGCTGCACATCCTTGAAGTCAATGCGATGGCCGATGATCTGGCCAGCAGCAAGTATACCGGCCGCGATCCGGTGCGCTCGGGCGAACTGACCATGGCCGAAATCGAAAAGGGTCAGAACGATCCGTCCTATTCGCTGGTCATGCAGAAGGCTCCGGCGCAAGTCAGCCGCACCAAGGGCCCGCGCTATACCCCGGTGTCGAAGCGCCAGGACAAGCCGGACGGCATCGCCTGGATCCTGCGCAACCACCCGGAAATTTCGGACGCGCAGATCGGCAAGCTGATCGGCACCACCCGCAACACGATCGCCGCGATCCGTGACCGCAGCCACTGGAACATCGCCAACATCCAGCCCAAGGACCCGGTCACCCTGGGCCTGTGCAGCCAGCGCGAGCTTGACGCGATCGTAGCCAAGGCGGCCAAGAAGGCCGGGCTGCTTGATCAGGCCGGTGACGACCTGCGGCTGGGCGATGACCGCGAGGCGCTTATCGAGGAACTGCGCGCCGAACGCGATGCCCAGACCAAGGCTGCCACCGAAGCCGCTCAGGAAGCCGAAGCCGCCGCCTGGCTGGAGGCCAAGCGCGCTGCAGAGGCGACGGACGAAGGCTAAGCCGGGGCGCATTTTACCCGCTTGCGCTACGAAGCTGGCGGCCCCACTTAGCCTGACATGAGTGTCAGCACGGTCGCCGCTTCGCCCAATCAGCCTTGGCAGGCGCACTACGCCCATCCGGTGCCGTGGGACATGGAATTTGCCCCCTTGGCGGTGCCGCAGATGTTCGCGGATAGCGCGGCCCGTTTTGCCGATCGTCCGCTAGTCGATTTCATGGGGCGGCGCTTCACTTACGCGCAGCTACATCAGGAAGCGCTGGCCTTCGCGGCGGGGCTGCAGCAACTCGGCATCGCGAAGGGTGACCGGATCGGCCTGTTCCTGCCCAACGTTCCGATCTACCTTTCGGCCTATTACGGGGCGATGCTGGCCGGGGCGACAGTAGTCAATTTCTCGCCGCTTTATTCTCCCGCCGAACTCGCTGCCCAGGTTGCGGATTCGGGTACGCGACTGCTGGTCACGATCGATTCCTCGGCGCTGCTGCCCGCGGCCGTGTCGGTGCAGGCGCAATCGGCGCTCGAATGGTTGGTGGTCGGCTCGCTGGCAGAGCAACTACCCTGGGCCAAGGGCCTGGCCATGCGGTTGTTCGCCCGCAAGGCGCTCAGCCCGGTGCCAAGCGAAGCGCTGCGCTGGGATGATGTCCTCTCCAGCGCACCAGTGCAGCAGGTGGCCCTTGATCCCGAGGAAGACCTTGCCCTGCTGCAATATACTGGCGGCACGACCGGCACCCCCAAGGGGGCCATGCTGACGCACCAGAATATTACCGCCAACACCCGCCAGGTCGAAGCGATCGATCCGCGCCAGGATGCCCGGGACATGATCGTTGGCGTCCTGCCGCTGTTCCACGTTTTCGCCAATATCTGCGTACTCAACCGCACGGTCGCGCACGGTGGCTGCATTGCCATGCTGCCGCGCTTCGATGCCGGACAGGCCCTGAAGACGCTTGCCCGAGTCCAGGCCACGTCGATGCCCGGCGTACCAACCATGTACCAGGCGCTGCTCGACCATCCGGCTTGCGGCAAAACCGATTTCAGTTCGCTGCGGGTCTGCATCTCGGGTGGCGCGCCATTGCCGCAGCCGCTCAAGCAGCGGTTTGAAGCGGCGACTGGCGCGCGGCTGATCGAAGGCTATGGCCTGACCGAAACCGCCGGGGTGGCAACCGCCAACCCCTATGACGGCGAGGAGCGCCCGGGCACGATCGGCCAGCCGATCCCGGGCACCCGCGTGCGCCTGCTCGACAAGGAAGACCCAACCCAAGACTCAGGCCCGGGTGAACCCGGGGAACTGGCGATCCAGGGCCCCCAGGTGATGCGCGGCTATTGGCGCCGGCCCGAAGCTGCACTCGCAGCCTTCGCCGAGCGGCCCGACGGACGCTGGCTGCGCACCGGCGATGTCGCGGTGCTGGAAGAGGGCGGCTATCTGCGGATCGTCGACCGGATCAAGGACATGATCGCAGTCGGCGGCTTCAAGGTCTTCCCCAGCGAGGTCGAGGCCGTGCTGCTGCGCCATCCGGCGATCAAGGAAGCCCTGGTGATCGGCGTGCCCGATGCCTATCGCGGCGAGGCGCCGCGGGCCTATGTAACCTTGCAGGAAGGCGCGGCCGAAACTGGCGAAGCGCTGGCCAAGTGGCTCAACGCCCTGCTCGGCAAGCACGAGCGGGTCGATCAGGTGGTGATACGCGAAAGCCTGCCCAAGACCATGATCGGCAAGCTTGACCGCAAGGCGCTGCGCGCCGAGGTCGGGCTGGCTTAAGCCGAGCTTTAACCCGCCAGGGTCAGCAGCTTTTCGACGCTTTCGGCCGGGCTGTCTTCGGGCTGACCGACGCCGCGCGGCGCAAACCGGCCATCCACCTGCGCGCCCTGTTCGATGGTCAGCGCGTCATAGTGCACGTCACCGTGGATCCGCGCGCTTTTCAGGATCACCAGTTCGCGTGCCGAGATCGAACCGCGGACAATCCCGGCCAGCCGGGCGCTCTCGGCCTTGACCGCGCCGACGATCTCGCCGGTTTCGCCCTGAACCAGTGAACTGCAGGTAACATCGCCCTCGACCTTGCCATCGATGTGGAGGTCCGTCGAAGCCGTGACATTGCCCTTGATCGCCATATCGGCCCCAAGGACCGAGAAGGTCGATCCGCGCATGGTGTTACCGCCTGTTGGACGCGGCGTTGTTGCCGCTGGTTTCTTGTTGAACATGAGCCGCTGCCTCAAGGAATGGCCGGGGATTGATTGCCCGGTCGTTGATCCGGACCTCGAAATGCAGGTGCGGGCCGGTTGAGCGACCGGTGTTGCCGATCAAGCCGATGACTTGCCCAGCCTCGACCGGCTGGCCGACTCGCGCCCGGAAGCCCGACATATGGGCATAGCGTGTCATCAAGCCATTGCCATGGTCGATTTCAACCACATTGCCGTAGCCCTGCTGACCGCCGACGAAACGCACCGTTCCGGCTGCCGCCGCATAGATTGGTGAGCCGATCGGGCCCTTGAAATCGAGCCCGGCGTGGAAGGCCGCACCGCCGGTAAAGGGATCGGCGCGGTAGCCGAAGCCCGAAGAGATATAGTCCAGGCTCGCGGGCAGATGCTGCGGAACGCCGGCGAGCCCGCGCTCCAGCGCGTCCATTCGTGCCAGGCTCAGCCCCAGCCGCTCAAAGCGCGGATCGATCGCACGCTTGTTCGGACCGAACAGTTCGATCAGCGGACCACCCTGGGCCGAGCGATCATTAAGCCGCGCGACCATGGCATTGGGATCAAGCCCGAGCGCCCGGATGCGCTGCGCCGCGGTGGCCGCGCGGTGATCGGCAAAACGGGTCAGCCGCTCGACCAGCGCGAGCTGGCGGGCTTCGATCTTCGCCAGGCCCGAGGCTTCGGGCAGGGCGGCGCTGACCTTGTCGACGGTCTTGGCGGTCTCACCGGTCGAATCGGTCACCGTATCGGCGGCCTTGATGTCGTCCGGCAGGACTTCGGTCATCTTCTCGAGCGCGTCCTGGCGGCGGGTCAGGTCTTCGGCGACGCTCTTCAGGTCATCGCGATACTCGGCCACGCGGCTTTCGGCCGTGGCCACCTTGGCTTCGCGGTTGAGCAGGGCGAGACGGTCGCGGGTCGACATGTATTGCGAGATCGCCATGCCGGCCATCGAGACCAGCCAGGCAAACAGCAGCGCAGCGACGATGGCGGTACCCACCATCTGCACTTTCGCCGAAACTTTGATGAAACGGACCTGCCCCTGCGATCGCATGAAAAATTCGCGATCCGGGAACCAGCTCCGCAGGCGGTCCTTAACCCCGCCAACGGTCAGATTTTGCAAGACGACCCCGAGCCCTTGATGACCTTTGATGCGGCGCGCTAGCAGCTTCCCCCGGGGTAGACGAATCGTCGGCAAAGGTTTGTCGCTGAATCGAAAGACTCACGCGACGAGTCGATTGGGTTGCGGGAACCGTTTCGCAAGTGATAGGCGCACAACCATCATGTCCGCACCTGCAACCGCGCTGGAAAGCGATCCCGATTCGCTCGTTGCCGCCCTGGCGCAAGCCGGTCGCGCCGCGCAAACACGGCTCGCGCAGCTCGATTCCGCCGTGCGGGCAGAGGCCTTGCGCGCTGCCGCCAGGGCCTTGCGCGCAAGCGAGGCCACCATTCTGGCCGCCAATGCCGCTGACATGGCCGCAGGCGCGGCGCGCGGTCTCAGCGGGGCGATGCTCGACCGGCTCCGGCTGGATCCCGCGCGGCTCGCCGGGATTGCCG
>JBEGOD010000006.1:0-5084 GCA_041182185.1 Pseudomonadota bacterium
GCGGCACGAGGCGCGGGCCGGCGAGGAGCGGCCAGAGTTGTCGGGCCACTTCCATCCCAAGCTGCGGATTGCCGCGCGCGGGCGGTCGGTGGCGCGGCCTTGCTGGGCAGCCAGCGAGCGCAAGCTGATCCTGCCGGCCTTTGGCGCGTTGACCGGCGGGATGGACGTGGCCGATCCGGCGATCATCGCCGCGCTGCAGCCCGCCCGGGCGGTCCACGCGGTGCTGCCGGTGCGCGGCCAGCTGGTCCGGGTTCCGGTCTGGCAGGAAGCGGCGTAAATTCGCGGCTTCCACCGCGCGGGGATTCGGATTAAGGACGCGCGGACCTAGACATTGCCTAAGGAGCAGGAACTATAGCACCCCCACCCCGGCGCATGCTGGCGCCCCCCGTGAAAAGCGGGCCGCGCTACAACCAGATGATCACCTCGGACAAGGTCCGCGTCATTGACGAAAATGGTGAGAACCTTGGCGTCATGTATACCCGCGAAGCGATCGAACAGGCAGCCGGAGTAGGGCTGGACCTGGTGGAGATCTCTCCCAACGCCGATCCGCCGGTGGCGAAGTTCCTTGATGTCGGCAAGTTCCGGTATGAGGCCCAGAAAAAGGCCAATGCCGCGCGCAAGAATCAGAAGACGCAGGAGATCAAGGAGATCAAGATGCGTCCGAACATCGACGATCACGACTATGACGTGAAGATGCGCGCGATCCACAAGTTCATCGGCGAAGGTGACAAGGTCAAGGTGACCCTGCGCTTCCGCGGGCGCGAGCTGTCGCACCAGCAGCTGGGCATGAACCTGCTCAAGCGGGTGCAGGACGACACCGCCGAAGAAGCCAAGATCGAGGCCTATCCCCGGATGGAAGGCCGCCAGATGCTGATGGTGCTTTCGCCCAAGTAGCCCCTGGCAAGCAGATTACTGGCGGGCCCGGTGCGATCACGCGCCGGGCCCGCTGCGTTGCTGGCCGTGGCAGTTTCAAACTCTGGCGGGGCGCTGCATCAGCACGGGGCACATCGCCCAGCTCGGCAGACGGTTGTCGCTAGTCATGTGGTCTCGCTCGCTCCCACCGGATCGCCCGGTGCGCCAGGGAGGCTGCCGCCACAATTGGCGCCACATCGCTTGCAGTGGCGAACAAAACCGTGTGAAAGCAGGGCAGGCGGGAAGGTCGGCCCGCGCAGGGGAGAAGCCGAATGAGCGCAGCGCGCATTGCCTTCTGGCTGGGGCCCCTGGGCTTCCTGTTCACCTTGCTGACCCAAGCCCCCGCAGGCATGCCGGACACCGCCTGGCCGACCGCTGGCCTGGTCTGGTGGATGGCGGCCTGGTGGATGACCGAGGCGCTGCCGCTGTCGGTGACCGCGCTGCTGCCCTTCATCGTCCTGCCGCTGGTTGGCGTGGCAAACGCCAATAAGACCGCCTCGACCTATTATTCGCCGGTCATGTTCCTGTTCCTGGGCGGGGCTTTCCTGGCTCTGGCAATCGAGCGAACCGGGCTGCACCGGCGGCTCGCCCTGGCGATCCTGGCGCGGGCCGGGCATTCACCGCTGCGACTGCTGCTGGCGGTGATGCTGGCGACGGCGCTGATCAGCATGTTCATCTCGAACACCTCGACCGCGCTGATCATGATGCCGATGGCCCTGGCCATGCTGGCCTCGGGCGGCGTGGCCGAAGGCGAAACGCATGGCATGGCCGGAGCCTTGCCAATGGGCGTGGCCTTTGCCGCGACGCTGGGCGGCTATGGCACGATTGTCGGCACACCCACCAACGCGATTGCCGTCGCCCTGCTCCAGAAGAGCCTCGGGGTCGAAATCAGCTTCCTCGAATGGTCGATGTACGGGCTGCCGCTGGTCGCCCTGTCCGTGCCGCTGGCCGCGCTGATCATCGCCCGGGTCCAGCGCATCGGCGAAAGCACTTTCGACCCTGCGGCGGCCCGCGCCGCGATCCACTTGCACCCGGCCTGGACCAAACCCGAAAAGCGCCTCGCCCCGGTCTTTGCCCTGACCGTGCTGGCCTGGGTGACCATGCCGCTGCTCAAGCCGCTGTTCCCGCCCGGCGGCCTCGATGACGGGACCATCGCCGCGATTGCCGGCCTGACGCTGTTCTTCATCCCCGATGGCACCGGCCGCCCGCTGCTCAGGTGGGAAGAGGCCAATCGCGCGCCCTGGGGCGTGATCCTGATGTTCGGTGGCGGGCTGGCGCTGGCCATGGGCATGACCGAAAGCGGCCTGGCCGACTGGATGGGCCGGATGCTGCTGCCGCTGAAAGCGGTGCCGCTGCCGATCGTCGCGCTGGTGCTGGTTGGCTTCGTGGTGCTGGTGACCGAATTTGCCAGCAACATTGCGGCCGCCAGCGGGATCATGCCGGTAGTCGGCGCGCTGGTCGTGGCGCTGGGGGCTGATCCGATCCTGCTGGCGCTCCCTGCCGCGCTTGCGGCAAGCTGGGGCTTCATGCTGCCCGCCGGCACCGGGCCCAATGCGCTGGCCTGGGCGACCGGACACATCGCCTTGCCGCGGGTGCTCAAGGCCGGGCTGCTGCTCGATCTGGCCGGCGTGCCGTTGATGGTTGCTGTCGTCTGGACGGTCGCTGCGCTGACCTGATTCCGGTTGCAGTTGAAATCAGTTTTGGCCGCCGTTAGGGTGCCCGCAGCACGGCACCGGATGGAGATGCGCACCTGCGGAGGTTAGGGGCGCCAGGGCCCCCGGTACCGACCAAGCTCCCGCCTTCCTGGGAGCGTCCGCGCCTTTTGCAAGGCCGCAGCAGGAAGGATGCCAGCCATGGCCGACACCCGTAAACCCAAGCCCGCCGTTACCCGGATCGGCAATCACGAGCTTTCGCCCGCCACGCTGATGATGAGCCATGGCTATGATCCGGTGCTGTCCGAAGGCAGCCTCAAGGCCCCGATCTTCCTGACCAGCACCTTTGCTTTCCCCAGCGCCGCCGATGGCAAGCGCTTCTTCGAAGGGATCACCGGCAAGGTTCCGGGTGGAACCGACGGGCTGGTCTATTCGCGCTTCAACGGCCCCAACCAGCAGATCCTCGAAGGCCGCTTGGCGCTGTGGGACGGCGCGGAAGAAGCGCTGTGCTTTTCCAGCGGGATGACCGCGATCACCGTGCTGATGCTGGCGCTGTGCAACGCCGGCGATGTGATCGTCCACTCGGGCCCGCTTTATGCCGCCAGCGAAGGCTTCGTCGCCAAGCACATGAGCCGGTTCGGTGTGACCTATCGCGACTTCCCGGCCGGCGCGACTCGCGCCGAGATTGATGCCGTCATCGCGGACGCCAAGGCCCTCGCCGCACGGCAGGGCGGCAAGGTGGCGATGATCTACCTCGAAAGCCCGGCCAACCCGACCAATGCGCTGGTCGATGTCGAAGCCGTGCGCGATGCCCGCGATGCGGCGCTGGGCGCCGACTGCCCGATCGCGATCGACAACACCTTCCTCGGCCCGCTCTGGGCCCGGCCGATCGACCAGGGCGCGGACCTGGTGGTCTATTCGCTGACCAAGTACGTCGGCGGCCATTCGGACCTGGTGGCGGGGTCGGTTTCGGGCGCGAAGCAGTGGCTCACCCCGATCCGCATGCTGCGCAATACCATGGGCGGGATCGCCGATCCCAACACCGCCTGGATGCTGCTGCGCAGCCTCGAGACGGTCGAGCTGCGGATGACCCGCGCGGGTGAGAACGCCGCCAAGGTCTGCGCCTGGCTCAAGCACCATCCCAAGGTCGCTGGCCTGGGCTATCTCGGCATGATCGACGATCCGCGCCAGCAGGATATCTATGACCGGCACTGCCTGGGTGCGGGCAGCACCTTCTCGCTGCTGCTCAAGGGCGGCGAGGCCGAATGCTTCCGCTTCCTTGATGCGCTGAAAATCGCCAAGCTGGCGGTCAGCCTGGGCGGGACCGAAACGCTCGCCAGCCACCCCGCCAGCATGACGCACCTCTCGGTCCCCGACGCACGCAAGGCGGCGCTGGGGATCACTGACAACCTGGTGCGGATCTCGATCGGGATTGAAGCGGCAGACGACCTGATTGCCGATTTCGAACAGGCGCTCAGCGCGGTATAGCCGCATCGATGTTGTTGCGATTCTTAGCTTTTGTCGTGCTCATGGCCGGGGTTCCGGCCATGGCCGCCGGTCCGTCTGATCCAAGCGAGCATGCCCTTGAAGCGGTGACCAAGGCGCTGTGTCAGCGCCAGGTCGCCGTGCTGGGTGAAGCGGAGCATGGCGACGCGCGGACCGAAGTGTTCAAGATCGCGCTGATCGAACGGCTGGTAGCGCGCTGCGGCTTCTCGGCGGTGGTGTTCGAGGCAAGCTTCTACGAATTCGTCCAATTGGACCGCGTGCGTCGTGCGGGCCGGACCCTTACTCCGGAACAGATTGCCACGGCAGTGGGCGGGCTGTGGAAGTTCGACCGCGAGTTTCAGCCGCTGCTGCCTTACCTCGCCCCGCAGGCCAATTCCGACAACCTGCGGCTAGGCGGATTCGATTTCCAGCAAGGCGGGCGAGAGCAGGACTTTACCAATTTCGGGGTAGTGGCCGAACTGACCGGCGAGCTGCCTGGTGAAACCAGCGAGCGCTGCCGCATCTCCTTTCGCGATCTGCTGTTCAAGGGCTCCAATCCTGCGCGCCGGACAGCAGTCGCGGCCTGTCTCACGGAAATGGCCAAGCTGGCACCGTCCGCCGATCCGGACGTCCGGCGTGAGCGGCGCGAGATGCTTGCCAACCTGACCGCCTATGCGGCGGCCGATCCGGCCCAGCCGGGCAGCTATATCGCCAGCCGTGACCGCGAGATGTTCGCCAACTTCCAGCGCTGGCTGGCGCGCTGGCCGGCCGGGACCAAGGTAATCGTCTGGACCGCCACGGCCCATGCCGCCCGCGCGCCACATGGGCACAAGGACTTCGCCGGGGTTCAGCCGTTTGGCGGCTATCTGGCCGAGCGCTATGGCAAGCGCGCCTATGCTCTGGGTTTTTCTGCCCAGAGCGGGACAACGCGCGGGCGCCCGGCGCCGCGGGTGATTGCGCCGGCCGCACCGGATTCGCTCGAAGCCCTGGCGGGCCCGATCGCGCCTGCGCGGGCCAGGGCGGCGCTATCCAGGA
>JBEGOD010000007.1:0-11829 GCA_041182185.1 Pseudomonadota bacterium
TGATCCCGCTGCTGACCGGCATGATCGCCGATGCCACCGGCAGCCTGGCGCTGGCCTTCGTGCTGCCCGCCGCCTGCTACGGCGTCATCGCCGGGTTTGGATGGTATGCCAGAAAACCAGCTTAAGGAAACCGTTCGACCGTGATTGTCACGCTGCCTTAGCCGAGGGCCGATATCGCCAGAATTTCGATGGCGTCGGCATTGCCGGCGAACTCGAGCACCTCGCCCGGTTCGGCGCCCATCATTGCACGGGCCAGCGGAGCGGACCACGAGACCAGGTGATTGGCAGGATCGGCCTCATCATCGCCAACTATTCCTAATGTGCGCTGCTTGCCGTTCAGGCGGAAGGTCACGCTGGTGCCGAACTCCACCGTGTCACCCGCAGGCGGAGGAACCAGTTCGGCGGTGATCTGGCGGGTCTGCCAGTAGCGCAGGTTGCGCCTTGCCGCCTGCAATTGTGGCGCGTCTTCTGCGCAGCCCGCCAGCTCGGCAATCTGCGCTTCCAGCGCAGCTACCCGATCCCCGGTCAAAGCCAGGCCCCGCGCCGTCACCAGGTTCGGGCCGGCCGGGATCGGTATTTCGAACTTCGGTTCGAGATGTTCCTCGTCCCCGTCCCGGCGGAAAGCCACGCTCATTTTGGTCTTCTGCTCCGACTGGCACGCTTCGACGGCAGTTTCTCGCTTGGCGCGTGTTCGCCCTGCTAGTCGCCGACAAGCCCTTCGAGCCGGGCCTTTAGCTGTAATCCCAGCAAACGGCTATAGAAGCGCACCTGGGCCAGGTTTCCGCCCATGAACCACAGTCCATCCTGCGCGGTCGGCTTCCACATGTTGCGCAGTTCGCCTTCCCATGGTCCGGGATCGCCCCTGAAGCCCGAGCCATAGCCCCAGCACCGCCCGATCCGCCCGGCGACATCCTCGCCGATCAGCCGCGCCACCCATTCCTCCATTGCACCGAAGCCGGTGGCATAGACGATCAGGTCGGCGGGGATATGCTCGCCATCGGCCAGTTCGATCCCGTCTGCGACGATCCGCTTCACCTCGATGCCGGAGCGCAGGGCAATCCGGCCATCGGCGATCATCTCGGACGCCCCGACATCGATGTAATAGCCCGAACCGGAGCGCAGATACTTGCCCGCTATGCCCGCGCCGTCCTCGGCAAAGTCGAGCTTGAAGCCGGCCTGTTCGAGCCGGCTGTAGAACGGCGCCTCGGCCTCGCGGATCCTGGCCCAGGCCTGGCGGCTGCCGATTTCCTGCAAACGGATCGGAGCCGAGGCGCTGATCAGGTCGGCGCGTTCGGTGGTCAGCCCGGCGTCCACGGCTTCCTGCGAATAGATCGGCTTGAGCATGACGTCGGTCATGGTCGTTTGCCGGATGATGTGCGTCGAAGACCGCTGGATCATCACCGGATGGGCACCATGTTCGACCAGGTCGGCGCAGATGTCGTGGGCACTGTTGTTGGCCCCGATCACCACCACGCGCTGGCCGGCCAGCCCTGCGCCGCCGGGATGGGCGCTGGAATGATACTGCTTGCCCTTGAAGCTCTCCGCGCCTGGAAACTCGGGAACCCTTGGAAAGCCGGCATTCCCGAGCGCCATGACGACATGGTCCGGGCGCAATTCCAGCTCTTCGCCATTTCGCACGACCGTGGCCGTCCAGCCACCGGCAGCGGGGCGGGCTGACTTCAACTCGGTGCCGGTCCAGACATCAAGCTCCATCGCCTCGGCATAAAGCTCCAGCCAGTCGCCCATCTTGTCCTTCGGGGTATAGACCGGCCAGTGATCGGGGAAGGGCAGGTACGGCATGTGATCGTACCAGACCGGATCGTGCAGGGTCAGCGACTTGTAGCGCGATCGCCACTGGTCCCCGATGCGCGGGTGCTTGTCGATCAGCAGGTGCGGCACGCCCAGCAGCCGCAGCGTGGCCCCCAGTGCCAGTCCGGCCTGGCCGGCACCGACGATCAGGACAAAGGGCTGCTGGCTGTGCCCGATGGCCGCCTGCTCGGCCTGGCGCAGGTCCTGCCAGTTCCGACCCTGGGCATCGTCGATCAGCCCGCTGGCGCGGCGGGCGCGCAGCGGGAATTCGTGACCCTTCAGATCCGCCAGCATGGTGAACAGGCTCAACGCCTTGCCTTCGACCAGGCGGACATAGCCTTGCGCGGTGCCACCCGCCGTTTCGAAGGCGATGAAGCCCTCGCTCGCCCCGGTGGCGGCTTCGGTTGTCCAGTTCGATGCGGCCGTGGCGGCGCCGCGGCGCACGGCGAAAGCGGCAATCGCCGCCTGGCCTTCATGGGTGGCGAGCGTCCAGTCGAAGGCCAGGAAATCCCGCCACAGCCCGGTCGGCAGGAAAAGTCCGGCAACCTGCTCGGGCTCGTTCCGGGTCAGGGCCTCATTCAGGCTGGCCAGCCATGCTGCAACGTCTGTCACGATCCCTCCCGTTTCGCCCGGTGCCTATCCTGTCAGAAAGGCTGGCGGCACTGTCAAAACAATTGCACCGCCGGCGGTCCAGGCGGGGGCCATGCCATGCCCCGGCACGCCCCGCTTGATCCTTGCGCCGCACCCGGCCAGTGTCGGCGCACGGCAATATCGGGGGAGAGCAGAATGGCACAGCGCATGGGTACTTTCGCAGCACTGCTTGCGGCCCTTGTCGTTCAGCCCGCCGCCGCCGCCCCCATCGCCATGAGCCAGGCCGAGGCACAGGCTCCGGCCCTTCCGCAGATCCTCTCGGCGCGCGACCGGGCCGCGACCGAGAACCGCATTCTGGCCGAGCGGCTCGATACGATTATCCCCGCGATCATGCGTGAGCAGGGCATCGACCTGTGGCTGCTGGTGGCGCGCGAGTATTTCGAGGAACCGGTGGTCGCCTCGATGCTCGATGCCCAGAACATGCATGCGCGGCGCCGCACGATCCTGATCTTCCACGATCCGGGCAATGGCAAACCGGTCGAGCGGCTGACGGTCAGCCGCTATGGCCTGGGCGGGCTGTTTGCGCCGGCCTGGGACCCGGTCAAGCAGCCCGATCAGTGGCAAGCGGTCGCCGAGATCATTGCCGCGCGCAATCCCGCGAAGATCGCAGTCAACAGCTCCGACCTTTACCAGTTCGCCGATGGCATGACGGTCAGCCAGTATGACAAGTTCATGGCCGCGCTGCCGGCGCCCCTGCGGCAGCGGATCGTCAGCGGTGAAGGGCTCGCCATCCGCTGGCTCGAAACCCGCACCCCGGCGGAGATGGCGCTTTACCCCGCGATCGTGCGCACGGCCCACGCCGTGATCGGCGAGGCCTTCTCGCGCAAGGTCATCACGCCGGGCGTAACCACGGCCGAGCAAGTCCAGTGGTGGTACCGCGACCGCTTGCTGCAGCTTGGGCTCGATCCCTGGTTTCACCCTTCGGTGGCGATCCAGCGGCAAGGCGCGAAGGGCATGATCGAAGGGGCCGAAGTGATCCAACCGGGCGATCTGCTGTGGACCGATTTCGGTATCACCTACCTGCGGTTGAGCAACGATACGCAGCACCTCGCCTATGTGCTGAAGCCCGGCGAAACTGCGGCTCCGGCTGGACTGCGGCAGGGACTGGCGAACAGCAACCGGGTGCAGGATATCCTCACCCGGCAGTTCGCGGTGGGGCGCAGCGGCAATGCGGTGCTGGCGCTGGCCCGGGCCGAGGCCAAGGCGGCGGGGCTCGATCCGTCGATCTATTCCCATCCGATCGGCCTGCATGGCCACGGCGCCGGGCCGTCGATCGGCTTCTGGGACAACCAGGACGCCGATCCGCGCGGTGCGGGAGCGATCAACCCCAATACGGCCTGGTCAATCGAGCTGACATCCTATGCGGCCGTGCCCGAATGGGCGGGGCAACGCGTCGATTTTCGCGCCGAAGAGAACGCATTCTTCGACGGCAAGACTGTACGCTATATCGATGGCCGCCAGACCGAACTCACCCTGATTCCGTCGGGTCAGTGATGCTGCGCGCAAGGTGTCACTCAAGCCGTCACTTTGGAGCCGCGGCCAATCGCGCAAGCACCAGCTGCGCAATCATCCCGGGTTGTTCCGGCAGCATCGCATGCCCGGCATTGTCGATGACACTGACCTCAACGCGATCAGGATGCGCGGCGCGCAAGGCTTCGGCATTGGCGGGCGGGGCCACGGTATCCTGGGCTGCCTGGATGATGTAGATCGGCTTGTCGCCGCCCGCGACCCATGCATCGGTTGGGGTGTTCCTGGTCGCAGTCTGCTGCTCCATGGCGACGGCGCCATACCAGCCATCGCGCCAGACCGCGGGATCGTTTCCGGGCGCGAAGAATGCCATGCGGACGGCGGCGATATGCGCTTCGGGTGAAAGCGCGGGATCGAAGACGTCGCGGAGCGCCTTGGCGACCGCCGGTGCAATCGCGACTTGCCCGCCCGAGGCGAGCAGGATCAGGCTCGATACGGCCTCGGGATAATGGGCCGCGACCGCGCGGGCCAGGCGGTTGCCATAGGCGTGGCCGATCAGCACCACCGGCCTCACTGGCTCGCTTCCGCGCCGTGTTTGCAGCGCCTTGATTACTTCAAACACGTCGCGGGCATAGTCTGCCAGCGACTGGGCTGTCGGTCCCTTGCTCTTGCCGATCCCGCGCGGATTGACCGCCGCGGTGCGATATCCGGCTGCGGCGATCCGTGCGGCCAGGTCGTCGAAATCGCTCGCCCCGCGGCCCAGCGAAGGCAGCAGGACCACCAGCGGCCCCGTGCCGCGCAGCAGCGCTTCGACCGTGACTGAACCACTTGCAGCGTCGGGCCGGTAGGCGATGACCCGCGAACCCCTGGTGCCGCGTCGCGCCGCATAAGCGGGCGCTGCCAGAGCTGCGGCCAGCCCGCCAAGCGCGGTTCGGCGCGAAAGATGCGAGGTCGTTTTCATCTGCTGGTTCCGGCCTTCATGCCACGCGGACGACCGGAGGCAAGCGATAGCGCCCATCCTGGAATTCCGGCTTTGGCCAATAGGCCCGGAAGCTCAGGCTGAACGGGCCGCTGGCGGGAGCGGGCAGCCAGTTGGCGCTACGCTCGCCACCCGGATCGGAGCGGGCGATCCAGATGTCGAGACTGCCGTCCTCGCTACGTGTCAGCCCCTTGGTACGGTCACCGATCGAATAGCGGTTAAGCGAGTTGGCCGTGAGGAAGAGCTGCCCCTCGCTGGTCGCTTCATACAT
Source organism: Pseudomonadota bacterium (assembly GCA_041182185.1). Taxonomy (GTDB): domain Bacteria; phylum Pseudomonadota; class Alphaproteobacteria; order Sphingomonadales; family Sphingomonadaceae; genus Novosphingobium. The sequence goes on from JBEGOD010000007.1 coordinate 5,178, forward strand.
GGTCAGCGACCAGAAGGCATCGACCGGCGGCGGTTTGGGCAGTTGCAGGCGGTAAAGGCCATCGCCGCCGAACAGGCGCCCATTGTCACCCTCCGGGGCCATGTACATCGCTTCGTCCGGGGTGTTGGCGGCCAGGCCGACCAGGGCAACGATGGCGCGGTAGCGATAGTCCTGCCCGAAATTGCCGAGGTTGGGTTGCGGATAGCTCCAGCCCTGGATGAACCCGCTGCGCCTGGCGCCTTGCGCCAGCAGGCTGCGCGCTTCGGCGATCCCGGCCGCAATCTGCTCCAGATCGGCTGGCGCAAGCCGGCTGGCATCGAACGGCTTGCCGGGCGTCAGGCCCAGCGCCGCATAATGCGCCAGTTCCGCGTGATCGCGCCGGGGCGGCGGATCGCTTTGCATCAGCTTGGCCGCGCTGGCGAAGTAGTCGGCCGCTGCCGCGCTGCGCCGGGCATAGCCAGTGGCAATCGGAATGGCTGGTCCGCTCAGCTTGAGCTGGTCCTGCACCGCGTGGGTCGCGGGCAGATCGTCGCCGCCATCGGTCAGGACCCGCGCCAGTACCCAGCCGTGCGGCGTGGCCAGCCGGATCGGGTTCGGCCCAGTGCTGCGCTGCCCCGGACCGGTCAGGGTGAAAGTGCCGCCCTCCGGCCCGATCTGCCCGCCCCTGGTCCGCTTGGATAGGCAGGCATTGGTATTGGTGTACATGTCCATCAGCTGCACGGCGAGGTAGCGACTGCCGGCATTGGGTATGGTCAGCGTCACCGGCCCCTGGGTCAAATCGTACCAGGCGCTGGAATAAAGCGTGTCGTTGTTGGGTGCGGTAACCTGCCGGCGCGAAGGATCGGCCAGGGCGCGAACGTGATGGAACTGGTTGGCGGCCAGCCCTGGCAATTGCACCTGCCGGGTATTGGCCATCTCGATCAGCGGCAGGACATAGAGCCAGGCATCGCGCGCCGCGCCTTTCAGGTCACCCTGGGCGGCCAGCACGCGCGCTGCTGGCAGCAGCCCGATCGCTGCGGTTACCAGCAGAAAACCACGTCGATCCATCGGATCCTCCTATTTGCCGGGCTTCCTGAGCGCCTGATAGACCAGCCGCTGCGAAATGCCCGGCAAGTCTGCCATCCCCCGCGATCCGCCCAGTCGCTGTATCATCCCGATGAAGTATAAGTCGTTCTCCGGATCGATCCAGAACCAGGTGCCGGCCGCTCCGCCCCAGCTCAGTGTACCCTTGCCGACCGGCAGGCCGGCCGCCTTGGGGTCCTTGATCACCATGAAGTCGAGGCCGAAGCCGGCGCCTTCGCCAAATTTGAACGCGGTGGTGCCCATCGCGTTGACCAGGACGCGGTCGGGCTGAACGCCCGGCGGGACGACATCCTGCCCCATCAGGGCAATCGTGCTTTGCTTGAGCAGCCGCACGCCGTTTAAATGTCCGCCGTTCAGGATCATCTGGCAGAACCGGGCATAGTCGGCCGCGGTCGAAACGAGACCGCCGCCCCCCGATTGCTGGCGGGCCGGGTCGGTAAAATTGAAGTTCGGCGCGAAACTGGGCGGTATGGGGACGATCTTGCCGCTGTTCGGATCAAGGCCGTAAAGGTCTGCGAAGCGGCTGACCTTGTCAGCTGGCACGTAGAACGCAGTGTCCTTCATGCCGAGCGGCTTCAGGATCCGCTGCTGCAGGAAATCACCGAAGGTTTGTCCGGTTATCACCTCGACAATCCGCGCCTGCAGATCGACCGCGATCGAATAGGACCAGCCTTCACCCGGCTGGAACTTGAGCGGAATGGTCGCCACTTTCGAAGCAACCTCGGCCAGGTTCTTGGATCCGTTGACGCCTTTGGCGCGGAACATGTCATCAACCGGATTGCCCGGAAACAGGCCATAGCCGAACCCGGCGGTATGGCTCATCAGCTCGCGCATGGTCGGCGCCCGCTTGACCGGAACGGTGATCGGATTGCCCGCAGCATCGACTCCGGTCAAAACCCTGAGGTTGGCAAATTCGGGCAGGAACTTGCCGATCGGATCGTCGAGCTGCCACTTGCCCTGTTCGTAAAGCATCATCATCGCTGTGCCGGTGATCGGCTTGGTCATCGAGAAGATGCGCACGATGCTGTCATTGCCTTGCGCGATGCCCCTGGCCGGCGCGGCCTGTCCGAACGAGTTGAAGGCCACGACCTTGCCGTGCCGCACCAGCATGTAGGTCAGCCCCGGCACTTCGCCGCGCTCGACCGCCTGCGACAGGCCCTGATCAAGCTCATGCAGCACTGCCGGATCGAAGCCGAGGCGCTCAGGCGCTGCCGCCGCAGGTACGGGCGGATGATGGCCGCCCCCCTGCTTGGCGTTGAGTGGGTCGGCGCTGAGCGGGGCTGCGCAGAGCAGCAGCGCCGCAAGGAACGGCAGCGAATTGGCGCGGGCCATCTTGTCTGTCCCCCGCCGGCTCAGAAGTGGAACCGGGCGGTCACCCCGAAGGTCCGTTCATCGCCGAGCTGGGCCGTCAGCAGACCGGTGTTCCCAACCCCGGGCGCAATGTCAGAGAAGTACTGCTTGTCGAACAGGTTCTTGACCCAGACCGACAGGTCCATCCGGCGGTTCAGCGCCCGGACCCCGAGGCGGGCATTGACCAGGTGCAGCGGATCGAGCTCAGTGGCAGCCGAAACGCCGCCATTGTTGACGCTTGAGCGATAGCTGTAATCGAAGCCGAGATAGGCTTCCGACGGGGCGGCGAAGACCGTGACCGGCTGCGTGAACTCACCGCCGAACGATGCGCTCCACTTCGGGATGCCGGGGATCGGATAGCCCGACAGGTCACAGGTGTTCTGGTTGCTCAGCTCCAGCGGGCAGGCCGCAGCCGGGAAGAGTACCAACTTGGCATCGGTATAAGCGAGGGCGCCATAGACCGAGAAGTTATCCGAGACCGCACCGCGCATATCCACTTCGAAGCCCTTCGAGCGCACCTTGGGCACGTTCGAGAGGTAGACGACCGCCAGTCGCGTCGGATCGGCCACGGTCGCCTGATAGTTGCGGTCATCCTGCAGGAAGGCCGCGACATTGAAGATCAGGCGGTTGTCGAGCAGGCTGCTCTTGAGGCCAAGTTCATAGGCATCGATCGATTCCGGCGCCACGACCGGGCTGATCCCGGTGGCGAGCTGGGTCAGGTTGAGGCCGCCCGAACGGTTCCCGCGCGAATAGCTGGCATAGACCATGACATCGCTGTTGATCCGGTAGGACAGGTTGGCCAGGCCCGAGAGCTTGCCGCCCTTGCTCTGCACGTCGAACGCGCCGCTGGTGGCAAAGGCTGCGCGCAGCGGCGCAAAGGCCGCGAGCGGCCCGGCGAGCGGAATGCCGCCAGCCGCCACGGCCGAATAGTTGCCGCGCTTGTTGTCATGCGAATAGCGCAGGCCCGCCGTCAGGCTGAGTGCATCGCTGAGGTGCAAGGTCGCCTGACCATAGGCCGCCAGGCTGGTCGTATGGTAGCGATTGGTGTCGATCTTGCTGACCCCGTTGAGGATCAGCGCCGGCAGCGCCTGGTTGATGACCAGCTGGGTCGCCGCCGGGCCATAGCGGACGGTCAGGTGCTGATCGATCGTTTCGTCATAGAAGAACAGGCCGGCCACGTAATCGATCTTGCTGCTGCCGCTTGAGGCGATCCGCAGTTCCTGGCTGTACTGATCCTGCCGGTCGGCATTGTCGGCGGCGGCGAAGGCGCTCAGCGGGGTGAAGTCGAGATCGCCCTGCGGGGTCCAGTTCCAGAAGCGCCATGCGGAAATCGAGGTGAGCGTGGCGCCGGGCAGGTCGATATCGATCTGGGCGGAGGCGCCGCCGCTTTCGTTTTCGATCAACGGCGCCCGGTCATTCACCGCCACGCGCGCGAAGGGATCGATGACCGGCGTATAGCCGAACAGGCCGACGATGGTGCGGAAGTTCTTGCCGTTGGCCGGCGCCACGATGCCAGCCAGAACCTGGGCGCAGCAGTCCTGCTTCTGCTTGGCATAGTCGCCGATCAGGCGCACCGAAACGTTCGATCCGGGCGTGAACAGCAGCTGCCCGCGGAGCAGATAGCTGTTGCGGTTGTTCAGCTTCTTGCCGGTGAACTGGTTGGTCAGCACGCCTTCGCGGCTGGTGACCGAACCCGATAGGCGCATGGCCAGCAGGTCATCGACCAGCGGCACGTTGACCGCGGCCTTGGCCTGCAGGAAGCCAAGGTTGCCGGCGCTGAGCTCGGCATTCACTTCGGGGACGAACTTCGGCTTGGCGGTCGTGACGCTGATCGCGCCAGCCGTGGTGTTCTTGCCGTAGAGCGTGCCCTGGGGGCCGCGCAGCACTTCGATCCGTTCGATGTCGATCAGGTCAAAGGCGGCGGTGCCGGGGCGGTTGTAATAGACCCCGTCGATATAGAAGCCGACGCCCGGATCGAGCCCGTCGCTGGCAACGGCAATGTTGTTGCCCAGGCCGCGAATATTGAGGTTGGTGTTGCGCGGGTTGTAGCCCTGGAAGCTCAGGCTGGGCGCCAGCTTCGCAAGATCGGCCACGCTGGTGGTGTTGGTCTTGGTCAGCAGGTCACCGCCGAGCACGGACAGTGCCACCGGAATGTCCTGGGCGCGTTCGTCGCGATGCCGCGCGGTGACGATGATCTCATCCCCGCTGGCTGCCTCGTCGTCAGCCGCCTGGGCCAAGGCCGGAGCGGCAAGCCCGCCGAGCAGTGCAAAGACCGAAACCGTAGCGAACGTGGCGTCGCGAAGTACCCTCATGTGCCCCTCCAAGTTTATCCCGACTCCATGGCCGGTTTTGACATATTGGTATCACGATACACCGATAGGCCGATTCGACAAGCTAATTTTGACAAATGAGTGTCGTAAGTCTCCAACTAGAAAAAGATTGCTGCCTTCGGACGGGTTTGCAGTTGCCGATAGCCCCCCGATGCCCTAGCTGATTTGACAAACCGGTTTCCGTTTGCATTCAGCGCCGGAACAGCATGGCAGCGCACGGCAAGTGGCGAAGAAGGTTATCGAACGTGAAGGCTGACAATCCGGAACCAGTGAGCCGCAGCCGCCATGACGCGATCCTGGATGCGGCCGCCTTCCAGCTGGCCAATTTCGGGGTCGGCACGGCCACGCTGCCGGAAATTGCCAGCTGCATGGGGATCACGCGCTCGGCGCTCTATTACTACGTCAAGTCCAAGGAGGATCTGGTCTATCAGGTCTATCGGAGATCCTGCGACATCTTGGTTGCTGAGGCCGAGCGAGCAGCTGGCCTGCCAATCCCAGCCCCTGACCGCATTGCCGCCTTCGTGGCGGGGGTGTCGTCCCGGCCGCAGCATGATGTCATTGCCCTCAACGAAGTCGGCATGCTGGAGGCTGAGCAGCAGAGCCAGGTCATGGCGCGTTATGGCCTGGCCGTAGACACCCTCGCCGGAATCATCGCGGACGGCATGGGACGCGGGGAACTGCGCCGCTGCGATGCCGGGATCGCCGCCCACGTGATCGTCAGCATTGTCCAGCAACTGTGCATGGTCAGCGGTTGGGACGACCTCAAGGGAAGCCAGTCACCAATGATTGACTACGGCATAGAGGTGGATCGCCTCGTGGCGGAAGCGATCGATCTGGTGATCAACGGCTGGGCCACTGACCGCGAACGCCTGGTACCGTTTGACCTGATCGACATTGCCCCGCTCTTCGATCTGCCAGGAAGTGCGTTTGATCGTGAAGGGCTGGCACGGGCCAAGCGGGCAGAAATCCTGACCACTGCCTCACGCATGTTCAACCGCCGCGGCGTTAGCTCCACCACCCTCGACGACATTGCTGCAGAACTGCGCGCGACCAAGCGAACGCTCTATCACCACGTCGGTGACAAGCAGGCGATCCTGTCCGCCTGTCACGCCCGCAGCCGCGACATAATCCTGTTCCACTCCGAGCGCTATGATGAGTGGATTGCGGCCGGAGCGGACCTACTCGACGCTCATGTCAATTTCTGGCGGAGCACAGCACTCGCGGCCTGCAATCCGCAGCTTGAGCCGCTCAGGCTCGCAGTCGGGCTGCCGGAAATTCTCCTGACCGAACGTGCCGCCTACTATGAATTTGCACTCGACCTGGCGACCCGTTGGCAGCGGATCCACGCCGCACTCCTGGCCGCTGGCCACATGCGCGCGATCGATGGCAATGCAATGGGCCAGATCCACATGGGTTCGATCAACTGGTTGGCCAAGGGACTGATAACGATCGAGCCTGGCGAGCGCGTGCAGATCGTGACGGAAGTGATCGATCTGTTGCGGCTTGGCTTGAAGCCAGTTGGTCAACCCGGCAATCCAGAGGCTGGAACGCCGGGATCATGATTGCATGAACCGCAGCGTGCCGGCGGGAAGTCGGTAAGCCGAACCGCTCTGGGACCGCCAGCAATATCGCCAGTTTACGCGCCCTTCGCGAAGCTGGAGGGGTAACCGCGCGCCGGGTGTGCGAAGGAGCGATCGATGCCTGTCACTGCCCGCCAGATCGTGCTGGCCCGCCGGCCCAAAGGGGCGCCGCAGGTTGATGACTTCGCCTTGCGCGCGGCCGCGCTCGATGCGCCGGCGGCGGGCGAGGTGCTGGTCCGGAACCTGTGGCTTTCGCTCGATCCCTACATGCGGCTCACGATGAGCGATCAGGGCGGTCTGCACGGGATA
>JBEGOD010000008.1:0-16173 GCA_041182185.1 Pseudomonadota bacterium
ACATTTTCTTGAGCATTTTCCGTTACAAGCAGCGGCATGACCATGCCGATCCCGCTTGCCCCCGCCGATCTTGTCACGGCCCTGGCGGCCTTGAACTTCATCGCCTTCGCCGCCTTTGGCATCGACAAGGCCCGCGCCGAGGCGGGTACCTGGCGGACAGCGGAATCGACCTTGCTGTTCTTCGCCCTGATCGGCGGCACGATTGGCGCCTATGCCGGGCGCAAGCTGTTCCGCCACAAGACCCGCAAGCAGCCGTTCTCAAGCCAGCTTCACACCATCGCCGTGCTGCAGGTGCTGGCACTGGGCGCGCTGCTCGGCTGGCAACTGCGCGGCTGATCGACTAGGGCCGGGCGCATGGAAACCGCGCACCCCGCCACCGCCTTCAAGATCTTCACGCCTGCGCAATGGGCGCAGTTCGAGGCCGACAGCCTGTTCCACGGCGCGCCGGTCGACCTGGCCGATGGCTATATCCACCTCTCTGCGGCGGGTCAGCTGCAAGGCACGCTCGACAAGCATTTCGCCGGCCAGCCCGGGCTGGTGATCGCCGAGGTCGACCTGGCTGCGCTGGGCGAGGCGATCCGCTGGGAAGTGTCACGCGGCGGGGCGCTGTTTCCGCACTGTTATGCGCCCTTGCCGCTCAGCGCCGTGCTGCGGGTGGAGCGCCGCTAGCCGCCTAGCACCACGAGCTGCGCGAACCCTGCCAGGTTTCGGCCAGGCCTTCAGCGACCAGCTGGTCGCCCAGGCTTTCCCCGCCGCGCGTGATCACCTGCAGGCGGCAACCATACTTGTCATGGCTGCGCGCGATATCCTCGAGCGAGAAAGCGCCCTGGTTGAGCAGGTCGGTCAGGCGGCGGGTGGCCGCTTCGGCCAGCTCTGCCTCGCGCGCGCACTCTGGCTGGCTGAGCTCGGGCGTGTTGATATCGGCCACGCGGATCTTGGTGCCCTGGTACCAGATCGTATCGCCATCGACGACGCAGTTATAGCGGCTGGCGGCGCCGCAGCGGGCAAATTGCGCGCGCTCGGTATCGCGGGCCTGAACGGCCGACGCCCCGACCTCCGCAGCAGGCCGGCTGGCCGGGCTGCCTTCCCACAGCAGCACGACCAGGAACACAGCCAGCGGCAGGACGACCAGCCCCACCAGCCACAGCCAGCGCGCCGCCGAGCTGTCACCGCTTGCATTGTTCACCTTGCGTGCCATGGCCTACCTTGTTGCTGGCGGTGCTTGCCTGCTGCGGCCAGGCCGCCAGGCTGCAAGCGATATCAGAGGGAGCTGGACGATGAAATACGCCCCGTTGATTGCCCTGGCCGTGGTCTTGATCGCGATCGGTCCGGCGCTGGTCAAGAACTGGCGCAATGCCGGCAAGCGCAAAGGCAGCAGCGGTGACGCGGGGCCGATCGCCAGCAGTTCAAGCGACCGCGATCCGGATGGCGGTTCCGGTGACAGCGATGGCGGCGGCGGGGATTAACCCGCGCGGCGCAGCGGCTCGGCCGCCACTTCCGGCAGCGCGGCCTGCGGCTGGTCGAGCCAGATCCCGCGGGTGTCATAGACCAGCTTGGCCGAGCGTTCGGCCAGCGGCACGGCCTTGAACTGGTCGTGATCGACCAGCACCAGCAGGATCTCGGTCTGCTCCAGCGCGGTGTCGAGGTCGATCAGCTCGGCCTCGGTCCCGGCGAATTCCTTGGGCAGCGCGGCGGCATAGGGTTCGACCACCTTGATCCGGTTGCCGAACTTGCGGGCCAGCGTCACCGCCACCAGCCGCGCCGGGCTTTCGCGGAAATCGTCGATATTGGCCTTGAAGGCGAGGCCGAGGCAGGCGACGCGGGCCGAGGGATTGGCCGCGATCAGCGCTTCGGCGCGGGCGATCACGTGATGGATCTTGCCATCGTTCACCCCGCGTGCGGTGCGGATCAGCGGGGTCTGCTCGGGCGCGCCGTGGACGATGAACCAGGGATCGACCGCGATGCAGTGCCCGCCCACACCGGGTCCGGGTTGCAGGATGTTGACGCGCGGGTGGCGGTTGGCGAGGCGGATCACCTCCCACACGTCCAGCCCCATCGTGTCGGCGACGATCGACAACTCGTTGGCAAAGGCGATGTTGACGTCGCGATAGGCGTTTTCGACCAGCTTGGTCATCTCGGCGCTGCGGCTGTCGGTCACGACACACTCGCCGCGCACGAACAGCTTGTAGAAGCTCAGCGCCTTGCGGGCACAGCGCGGGGTGATCCCGCCGATCGAGCGGTCGTTGTTGGTCAGCTCTTCGAGGATCCGGCCCGGCAACACCCGCTCGGGGCAATAGGAGATCGAGAGGTCGGGGATATCGCTGGTCAGGCCGGGGCACTTCAGGTCCGGGCGCCGCGCCGCGATCAGGTCGCGCAGTGCCTCGGTCGTGCCGACGGGCGAGGTCGATTCGAGGATTACCGTGTCGCCGATCTTCAGCACCTTGGCGACGGCTTCCCCGGCGGCGAGGACATAGGAAATGTCCGGCGCATGGTTGGCATCGAACGGCGTCGGCACGGCGATGATGAAGACATCGGCCGGGGCGACCTCGGTCGAAGCCTTGAGCAGGCCGCGCGCGACCACGCCCTGGACCAGGCCGTCAAGATCGACTTCCTCGATATGGATTTCGCCGCGGTTGATCGTATCGACCACGGATTGCGTCACGTCGACGCCGTGGACCTGGCACCCGGCGCGCGCCACGATGGCGGCGGTGGGAAGCCCGATATAGCCCAGACCGACTACACAGACGTCAGGCTTCGAATCCGATTTCATTCCCGATCAACTCCACGATACGGCGCGCCGATTGCCCGTCCCCAAAGGGATTGTGGGCCCGCGCCATGGCCTCGTAAGCGGCCTTATCGTCGAGCAAGGTGAAGATTTCGGTAACGATACGAGTGACATCGGTGCCGACCAACCTGGCCGTTCCAGCCGTCACGCCCTCGGGCCGTTCGGTCGTCTCGCGCATTACCAGCACGGGCTTGCCCAGCGCCGGGGCCTCTTCCTGCACGCCGCCGCTGTCGGTCAGCATGATCTCGGCAATCGACAGCAGCCGCACGAAATGCGGATAGTCGAGCGGTTCGATCAGCGCGACGTTGCTGAGCCGGCCCAGCGCCTGGCTCATCACCGCGCGGACATTGGGGTTGAGGTGGACCGGGAAGATCACCGCGACATCCTGCCGCTGGGCGATCCGGCGGATCGCCTCGGCGATATTGGCCATGCCGTCGCCGAAATTCTCGCGGCGGTGGCTGGTCACGCCGATGATCCGGCGCCCGGCGAACAGGGTTTCAAGGTCGGCCAGGTCCCCGGCCAGCGCGGGCTTGGCAAAGATCCGCGTCCGTACCCAGTGCAGCGCATCGATCACCGTATTGCCGGTGACATGGACCCGGGAGGGATCGACCTGCTCGGCCAGCAGCTTGCCCGCCGCAACCTCGGTCGGGGCGAAATGCAGGCTGGCGATGGTGCCGATGATCTTGCGGTTCACCTCCTCGGGCCAGGGGTGATAGATATTGCCCGAGCGTAGCCCGGCCTCGACATGGTCGACCGGGATCTTGCGATAGTAGGCCGCCAGCGCGCCCGCCATGGCGGTGGCCGTATCGCCCTGCACGATCACCCGCGCGGGCTGTTCGATATCCATCACCTTGCCCAGCTCGGTCAGCAGCGCGGCGGTGAGGGCGTCGAGCGTCTGGTCGGGCTTCATCAGGTTGAGATCGTGATCGGGCTTGATCCCGGCAATCTCCAGCACCTGGTCCAGCATCTGGCGATGTTGCGCCGAAACGCAGACGATGGGCCGAAAGCGCGGATCGGCCTCCAGCGCGCGGATCACCGGGAACAGCTTGATCGCTTCGGGGCGGGTGCCGAAGATCACGAGGATTTTTGCAGGCTGGGTCATTACATCCGCCCCTACCATCCGAGAGTTAACTATGAAATAAGACCCTGCGGCCTAGGGAGCTTTCATGCGTATCCTCGTTACCGGCGCGGCCGGCTTCATCGGCTTCCACCTGATCCGCCTGCTGACGGCGCGGGGGGACACGGTTGTCGGCATCGACAACCTCAACTATTACTATTCGGTCAGCCTGAAGCGTGACCGGCTGGCGGCGCTGGCCGCCGAGGCCGGGGATCGCTTCACCTTCCACCAGGTCGACTTTGCCGACATGGCGGCGCTCAATGCCGCGCTGGCCGGAACCGAGATTGACCGCGTGGTCCACCTCGGCGCCCAGGCCGGGGTGCGCTATTCGATCGAGAACCCCCACGCCTATGTCCAGTCGAACCTGGTCGGGCACCTCAACCTGCTGGAAGTCGCGCGCCACCGCCAGCTGGAACACATGGTCTATGCCAGCTCCAGCTCGGTCTATGGCGGCAATACCAAGCTGCCCTTCGCGGTCGAGGACCGGACCGATCATCCGGTCTCGCTCTATGCCGCCACCAAGCGCGCGGATGAGCTGATCAGCGAAAGCTATGCCCACCTCTACCGCCTGCCCTTGACTGGCCTGCGCTTCTTCACGGTCTATGGCCCCTGGGGCCGGCCCGACATGATGATGTGGATGTTCACCCAGAAGATCCTGGCCGGCACGCCGATCCCGGTCTTCAACAATGGCGAGATGCACCGCGACTTCACGTACGTGGCCGATATCGTCGCCGGGGTAGTTGCTTGCCTCGATAATCCGCCGCCCGACGATGGCCAGGAAAAGGCCGGCGGCAGCACCAAGCCCCACCGGCTCTACAACATCGGCAACAGCCGCAGCGAGCACCTGATGAAAGTCGTCGGCCTGCTCGAGGAATGCTGCGGCAAGAAGGCCGTGATCGATTTCCAGCCGATGCAGCAGGGTGACGTTCCGGCCACCTTCGCTGACGTCTCGGCGATCAGCGGTGACCTTGGCTATGCGCCGACGACCAGCATCGAGGTCGGTGTCCCCAACTTTGTGCGCTGGTACCGCGACTATCACGGGGTGTGAGGGTTGAAGCCGGGCCGCGGTTCGGCAATCACCCCGACATGGCGATTCTTTCCGACAAGTGGATCCGTAGCGAAGCCCAGCGCTCGGGCATGATCGAGCCGTTCGTCGAGCACCAGAAGCGCGGCGACTGCATTTCCTATGGCCTCTCGTCCTATGGCTATGACGCGCGGGTGGCGGATGAGTTCAAGGTCTTCACCAACGTCCATTCGGCGGTGGTCGATCCCAAGAACTTTGCCGAGAACAGCTTCGTCGACATGAAGACCGACTGCTGCATTATCCCGCCGAACTCCTTCGCGCTGGCCCGCACGGTCGAATACTTCCGCATTCCGCGCGACGTGCTGGTGATCTGCCTGGGCAAGAGCACCTATGCCCGCTGCGGGATTATCGTGAATGTCACCCCGCTCGAGCCGGAGTGGGAAGGCCACGTCACGCTGGAGTTTTCCAACACCACGCCGCTGCCGGCCAAGATCTATGCCAACGAAGGCGCCTGCCAGTTCCTGTTCCTAAAGGGCGACCAGCCCTGCGAGACCAGCTATGCCGACCGCAGGGGCAAGTACATGGGCCAGCGCGGGGTAACCCTGCCGAAACTGTAAGCGGAGCGACGCGATGGAAGTGCCCTTGTTCGACCAGTGGCGCGCGCGCTCCCCGCATTACGATGAGAGCCACGAGGCGGTCTGCGATACCGTCCGCGCCTTCGTGGCAAAGGAAATCACCCCGCACGTCGACGAATGGGAAGCCGCCGGGCAGCTGCCGCGTGACCTGCACCGCAAGGCGGCCGAAGCCGGGATCCTCGGCCTCAATTACCCGGAAGAGTTCGGCGGCACCGGTACCGCCTTCAACCTGTTCCACGCGATGGTCCAGACCGAGGAGCTGGCTCGGCCGGGGGCAGGCGGGATCTGCGCTTCGCTGATGACCCACGGGATCGGCCTGCCGCCGATCCTCGCCATGGGCAGCCCGGAATTGCAGCGGCGGATCGCGCCGGAAGTGCTGGCGGGTGAGAAGATCATTTGCCTGGGCATTACCGAGCCGGGCGGGGGATCGGACGTGGCCAACCTCAAGACCCGCGCCGAGCGCAAGGGCGCCAGCTACGTGGTCAACGGCGCCAAGACGCTCATCACTTCGGGCGTCCGGGCGGACTATATCACGCTTGCCGTGCGGACCGGCGGGCCGGGGATCGGCGGCGTCTCGCTGCTGCTGGTCGAGACCGCGCGGCCCGGCGTCAGCCGCACGCCGCTCGCCAAGATGGGCTGGCATTCGAGCGATACGGCGACGATCCATTTCGACGATGTCGAGGTGCCGGCGGACAACCTGATCGGGCCGGAGAACGCCGGCTTTGGCGGGATCATGCGCAACTTCAACGGTGAGCGGCTGGGGATGAGCCAGCAGGCCAATGCCTTTGCCCGGATCTGCTACGAGGACGCGCTTGATTGGGCGCGCGGGCGGGAGACCTTCGGCAAGCCGCTGATTACCAACCAGGTGATCCGCCACAAGCTGGCCGACATGGTCCGCCGCATCTCCGCCACCCAGGCCTGGATCGACCACTGCGCCTGGACCGTGCTTAACGACTGCGCCTTTCCCGGCGACTTCGCCCTGCTCAAGGTCCAGGCAACCCAGACCATGGAATTCTGCGCCCGCGAAGCCTGCCAGATCCTCGGCGGGGCCAGCTTCGTGCGCGGCAGCCGGGTCGAGCGGATCTACCGCGAAGTCCGCGTGATGGCGATCGGTGGCGGCAGCGAAGAGATCATGTTCGACCTGGCCAGCCGGCAGTACCGGTTCTGACCAAGCGCTTGCATTGACGGGCGATTAGGCGTTCAATCTGCCACGGGGCCGCGCCCTGCGGTCCCCAAAGAGGGGGAGAACATCATGACCGCATATGCTGCGCCGCTTGGGCGGCTCCTGCTTTCGCTGATCTTCGTGCTGGGTGGGGCCAGCAAGTTCGGCAATCTTGCCGGGACTGGGGCCTATATGGAAACGGTTGGCCTGCCGGCGATCCTGGCCGGACCGGCTGCTGCCTTTGAACTGGTCGGCGGCCTGGCGATCCTGCTCGGTTGGCAGACCCGGCTCGTCGCGCTGCTGCTGGCGGGCTTCTGCCTGGTCACGGCCGCGCTGTTCCACAATAACTTTGCCGACCAGGTGCAGATGATCATGTTCCTCAAGAACCTGGGTCTCGCTGGCGGATTTCTGACGCTTTATGCCCACGGCGGTGGCGGGATGAGCCTGGATTCGCGTAAAGCCGGGTGACGCCTGCCAGCCTGCCGTAGCGTCAGGCAGATTGGGTTCGACATTGCCACCGATCTGTGCAGTTTTGGGCTGACCGAACTGCGCAGATTCGGGGCAATGGAGAGCTTGATATGACTGCCAAGGCAGACCGTCCTTACGACATCGTGGTCTATGGCGCGACCGGCTATACCGGCCGTCTCGTCGCCGAATATCTGGCGCATCACTATCAGGGTAAGGGCCCGAAATGGGCCATGGCTGGCCGCTCGGCCGAAAAGCTGGCCGAGGTGCGCGACCTGATCGGCGCGCCGGCCGATACACCGCTGGTGGTCGCCAATTCGGACGATCCGGCCTCCATGCAGGCACTGGCCGAAAGCGCGCGGGTGATCGTCACCACGGTCGGCCCCTACCAGCTCTATGGCGAGCCGCTGCTGGAGGCCTGCGTTGCCGCCGGAACCGACTATGCCGACCTCTGCGGCGAGCCGGGCTGGATGCGCGAAATGATCGACGCCTATCACGAGGCGGCCAAGGCCAGCGGCGCGCGGATCGCCTTCTCCTCGGGCTTCGATTCGATCCCGTTCGACCTCGGCGTCTTCATGCTGCAGCAAGAGGCCAAGGCCCGCTATGGCAGCCCGGCACCGCGGGTGAAGGGCCGGGTCCGGGCGATGCAGGGCACCTTTTCGGGCGGGACGGCGGCGAGCCTGACCGAGACGATGAAGGCCGTGGCCAAGAAGCCGAGCCTGATTCCGATCCTGCAAAGCCCCTTTGGCCTGACCCCCGGCTTCGAAGGGCCGAGCCAGCCAATGGGCCTGATGCCCGAATATGACGCCGCACTGGGCAAGTGGGCCGCGCCGTTCATCATGGCGACGATCAACACCAAGAACGTCCACCGCACCAATTTCCTGCTCGGCCACCCCTATGGCGCGGACTTCAAGTATGATGAGATGATGCTGACCAGCCCGGGCGAACTGGGCGAGAAGGCGGCCCATGCCGTCGCCGAAATGCTGAAGAACCCGTTCGGGGCCAAGCCGCCCAAGCCGGGCGAGGGGCCGACGCCGGAAGAGCGCGAGAACGGCTTCTATGACGTGCTGTTCGTGGGCGAATGGCCTGACGGGAAGACGCTGCGCTACGGCGTCAAGGGTCGCTACGATCCGGGCTATGGCTCGACCAGCCGGATGATCGCCGAAACCGGGATTGCCCTGCTCGATTGCCAGGCCGGCGGCGGCATTGCCACGCCGGGCGCGCTGCTGGGTGAAGCGCTGGTGAAGCGCCTGCAAGATCACGCCGAGATCACCTTTGCGGTAGAGGAATGACCGAAACCCTGGCGCCGCTCTCCCCAGAGGAGAGCGAGTGGACCATCGGCTGGCGGATCGTGCTCGGCTGCGGGCTGGCGGCCGGGGCGGGGATCGTCCTCTTGTTCTTCACCTTCAACATGTTCGTCCTGCCGCTTTCGCAGGAATTGGGGGTGACGCGCGGTGAGATCGGCTCGATCCAGGCGCTGATCGTCACTGGCGCGCTGGGGGCGGTGGTAATTGGCCGGGCGGTCGATAGCTTCGGCGTCAAGCCGATCTACATCGGTTCTGCGCTGATCGTGATCGCGGGGCAGGTCCTCTCGGTCCTCTTCGCCTCGACCATCACGCACATGGCGATCAGCATCGCTGTGCTGGGCTTCTTTGGCGTCGGGACGACCGGCGTGGTCACTACCCGGCCGGTCAACGCGCACTTCCGCAAGTATCGCGGCCGCGCGCTGGGGCTGGTGGCGACCGGCGTTTCGGTGTTCGCGATCATCGCCCCGCAGATTCTTGCCCCAATTATCGAGAACTATGGCTGGCGTGGCGGATTCCTGGCGCTGTCGGGCTTTATGGCACTGGTCGGGATCCCGGCCGTGGCGCTGATCGTGCCGGCCAGTGCCAGTCGCGCCCACGCCGGGCAAAGCAGCGGCGGTCGCGCCGACTGGTCATTCCTCAAGACCCGCGATTTCCAGCTGATGGCGGCCAGCATCATTGCCATGGGCCTGGCGACAGCGGGCTTCGTTGGGCAGCTTTCGCCGATCGTGCAGGAAGAAGGATTTGATGCCCGGATCGGCGCGCTGGCGGTTTCGGTCTTCGCCGCGGGGCAGTTCGTCGGACGGCTGGGCGGCGGCTGGCTGCTCGATCATTTCCGCCCGCAGACTGTGGCGCTGGTCTTCACCGTGATCCCGGGCAGCGGCTTCCTGCTGTTCCTGCTGACCGATCAGCTACTCTGGGCCGCGATCCTCGCCGCCGGGATGATCGGGCTGCAGCAGGGGGTAGAGCTTGATCTGTTTGCCTACTTCGTCGCCCGCCGCTTTCCGATTGCGCAGTACGGCACGATCTATGGCGCGCTGCACGGCTTCAGCTGGATCGGCAATGCCATGGGGATCATTGGGGTCGGCCTGCTGCACGACAAGCTGGGCAGCTACAACCTGGCCCAGGGCATCGGCATGGCCGCGCTGACATTGGGTGCAATCCTGGTCTGGGCCGTGCGCCTGCCGCCGCTAGCCGCGGAGCAGTCCCGCGCTGGCTGAGGCATAGCCGGCGGCGTCCTTGGCCGAGAGGCCCAGGCCGGTCAGCGCCAGGACCAGCATTTCCTCCAGCCGCCGCGCGGCTTCGGCCCGGTCGATCCGGCGCTCGATCGCATTGGCCATCAGCACCTGGCACAGGCCCAGCCAGAAGCGGATGCCGCTCTGCCGTGCTTCCCGGCGCAGGCGCCCGGTGGCAACCGCAGCATTGATATCGGCCGCGACGCCCTGGTTGAGTGGCTGGTCGCGCAGGGTCGAGTTGCCGGCGTTGCGGATCATGATCGCGGCCTTGCGCGGCTCGTCGAGCGCGAAGGCGAGGCCCGTGCGCATGCCCCCGGCGAGGCGCGCAAAGGGATCGGCCACCCCGGCATTGGCCGCGCCGATCCGCTGCTCCAGTTCGGCCCGGATCTCCGCCCCGATCGCGCGGCCGAACGCCGGCTTGTCGGCAAAATGGTTGAAGAAGCTGCCCTTCGCCACGCCCGCCCGGCCGACAATCTCGTCGATCGCCAGGGCATCAATCGGGCGTTCTGCCAGCAGTTCCAGCCCGGCATCGACCAGCGCGCGATAGGTCCGCTGGGCACGGGGATTGGCGGGGAAGGCGCTCATGACGGGAACCTACTTGACCAGATGGTCACTTGTCAATAACCTGACCAAATAGTCAATTCGTGATTCGGGCCATTTGCGAGCCCGGCGCGGGAGAGGATGCCCATGAGCACGATCCGCATCGAGGACATTGCCCACGTCCGCTATGCCGCGCCTGATCTGGCGACAATGCGCGCCTTCCTCGAAGACTTCGGGCTGGACTGCTTCGAGGCCGGCCGGCGGCTCTATGGCCGGGGGACCGACGGGCGTCCCTTTATCCATGTGACCGAACCGGGCGAGGCGCGGTTCCTGGCGGTTGGCCTGCGCGCCGAGACTGTGGCTGATCTTGAAAAGCTGGCCGCCAGCGAGGGCGTCGCGGTCGAAGACCTAGGCGAACCTGGTGGCGGCAAGATCGTCCGCCTGATCGATCCCGATGGCTATGGAGTTGAAGTTGTCGCGGGCCAGGCCAGGGGTGAACCCGCGCTGCCCTTCGCCGATCCGCCGCGCAACACCGCGGCCGCCAAGCCGCGCCAGCGCGCGACGGTGCGGGTCGAGCCCGGTCCTGCCCATGTCCGCCGGATCGGCCATGCCGTGCTCAAGGTCCGTGACTTTCGCAGATCGGAGCAGTGGTACAAGGACCGCTTCGGCTTCATCACCTCGGACGAAGTTGAAGCCGCCACCGACGTGCCGCTCGGCGCCTTCATGCGCTGCGACCGGGGCGACCAACCGGCCGATCACCACACTCTTTTCCTGGCCCAGCTGCCCGGAGAGCTTGGCATTCTTCACGCCGCCTTCGAGGTCGCCAATCTCGATGACCTGATGCTTGGCCACCAGCACCTGAAAGCCAAGCGACGCGAACCCGCCTGGGGCGTCGGCCGCCATATCATGGGCAGCCAGATCTTCGATTACTGGAAGGACCCCTTCGGCAACGAGCTGGAGCATTGGACCGATGGTGATCTGTTCACCGCCGCCGACCCCCCGCAGAAGCAGCCGATGAGCGCGCTGCTCGCCGTGCAGTGGGGCGCCCCGCACCCGATGTTTGCCGGCAAGCTGGCTCCGCCGCCCGGCCTGGTCTCGTTCTTCATGGCCCTGCGCCTGCGCGTGCTCGGCCTGTTCCGTTCCAAGCCCAAGGAAACCATCGCATGAAGCTCTGCACCTATACCGCCAATGGCCAGACCCGCACCGGGATCGTGGTAGGCGATGCCGTGATCGAAAGCGGCGTCGAAGGTTCGATGATCGACCTGATCGAACGCTGGGATGCAGTTAAAGCCGATCTGGCGGCTCGCGCTGCCGCCGGTGGAGGCATGCCGCTGGCCTCGGTAAAACTTGAAGCCCCGGTCCAACGCCCGGGCAAGATCTGGGCGATTGGCCTCAACTATGCCGATCACATCGCGGAATCGAACATGGCCACGCCCGAGCGGCAGGTCTGGTTCACCAAGGCGGTGACCAGCATCAACGCGCCCTACGATCCGATCCAGATCGCCCGCGGCACCATGACCAACGACTACGAGGTGGAACTGGTCGCGGTGATCGGCAGCCGCGCCAAGCATGTCGGCGCGGCCGATGCGGCGGTCCATGTCTTCGGCTATTGCGTGGGCAACGATGTGACCGAGCGGATGTGGCAGCACGCCGGACCGCAATGGTCGCTGGGCAAGAGCTTTGACACCCATGCCCCGATCGGCCCCTGGATCGTCACGGCGGACGAAGTGGGCGATCCCCACGCGCTGGGCCTGCGCTGCTTCGTCAATGGCGAGCAGCGGCAGGATTCCAGCACGCAGCACCTGGTCTTCGATATCTGGCAGCAGATCGAGCACCTCTCGGTCGGCATGACGCTGGAGCCGGGCGACCTGCTGTTTACCGGCACCCCTGGCGGGGTCGGCGCGGCGATGGACCCGCGCCAGTTCCTGAAGGCCGGTGACGTCGTGCGCTGCGAGATCGACGGCCTGGGAGCGATCGAGGGCACCATGGTGGCGGAGGCTTGAGGCCATGGCCGGGGCGGCCTTCGATTGCGATGTCCTGATCGCCGGCGGCGGTCCGACGGGCGTGACCCTGGCAATCCTGCTCGCCAAACGCGGGGTCTCGGTGATCGTCGCCGAGAAGGAGGCGGCGATCTATCCCCTGCCGCGCGCCGCCCATATCGATCACGAAGGGATGCGAATCCTGCAGGAGGCGGGAGTGGCCGAGGCGGTTATGAAAACCGCGCGCCGTGCCAACCGCTATGACTTCCTCAATGCGCGCGGTGACGTGCTGCTGCGCTTTGAGGGGGCCGGACAGATCGGCCCGGGCGGCTGGCCAGCGGCCAACATGATCCACCAGCCCAGTGTCGAGGCTGAGCTTCGGGAGGCGCTCGCCGCCCAGCCCAGCGCGGAACTGCATGGCCGCTGGGCACTGGAGACCTTCAACGATGATGGTGCAGGCGTAACTGCGACCATCGCCACGCCCGAGGGCGAACGGACAATCCGTGCCCGTTACCTCGTTGGCGCCGATGGTGCGCGCAGCCCGGTGCGCGAGGCGGCGGGGATCATGTTCGATGACCTCAACTTCGAGGAGCCCTGGCTGGTGGTCGATGTGCTGGTCGATGACTACGCCAGGCTGCCGACCGAGAACCTCCAGATCTGTAATCCGGTGCGCCCGACTACCTGCGTGCTGATGGGCGAGGGGCGGCATCGCTGGGAGTTCATGATTCTGCCCGGCGAAACACCCGAGCAGGTCAGCGAAGACGCCTTCATCGACAAGCTGCTGGAGCCCTGGAACGTCAAGGGCGCGGTGCGGCTGGAGCGCAAGGCGGTCTATACCTTCCGCGCCCGGATTGCCGCGCAGTGGCGCAAGGGCCGCGTGCTGCTGGCGGGGGATGCCGCGCACCAGACCCCGCCTTTTGCCGGACAGGGCATGTGCTCAGGGCTTCGAGACGCGGCGAACCTGGCCTGGAAGCTGGCTGCAGTCACCAAGGACCAGGCGGACGAAAGCCTGCTTGACACCTACCAGCCCGAACGCGCGCCCAACCTGCGCGCGACGATCGACATGGCCATCATGATGGGCAAGACCGTCTGCATCACCAATCCGTTCGCGGCCTGGCTGCGTGACCTCAAGTTCAAGCTGGCCCGCAAGCTCGGCAAGCTGCCCGATAGCCCACCTGCCTATCCGCCAATCTCGGCGGGTCGGATCCTGCCGGGCAGCGCCGGGGCGGGCAGCTATTTTCCGCAAGCCATCGCCGCCGATGGCGCGAAGCTGGATGCGGTGCTGGGGCTTGGGCATTGGCTGATTGCCAAGGGTGATCTGGCCGAACCCCGCCTGGCCCCTTTTGCCAGGCAACTCGGCAGCTGGCTCGACAAGCACCAGACCGAAGCCGTGCTGGTCCGTCCGGACCGCTATGTCTTCGGCACTGGCACTCCGGCCGCGCTGGCGGCGGCCTGGCTCAAACCGGAACGGTGATGTTCTTGCCGGCAAATACGGCCTGCCAGCTTTCGATCTCGTCAATGACCACGTCGTCGATCATGTGCGCGAGGCCGGCGACCTGGGCATAGCTGAGCTGGCTGGCGGGGTCTGCCGAAAGCCGGTCGATCCGCTCGATGATGACATCGAGCTTGCCGGCCGTAACTTCCGAAATCGCGGCGAAGCGCTCGAAATCGCCGAAGTAGCGAATGCCGGCAAAGGCGCCGCCCAGCGCCGGGAAGGCCACGCCCAGGAAGGTAAAGGTCTTGGAAGCCTTCATCGCCGCTTCGGCCGGGACCAGTCCGGCCGAAGCGAGGCCGGCCCCCCGCAGGTACAGCGCCACCGAAACTACCGCCAGCCGGAACAGCCATTCCGAACCGTGGTCCAGGTTGTGATGGACCCGGGTCAGCCGCGCGGCCTTCTGGCGATGGTAATCGCGCTGGGCCCGCGCATGCCGGCCCAGCAGGCGGTCCAGCGCGGCGCGGAGATAGGCCTGGGTCACCCGCATCTGCGGCAGGCCCAGCCCGCGCAGGGTCTTGCGGACATAGTGTTCGGGCCACTGCGTACCGACGCCGCGCGGCCAGTGTCCAACCGGACGCGCCACGCCCAGCATCAGCAGTGCCGGCGCGTGGCGGAAATATTCGGCGATCCGGCGGGTTTCGAACCAGCGGCCGTGCCAGCGCCGCTTGCGGCCCGTGGCGGTGATGGCGAGGATCGCGCCGAGCATGACGAATTCGAACAGGGCGAAGGGCCATTTCGCCTCGGCCCCGAAGAACGGCAGGTAGGCCACGCCGCCCACGATCGCCAGCGCCGAGAGGAAGAAGTTCATCACCATCCCGCCGCGATAGGCATCGGACAGGAAGGTCGAGAGTCCGTCGGCCCAGGCAAAGCGGGTCAGGACCTGGTCGCGGATCTGCTGCGCATGGGTCAGGTCGCTGCCCGGCAGCGCCTCGGCATCCGCCATCATCGCCGTCCCTGCGGTGCGAGCCATTTCCTCTGGCTGCTGGTAGCGCTGCACCAGGCTGGCCAGTGGCTTGCCCGTGCCGCCAAACATCGCCTCGATCCGGCGGTACGCATGGAACCGGCGCAGGCTGCGCGGGTGCCACTGCTCGGTATGGAAGGCGATCGCCCGCTCGTTCTGCTCGTCCGCCGGCGGATTGACCCAGGCTTCGATCGCCGGCGCGACATCGGCCAGGGTGGCTGCCGGGCCTGGCACGGCCAGGGCTTCGGGCGATTGCAGCAGCCTTAGGGCAGTGGGGTTCGACGCGTCGATCCACAGCACCGGCACACCCTGGTCGAGCGCGGAGGCAATGGTGTGGCGCGTGCCGCCGACCGGCCCCGGGGCAATCCCGTCCCACACGGCCAGGATCAGGTCCGATTGTTCGATCATCACCCGGCCCGCGGTCGCCACGCGCTCCGAAGCGACGGTCGAAAAGGCCGTGGCGGCCTTCGCGTTGCCCGGCTGGTCGAGCATCTGGAGGAACAGTCCGGCCAGTAGCTCGTCCGCTTCGGCCAGTTCGAACTGGTGCGCCCGGGCGGCCAACCGGTGGAAGTCCGCAGCGCGCTTGTCGAGTACAGGGTTGCCGGCCGCCTGCCCGGCCAGCAGCGCCCGCGCCTCTTCCGCCGTGCCGGGATGGACATTGATCGCGATGTTGAGATCGATCCCGAAGGGCAGCAGCGCGACCAGTTCCCATCCGCGCGCCAGCGCCACTTCGGCCGCCGCCAGGTCAGTCCCGCGCGCCAGCAGCGAGTGCAGCCGGGCAGTGCCGATCAGGTCGAAAATCCCCGCGACAGTCTGGGCAATCGCGCCGCTATTGGCGGCATAGGCGGCATTGTCGGCACTGTGGCCGGTCACGCCGATACCCAGCGGCGCCTGCGGCAAGGCAATCGAACTCTGCATTGCCCCCCTCGGCGTACTCTTGATGGGCTACCCTAGCGGCCTGCCGCCGCGGCGCAAAGGCCTTGTTGCGCCAAGGGCCTGTGTATAGAGTTCGGGCATGACCGGGGGCGAACAGACAGCGGCTGCAGCCAGACCGACCACGGTCTTCATCAGTTATTCGCGCGCCGACCAGAAGCGGGCCCTGCCAGTGATCGAACTGCTGGAGCGGGCCGGCTATGCCGTCTGGTGGGACGGACTGCTTGAAGGTGGGGAGCGGTTCTCGCGAACCACCGCCGCCGCCTTGAAGACGGCCCGGGCCGTGGTCGTGCTGTGGTCGCAGACTTCAACCGATTCGCACTGGGTCCATGACGAGGCGACCAGCGGCCGCGACCGCGGCGTACTGGTGCCACTGTCGCTCGATGGCACCGAGCCGCCGCTGGGTTTCCGGCAATTCCAGTTCATCGACATTTCCAAGGGGCGGCTGCGGAGCGAAGCCGAGCGGATCCTGCGCGCCGTGGCGGCATTGCATGATGGCGCCCCGGCGGCGCTCCCGCCAAAGCCGCGTGGGCTCGAT
>JBEGOD010000009.1:0-2682 GCA_041182185.1 Pseudomonadota bacterium
GCAGCTCTATGATCTGGTCAACGACATCGGCGAGCGACGCAACCTGGCAAAGGACCGAGCGGCTGACGTGCAGCGGCTACAGGCGCAACTGCGCGAGGTCGAGGCTCGCACCCGCGCCGCACCCGGACGCATGGCTGCTGGCCGTTAAAGGAGCGGAGTGATGGGCGCGCAAAGCTGGCTGGGTTGTCTGATCGGGGCGGGTCTCGCACTGTCTGCGTCCGCTTCTGCCAAGCCGCACGAGCCTGCTGCCCAGCCGCGTCCCAACGTGGTCGTGATCCTGGCCGACGATGCCGGCTATGCCGACTTCGGGTTCCAGGGCAGCCGCCAGTTCCAGACCCCGAACATCGATGCCCTCGCCCGCGAGGGGGTGGTCTTCTCTGCCGCCTATGCCACCACGCCGTTCTGCAGCCCGTCGCGCGCCGGGCTGCTGACGGGCCGCTATCCCCAGCGCTTCGGCTATGAATTCAATCTTACGCATGCGCCGCCGCCGGGGGTCGATCCGCGCTTCATGGGCCTGGCGCGCGAGGAGAAGACGCTGGGCGATCATTTCCGGACTGCCGGCTATCGCACTATTGCGGTTGGCAAGTGGCATGTCGGTTCGCTCCCGCAGTACCACCCCAATGTCCGGGGGTTTGATGATTTCTATGGCTTCCTTGACGGCGGATCGACCTATTTCGCCGAACAGATCAAGCCGGGCACGATCGAACGCAATGGCCAACCAGCCGCGCCCAGCGTCTATCTGACCGACGATTTCGGGCGCGAGGCGAACGGCTACATTGCTGCGAACCGGGACCGGCCGTTTCTCCTCTACCTGGCCTTCAATGCGGTGCACACGCCGATGGATGCCAGCAAAGCAGATCTTCGCCAGGTCGCGCATATTGCTGATCCGCAGCGCCGCCGGCTGGCAGCAATGACCCTCGGGCTTGACCGGGCTGTTGGCGCGGTGCGCGCGAAGCTGCGCCAGCTGAAGCTAGACGAGCGGACTCTCATCGTCTTCACCAATGATAACGGTGGCGACCAGATCGGGCTTGATGCGAGCAATGCACCGCTGCGGGGAACCAAGGGAACCCTGCTGGAGGGCGGCATCCGGGTGCCGTTGATCGTTCGCTTTCCTGACCGCCGCGGCGCTGGAACCCGGAGAGACGATCCCGTTTCGCTGATGGATGTTGCGCCAACGGCCTTGGCTATCACCGGCCTGCCAATTCCCGCTAATCTGGATGGCCGCTCGCTGTTTGGAAATCCCGCTGACGGGACCCGGACGCTCTACTGGCGCTACGACAACATGGCAGCAGTCCGCGAGGGGCGGTGGAAGTTGCTGCGCTATCCCGACCGTCCGCCAGAGCTCTACGACCTTGCGACGGACATTGGTGAAGCTGCCGACCGTGCCAGTGCCGAGCCCGCAGTTGTCCGGAGCCTGATGAGCAAGCTGTTCGCGTGGGAAGGTACGCTTACGCATCCACGTTGGAACACTGGCACATTCTGGTCGCAGGAAGATGTCCGGCGCTATTCGGATGCGCACGTCGCCGCCAAGATAGCCGCAGAAAAAGCCGATCTCGGCGGGGAGGGCGGCAAACCAGACTAGCGGGCCCGCACCTTTCAAATTCGATGTCTTTTGATAATATGATAGTATTAATAAACAAGACCTGTTAGGATCTTTCAGCCATATGCCGGCAGAGACGAAGAAGAGCACAATGAGCGAGAAACCGCCCAAATTCCGCAGTGCGCACAGCTATGGCAAAATGGACCGCGACGGTTTCATCCATCGGTCCTGGATGAAGGCGCAAGGCTATCCGGCCGATGCTTTCGACGGCCGCCCAGTTATCGGGATATGCAATACCTGGTCGGAAATCACCCCGTGCAATTCGCACCTGCGCGAGATGGCGGACTATGTGAAGCGCGGTGTCTGGGAAGCGGGCGGGCTGCCGCTCGAGTTTCCGGCCATGTCGTTGGGCGAAACCCAGATGCGCCCGACGGCGATGCTGTTTCGCAATCTGCTGGCCATGGAGGTCGAGGAATCGATCCGTGGCAATCCGCTGGACGGCGTGGTGCTGCTGGGCGGGTGTGACAAGACCACACCGGGTCAGATCCTGGGTGCGGCCAGCGTCGACCTGCCGACAATCGTGATCTCCTCCGGACCGATGCTCAATGGCAAGTTCAAGGGCCGCAATATCGGTTCGGGCACCGATGTCTGGAAGTTCTCCGAAGCGGTTCGGGCTGGTGAAATGACCCAGGCCGATTTCATGGCGGCCGAAAGCGGCATGTCGCGCTCTCGCGGGACCTGCAACACGATGGGTTCTGCTTCCAGCTTTGCAGCGGTCAGCGAAGCACTGGGGATCAGCCTTAAGTACAACGCAACGATTCCGGCCGTCGATGCCAACCGTCAAGCCATGTCGCATCAGACTGGACGGCGGATCGTGGAACTGGTGCGTGAGGGCAAGCGGCTCTCGCACTTCCTGACCCGCGAAGCCTTTGAGAATGCGATCCGGGTCCATGCCGCAATTGGTGGATCGACCAATTCGGTGATCCACTTGCTGGCATTGGCGGGCCGGGTCGGCGTCGAGCTGACCTTGCAAGACTTCGATGACCTGGCCGGAGATGTGCCATTGCTGGCTAACATCATGCCATCGGGCGCCTATCTGATGGAGGATCTGCACTATGCCGGGGGCATGCCAGCACTGATGC
>JBEGOD010000010.1:0-18229 GCA_041182185.1 Pseudomonadota bacterium
CCAGGATGTGGCGGTTGCCGCCGAACAGCGAGTTTGAACGCGCCTCGTCACCCAGTCGCACCGGATCCTTGCGCAGGTCCCCTCCGGCGAGGTCAATCCGCTCGCCCGGATCGGGCAGCAAGGCAATCAACTGGAGCGCGGCATCCTGGATCCCGGCATCATCCGGCCCGCACAGGAAGAATACCCGCGCCTCGCGCACGGCGCGCGGCGCGATCGACCGGAAATCCTTCTGGGTGGCTTTCACTGCCCGCCCGCTAGGCCTTCGCGCAGCGGCAGCGCCAAGCGCGCGACGATCTTGTCGGCGACAACCTTGGCCAGGTTTTCCAGCGCGGTCTGTTCGGCCGCGATGGTGGCATATTCGGAACTGACCACGTCGATCCCGGCGTCCGATCCGGCGGTGGCATCCAGCACGATCGCGCCGCTGGCAGTATCGACCAGCTGATAGCGGGCGCGCAGGGTTCGGCGTTCGCGGCCGATGGTATCGTCCGACAGCAGGCCCAGGCCTTCAAGCTTGTCATCCAGCCGCACGTCCAGCCGGTAGCGCGGAGCCACCTGCCCGGCGGCGCCCAGCCGGTCGACCAGGGCATTGCGAACCAGCCAGCCGGACTTGCCCTCGATCACCGGGACCTCGACCGCGGCGAGTCCCTGGGCGACCTGCCCGCTGGCCCCGCCGGCATACATCGGCTGCAGCCCGCAAGCGGACAGCAACAGCGCCCCGGCGAGGATGGCGACATGCTTCATGCGACGAGATTGACCAACCGGTCGGGCACCACGATCACCTTTTTCACAGCCTTGCCATCCAGCGCACGCTGCACCTTGTCGCTGGCCAGCGCAAGCGCCTCCAGTTCCTCGCGCGGCAGGCCCTTGGCGACGGTGATCGTGTCGCGCAGCTTGCCCAGCACCTGGATCGCGATGGTCACTTCATCCTCGACCAGCAGCGCCGGATCGACCGCCGGCCAGGCGGCATCGGCCACCAGGCCTTCCCCGCCTATCGTGGCCCAGGCCTCTTCGGCGAGGTGCGGCATCATCGGCGAAACCAGCAGCAGCAGCGTGCGGATCGCAGCCGAGCGGCTGGCACTGGGCGCGGCCTTTTCGGTGGCCCCGGTCAGCTCATAGATCCGCGCCACGGCCTTGTTGAAGCCGAGGGCGGCGATGTCCTGGGTTGCTGCATGAATGGTCTGGTGGGCCTTGCGGTCGAGCGGCTTGTCCTCACCGGTTGCAGCCGCATCATATTGGCCGAACAGACGCCACAACCGCTGGACGAACCGAGCGCAGCCTTCGATCCCGGCTTCCGACCACGGCAGGTCGCGCTCGGGCGGGCTGTCGGAAAGCATGAACCAGCGCACCGCATCGGCGCCATACTGGGCAATGATGTCGTCCGGATCGACGACATTCTTCTTGCTCTTCGACATCTTGATGACGCGGCCGATTTCGACCGGCTGGCCATCGGCCTTCAACGCCGCACTTTCGCCTGAACGCTCAACCTCGGCCGGGCTGAAGTAGATGGGTTGGCCATTGCCAGGATCAACGCGTGAATAGGTCTCGTGCGTCACCATGCCTTGCGTGAACAGGCTGGCAAACGGCTCCTGCACGTCGATCAGCCCGATGTGATTGAGCGCGCGGGTCCAGAATCGGGCATAGAGCAGGTGCAGGATCGCATGCTCGATCCCGCCGATGTACTGCTCGACCGGCAGCCACTGCTTGATGACTTCGGGATCGAACGGCCGGTCGCCCGGCTGGCTGGCAAAGCGCAGGAAATACCACGAGGAGTCAACGAAGGTATCGAGCGTGTCGGTTTCGCGCTCGGCCGGCTTGCCGCACTTCGGGCAGGGAGCGTGCTTCCAGGTCGGGTGGCGCAGCAGCGGGTTTCCGGGCACATCGAAGCTGACGTCCTCGGGCAGGGTCACCGGCAGCTGGCTCTTGGGCACCGGCACCACGCCGCAAGCGGCGCAGTGGATGAAGGGGATCGGGGTGCCCCAATAGCGTTGGCGCGAAACGCCCCAATCGCGCAGGCGGTACTGGGTTTCCGCAGTGCCCCAGCCATCGTGGCTGGCCTTGGCGATGATCGCCGCCTTGGCCGCGGCGATGGTCATCCCGTCGAGCCATTCGGAATTCACGATCCGGCCGGGACCGGTAAAGGCCTCATCGCCCGCGAACTCGGCATCGGTAAGATCGCCATCGCTCACCACGCGGGTCACGGGCAATTCGTACTTGCGGGCAAAGTCGAGGTCGCGCTGGTCGTGTGCCGGGCAGCCGAAGACCGCGCCGGTACCGTAGTCCATCAGCACGAAGTTGGCGACATAGACCGGCAGGTGCCAGGCCTGCTTCAGCGGATGCTCGACCGAATAGCCGGTGAAGAAGCCCTTCTTCTCGGCCGTTTCAAGTTCGGCCGCCGTGGTGCCGCCCTGCTTGCACTCGGCAATGAACGCCGCCAGCTCGGGCGAATTGGCGGCAATCTCTTGCGCAAAGGGATGGTCAGCCGCGATCGCGACGAAGCTGGCGCCGAACATGGTATCGGGCCGGGTCGTGTAGACCTCGATCCCGTCCGGGCTATCGACGAACCGGAAGGTGCAGCGCAGACCCTGGCTCTTGCCGATCCAGTTTTCCTGCATCAGCCGGACCTTTTCCGGCCAGTCCTTGAGCTCACCCAGGCCCGCGAGCAGTTCGTCGGCAAACTGGGTGATCTTGAGGAACCATTGGTTGAGCTTGCGCTTTTCGACCAGCGCGCCGCTGCGCCAGCCGCGCCCGTCGATCACTTGTTCGTTGGCCAGCACGGTCATGTCGACCGGATCCCAGTTGACCGCCGATTCCTTGCGGTAGACCAGGCCTGCAGCATAGAGATCGAGGAACAGCGCCTGTTCCTGGCCGTAATAGTCCGGATCGCAGGTCGCCAGCTCGCGGCTCCAGTCGAGCGCAAAGCCCAGGCGCTTGAGCTGCGCCTTCATGTTGGCAATGTTGTCGCGGGTCCAGCCGCCGGGGTGGACGCCCTTTTCCATCGCCGCGTTTTCGGCCGGCATGCCGAAGGCGTCCCAGCCCATCGGATGAAGCACTTCGAAGCCCTGCATCCGCTTGGCGCGCGCCAGCACATCACCCATGGTATAATTGCGCACGTGGCCAATATGGATGCGGCCCGAGGGGTAGGGGAACATCTCGAGCACGAAGGAGCGCGGCTTGGCGCTATCATCGTCGGCGCGGAAGGTCTGGCGTTCGTCCCACGCCTGCTGCCAGCGCGAATCGGCGCTGGCCGGATCGAAGCGTCCGGAATCTTGATTTGCGGTCGTCATGGCCTGCCCTCTAGCTGCTGGGCGCGGCTTGTCGAGGGGGTTGGATCAATCCGCGACGGCACCCCGGCGCAGATCGCGCGCCTTGGTCAGGATGATGTCTTCCAGCTTCTGCACGGTGGCGGCCTGGACCGGCGCATCGACCCAGACGCCGTTCTGGGCAACCTGGCGGCTGGCGGCGACGCGCAGCGCATCGGCGCGCAGGTCCTGGTCGAGGATGGTGACGGTCACCTTCATCCGCTCACCCGCATTGCTCGGGTTGGCATACCAGTCGGTCACGATCACGCCGCCGTTACTGTCGGTCTGCAGCATCGGCATGAAGCTGAGTGCCTCCAGGCTGGCGCGCCACAGATAGCTGTTCACGCCGATCGTGGTGATCTTCGATGCGGCCAGATCGGCCTTGGGGCGGTCCTTGCCGCCGCAGCTGGCCAGGGCCAGGGCGGCCATGGCGACCAGGCCGACACGGCCGATCCGGGAAAAGGTGCTGTGGCCGGAAGTGACGGTCATCATGGTCAAGGGTCGATCCTGTCGCTGTGGCAAGGGTTGCAGCCCCCGCGAAACCTGCGCAGCCTCTATAGCCAAGGCGGCCAAGGCGGCAAGAGCGCATTGGCCGTCCAAGCCGTGAACCGCCGCTGAATGTCGGGCGAGGCACGCACGTTAAGCACGAATTCATGCGGCTTGCCGCAGTTTGGACTTGGATTCCGGGGGCATCCGCGCGAATGTCCGCGAGTCCCCGATGGACAGCGGAGCATCTGGATCATGAGTGCGAGCAAGACCGGCAGCATGAGCAAGGGGCGCAACAGTGCCGCTTCCGCGCTGCTGCTTGCCGCTGCCGTCACCGTGCTCGCCCTGCCGAGCGCGGTACTCGCGCTGTCGGTGGGGATCGGTCCAGCGATATCTGCCCCCTCGACTGCAGAGAGCGATGCCGGTTTCCAGCCGGCCCGCGTCGACCCGCGCCTGGCCCGCTCGATCTCGGTCCGTGCGCTGGGCAAGGGCCAGACCTTCCGCTTCACCCCGGGCGCCGCGCCCAGCCGACTTGATCGCTCGGTCACCGTTGCGGTCCGGGTTGATGGCAATCCTGCCCGCCCGGTGCGCAGCGCGCTGGCCAACAGTGACAGCGGCGGCTTCGGTATCGCCCCCACCGCCTACAGCCTGGGCGTTTCGCGCGGCTACAAGGGCTTTGCCCAGAACGGCAGCGTCGCGACCGAGATCCGCAAGGCCGAGCTGCCGGACCTCGCCAGCTTCAAGCCTTCGCCCGGTGCCAAGGGTGATCCTTCGCGGTTCAGTCCTCGGATCGCGCTGGATGGGCGCGAACCGGCCGGGCGCTCGCCGCGGACCTTGCAGGGGCAGACGGAGGAAGTGGTCGATCTGGGCGGTTCCTATCGCCTGACCCGCAACATCAACGTCACGGCCGGGGTGCGCAGCACGTCCGACCGCGATCGCCTGGCCCCGCTCAGCGATGCCCGCAAGGATAACCAGGCGGTCTACGTCGGCACCCAGTTCAAGTTCTGATCGTCCCGCAAAATCACGAAGAATAGCTATTCGGCGCACTTGCCGGGTCCCGGCTGCTTGCATAACCTGACGCTACGGTTTGGCGGTGCAGGAGAAGTCTGATGGCACGAGTGGCAGTGGTTACCGGCGGCACGCGCGGGATTGGCGAGGCGATCTGCCAGCGCCTCAAGCGCCAGGGACACCAGGTTATCGCCAATTATGCCGGCAACGAGGAAAAGGCCCGGGCCTTTACGGCCGCCACTGGCATCCCGGCCTATCGCTTTGACGTGGGCGACCATCAGGCCACGCTGGACGGCTGCGCCCGGATCGAGACTGAATACGGCCCGATCGATATCGTGATCAACAACGCCGGGATCACGCGCGACGGCACCTTGCATCGGATGAGCTTCGAAGATTGGAACGAAGTGATGCGGATCAACCTGGGCGGCTGTTTCAACATGGCCAAGGCTGCCTTCCCCGGCATGCGTGAGCGCGGCTGGGGACGGATCGTCAATATCGGTTCGATCAACGGCCAGGCCGGGCAATATGGCCAGGTCAACTATGCCGCCGCCAAGTCCGGCATCCACGGCTTTACCAAGGCGCTGGCGCAGGAAGGGGCCAAGTTCGGGGTGACCGTCAACGCGATCGCGCCGGGCTACATCGATACCGACATGGTCGCGGCCGTACCCGCGCCGGTGCTGGAAAAGATCGTCGCCAAGATCCCGGTCGGCCGGCTCGGCATGGCCGAAGAGATCGCCCGCGGCGTTGCTTTCCTGACCAGCGACAACGGCGGTTTCGTGACCGGCTCGACCATGTCTATCAATGGCGGCCAGCATATGTATTGATCGGTGAATCAACAGCTTCGACGGAGTGCGGCGGTTATGGACAGGACTGCAGCCCAAGCTGATCTGCGCCAGGCTCACCTGCATGGCGCCCCGGGCGTGCTGGTTTCCGGGCTGGTCTGGCTTGCCACGGGCGTGATCTGGCACCTTGCCGGCCCACGCGAGGCTATCATTTTCCTGTTCCTTGGCGGGATCGCCATCGCCCCGCTGGCCGCGCTACTGACCCGGTTCCTGTTCAAGGCGCCGCCAGCCACCACCGGCAAACCGCTTGAGAAGATCGCGCTGGTGACGGTGCCGATCATCCTGGCGGGGTTCTACATCGCCTGGCGCTGGTTCGGCCTGGAATCACCGCAGGCGATCCCGGTCGTCGCCGTCGCCATCGGCCTGCGCTACCTGACCTTCAAGGCGATGTTCGGGACCAGCATGTTCCTTCTGCTCGGCAGTGCCTTCATCATCAATGGTGCCGCAGCTTTTGCGTTGAACGGCGAACTCACGGGCCCGGCTGTCGTGCTGCTGGGCTTGATCGAACTGGCTGTCTTTGTCGCCCTCTACCGCGCGGCCCGGCAATCCGTAGCGATCGCCTGACCGGTCCGCTCGGTTGGAACAGGTTGACTCAGCTGACACTGAGTCCGCTTATGCCAACAAGCGATTCATCCTGATTTTCCGCGGAAATACGGCCTTTTCCAGTCGGAAACTGCTTTGCCTGCACGGCAGCGGAAAAAAATCCCTGCCGCTGCGGCTGGACGCTCCACAATCGACAATTTCTAAGACCAGCGCCTTATCGCAGGCTCCGGGAAAGTAGGAAAACGGTTCCCGCCCGCCTCACTCCACGCTGATCGAAGCGACTTTCCAGCCACCATTTTCCGAGGCGAGCGAGAGCGTTTCTACCACGTTGCCCTTCTTGCTGTAGTTCGCCTTGAAGGTGATGGTCCAATAGCCGTTCGGGGGAGCCGGCCGGAAGTCTACCGTCGCCAGTTCGCGGGATTGAAGCCTGCCCATCTCGCCGCGCACTTTCATCGACGCATCGCTCCACCAGTCGACGGTGTTGAGCAGCTGGAACGACTTGTGCGTCGCCTGCCAGCTGGCGGTCCAGTCATCGCGGTCGAGGAGCGCCAGGAACTGGCGCGCGGCATCGACTGCTGCCGCCTCGCTGGCCGGGGTGGCCGATACGGCGGCGGCGCTGGTCAGGGGAATGGCCGCGGTCTGGCTGGGGCCTGACATGGCGGCAAGGGCAAGCAGGGCAAGACTGATCGTCATGATCGAACCTCCAACAATCCAGCCGGCGCGGCGCCACTTGCCGTCACCTTGGGCTGGCTGAAGGGAGGTCTGCGTCCGGGTCGGGACGGGGGCATCCCCCAAACCCTTGTCCCCCAGCAATTCGGGGGTCTGCGCTTCCACTTCTCGGAGCTGCCGCGCGGCTTCGCGGCTGCTTGATGTCTCCATCTTGCGCCGCGCATCGCGCAGCCGTTCGTTGACCGTATGGACCGAAAGCCCAAGGTGGCGGGCCATGCTCTTCGCATCATATCCGCTGAGCAGCAGCCGCAGGGTCTGCTTTTCCTTGTCGCTCAGCGCCTGGTAGCCGTGGTTCATATGAGGGGATGTAAGTGCCGCACCTGTTGCGGGCCACCCCAAATTATTCGTATCTCCCCTG
Source organism: Pseudomonadota bacterium (assembly GCA_041182185.1). Lineage (GTDB taxonomy): Bacteria > Pseudomonadota > Alphaproteobacteria > Sphingomonadales > Sphingomonadaceae > Novosphingobium. The sequence goes on from JBEGOD010000010.1 coordinate 7,266, forward strand.
TCATGACCACGCCGTTCCATCCCCCGATCAAGCGCTCGATCGAAATCGCCGGGCACAAGACCTCGATCAGCCTCGAGCCGCTGTTCTGGGAACTGCTCAAGCAGGCCGCCGTGGCCGAAGGGCTGCCGATCAGCGCGCTGGTGGCGCGGATCGACAGCGAGCGGATTGTCGCCCCGACCCCGCCGGGCCTGGCCGGGGCGGTGCGGGTCTGGCTGGTTGGCTGGCTGGTGTCAGAGCTGGGCCAGGGCCAGCCCGCCTAGCGCGGCGACGCCCAGTACCGGCAGCACGCCCCAATTCAGTCGGAACAGCAGCAGGGCGCAGATCAGGCTGAGCACGGCCGCGCGCCAGTCCAGGCTGGTCCAGATCGGCATTCCTCCGGCAAAGCTGCGGAACAGCACATGGCCGCCGAACCACAGCGCCAGGCTGCCGATAACGCCGACGATCGCGGCGGTGACGGCGGCCAGCGCACCCTTCAGCCGGACCGCGCGCTCCATCCGCTCGATCCACGGCGCAAAGGCAAAGATCCACAGGAAGCAGGGGGCAAAAGTGACCCAGGTAGTCAGCGCCGCGCCAAGGATCCCGGCAACCAGCGGCGTGAACGGTTCCGGCGCGCGGAAGGCGGCGAGGTAGCCGACGAACTGCGTGACCATGATCAGCGGTCCGGGAGTGGTTTCGGCGAGGCCCAGGCCATCGGCCATTTCCCCGGCCGAAAGCCAGCCGAAGCCATTGACCGCCTCCTGTGCCATATAGGCCAGCACCGCATAGGCGCCGCCGAAGGTGACCACCGCCAGCTGCGAGAAAAAGCTGCCGATCTGCCACAGCACATGATCGCGGCCGAGCAGGGCCAGCACCAGCACCATCGGCAAGGCCCAGATCGCGGCCCAGGCCAGCACGGTCCGCACAGTCGACCCCCAGGGGCGCGGCGGGAGCGGGGCGGCCGCGGCAACCGGCTTCAGCGCCAGCAGGTCTGGCCGCAGCGCCGCGACCGCAAAGCCGATCAGGCCCGCGCCCAGCACCACGACCGGGAAGGGCAGGCTGAGCAAGGCGAGCGAGAGAAAGGCGGTCAATGCCAGCATCCGCTTGAGCGCGGTGTCGAGTGCCCGCCCGGCAATCCGCAGCAGCGCCTGGACCACCAGTGCCAGCACCGCCGCCTTGATCCCCAGGAACAGCGCGGCAAACCAGGAAAGATTCGCCGCCGCCGCATAGAGCACCGACAGCGCCAGGATCACCAGCGCGCCGGGGATCACGAACAGCAGCCCGGCCGCCAGCCCGCCGCGCCAGCCGTGCAGCTTCCAGCCGATCCAGGTGGCCAGCTGCTGCGCCTCGGGTCCGGGCAGGAAGTGGCAGAAGTTCAGCGCGTGGAGGTATTGTTCTTCGCTGACCCAGCCGCGCTGTTCCACCACCTCGCGGTGCATCAGCGCGATCTGTCCGGCCGGGCCGCCAAAGCTGAGGCAGCCGATCCGGGCGAAAGTCTTGACAAGGTCTTTGAAAGTCGGGGTCGATTGCGTGGTCACGCCATGCTCCATGCCTCAGCATCCGCAGTCAAGCGGACGGTCAAGGCAACGCTTGGGCGGGAGCCGCCTGACCGGGAGGTTGCTCGATCCCGGTATCGCGGTGAGTAACCAATCGCCGCGTGGCGATCAATCCCCGCCAACCCGTTCGATCTCTGCGCCGACCAGCGCCAGCTTCTCTTCCAGCCGCTCGTACCCGCGGTCGAGGTGGTAGAGGCGGTGGACCTGGGTTTCACCTTCGGCCGCGAGGCCGGCGATCACCAGGCTCATCGAGGCGCGCAGGTCGGTCGCCATGACTTCCGCCCCGGTCAGCTTCTTGACCCCGTGGACCACGGCGGTGCGGCCCTTGGTTTCGATGTGCGCGCCCATCCGGTTGAGCTCGGGCACGTGCATGTAGCGGTTTTCGAAGATCGTTTCGGTCAGCACCGATGATCCTTCGGCCAGGCACAGCATGGCCATCAGCTGGGCCTGCATGTCGGTCGCAAAACCGGGGTAGGGTGCGGTCGACAGCGTCACGGCCTTCATCGGCCCGTCGCGCCAGACCTGGATCCCGTCCTCGCGCGGTTCGACATGGACCCCGGCATCGCGCAGCGCCTGCAGCGTCGCGTCCATCTCGTCAGCGACGGCGTGCTTGAGGAACACCTCGCCCCCGGTGATCGCCGCGGCGCAGGCATAGGAGCCGGCCTCGATCCGGTCGCTCATCACGCGGTAGGTCGCGCCGTGGAGCCGCGGCACGCCGTGAATGGTCAGGTCGCTGGTCCCGATCCCTTCGATCTGGGCGCCCATCGCGACCAGCAGCCGGCACAGGGCGCCAATCGCCGGCTCGCGCGCGGCGTTGTGCAGCACGCTCTTGCCCTTGCACAGCACCGCGGCCATCAGCGCGTTCTCGGTCGCGCCGACCGAGACCACCGGGAAGGCATAGCGCCCGCCAGGCAGGCCGCCATCGGGCGCAAACGCGCGGACATAGCCCGCCGCCAGCTCGATCGTCGCGCCCAGGGCTTCCAGCACCTTGAGGTGCAGGTCGATCGGGCGGTTGCCGATCGCGCAGCCGCCGGGCAGCGAGACGGTCGCCTCGCCCATCCGCGCCAGCATCGGCCCCAGCACCAGGATCGAGGCGCGCATCTTGCGGACCAGCTCATAGGGCGCGACGGTGGAAGTCATCCGCGTCGCCGCCAGGGTCATTACCCGGCCGAAATCCTCTGGCCGGCTGCCGGCGATGGTGGTCGACACGCCGAACTGGTTCAGCAGGTGCTGGAACCCGTCGATATCCGCCAGCCGCGGCAGATTGCGCAGCGTCAGCGGCTCGTCGGTCAGCAGAGCGCAGGGCAGCAGCGTCAGCGCGGAGTTCTTGGCGCCCGAGATCGGGATGGTGCCTGACAGGCGCTTGCCGCCCTGAATGATGATCTTGTCCATGACCGCCTGATTTAGCCGGATTCCGGCAAGCGGCAAGCGCCCTGCAATGCTATGCACAACCTGGGCCGCACCTTGGTCACAAGCGTCTTGCCAAGCGCGCCGTGCTGGCCTTAACCCCGCTGCAACATCAACATGGTAAACGCGCCACCATGACCAGCCCTTCGCCCCGCAAGCCGATCAAGAAAGCCGTCTTCCCCGTCGCGGGCCTGGGCACCCGGTTCCTGCCGGCGACCAAGGCGATCCCCAAGGAGATGCTGCCGATCATCGACCGCCCGCTGATCCAGTATGCGGTGGACGAGGCGCGCGAGGCCGGGATCGAACAGCTGATCTTCGTGACCGGCCGCGGCAAGACCGCGATTGTCGAGCATTTCGACATGGCGTTCGAGCTGGAAACGACCATGGCCGGCCGCGAGAAGTCATTGGAAGTGCTGGAGCCGACCCGGATCCAGCCGGGCAACCTCGTCACCGTGCGCCAGCAGGTCCCGCTCGGCCTGGGCCACGCGATCTGGTGCGCGCGCGCGATCGTGGGGGATGAACCCTTCGCAATCTTCCTGCCGGACGAACTGATGATCGCCAACAAGGGCTCCACCGGCTGCATGAAGCAGATGGTCGAGGCTTACAACGAACATGGCGGCAACCTGATCTCGGTGCTTGAAGTGCCGGAAGCGGAAGTCTCCTCCTACGGCGTGATCGCGCCGGGCGCGAAGCTCAGCAACCAGGTGACCGAAGTGACCGGCCTGGTCGAAAAGCCCAAGCGCGAGGATGCGCCCAGCAACCTCATCATCTCGGGCCGCTACATCCTCCAGCCCGAAGTGATGCGCGTGCTCGAAGGGCAGGCGGCCGGCGCCGGCGGAGAAATCCAGCTGACCGATGCCATGGCCCGGATGATCGGCCAGCAGCCGTTCCACGCCGTCACCTTCGCCGGCCGGCGGTTCGATTGCGGTAACAAGACCGGCTTCGTCGAAGCAACGCTTGCCCTGGCATTGGAGCGCGAGGATATGGGCGAAGAAGTGCGCGCCATGGCCCAGCGGCTGCTTGCCCAGCCCTGATTGGCCGCCGCGATGCGGATTGCCCTGTTCGAACCCGAAATTGCCGGCAATGTCGGCGCGGTCATGCGGCTGGGTGCCTGCCTTGGCGCTGCCGTCGATCTGATCGAGCCGCTCGGCTTCCCGTGGGATGACCGCCGCGTGCGCCGCGCGGCGATGGACTATATCGACCATGTCGCGGTGACGCGCCACGCCAGCTTCGCTGCCTTCCAGCAGACCCTGGGGCAGCGCCGCCTGGCCCTTTTCACCACCAAGACCACCCAGAGCGCCTATGCCTTCACTTACCGCGCCGACGACGTGCTGCTGTTCGGCAAGGAAAGCGCCGGGGTTCCGCCGGAAGTCGTCGAGGCTGCGACCGAACGGGTCCGTCTGCCGATGCGGCCCGAGGTGCGCTCGCTCAACCTCGCGACCTCGGCAGCCTTGGCGCTGGGGGAGGCACTGCGGCAGACGGATGGGCTGCCGGGGTAGCTGCGCCGCCGCTAACGCTTTGTAAGGTGGCGCGGTTTAAGCTGCTGCCATGACAAAGACCGATCGTCCCGTGGTCAAGGCCAGCCTGTTCGCCAAGGCCATGCTGCCGTTTGGTGTGCCGATCGTGGTCACGCTGGTCCTGTTGGCGCTGGTCGGGGAGGCCTGGCCGCGTAGTCTGGCACCGGGCTCCTCGCTCAAACTTGCCGGCTTCGCGGCCACCGCAATCACTGCGGTTGCCGCGTGGCGCTATGCTGTCGCCGGCACCGACGATGCCCGTGTCGGCAAGATGGCTGCCCTGTTGTGCCTCGTCACCGGGCTGATGGGCTGGCCGGTCTGGTCCACCGGGGTGATGCCCAGCATCAATGGCTTGAAGCTGGACCCGCCCCGCGCCGTCCGCATGACGTTCGACCGGATCGAGCTGACGCACCAGGCCAAAACCACCACCAAGTTCCATTGGGCCTGGCTGGAATCTGGTTCGGGCGATCCGATCCTGCCGTCCGGGCGCTATTTCATCGCGGAAGACCACTACGAACGGTGGGCGGCAACGCCTCCTGCCACGGTTACTGTCCGGGTGTCGCGGGGCGTGCTTGGTGCGCTGGTTGTGACGGGCTACGAATAGCCGTTGTCGGCATCTGCACGCGCTGCCGGCATGGAACGATAGCGGAGCGTGCGCTTTGCCCCAGGAAAATGTGTTGCAGGCCTGGTCAGCCTGTCGCGAGCGGCCGGTCGAAGTCACCGATTGCCGCGCGCAGCAGCCCGTCTTCGCGGCACAGCGCGGTCAGGATCGAGAAGTGGTCGGCCTCCGGCACCGTCACCTCGCTCGCCGCGTTCCCCGCTTCCGCCCAGGCCCGCGCCATTGCGGCGGTCTGGTCACGAAAGGCCCGCGTTTCCAATGCGCCGACGGCAAACAGGGCCCGCGGCGCGCCGGGCACGATGCGGTGGATGGGTGAGGCGGCGCGGGCGCTGGCCGGGTCCAGCGCCAGCTGGGCGGTGATCGTCGGGTCCAGCAGCGGCGCCAGGTCGACCACGCCGCTGATCGCGACGATGCCGGTGATTGGCCCGGCGGCGGTCTGCGCCGACATGGCGAGTTCGATCGCCATTTGCGCACCCGCCGAGTGGCCGGCCAGGATCAGCGGTGCGCCCCCGGTCAGGGCAGCAAGCGCGGGCAGCGCGGCCCCTGCGGCAGCGACGATCTCCATGACGCCCGTCTCCGGGCTGAGCGGGTAATTGATGATAGCCACGTCGAAGCCGTCGGCCGTCAGCGGGGGCGCCAGAAAGCGAAAGCCGCTCTTGTCGCGCGATTGCCAGTAGCCGGCGTGGAAATAGGCCACGACCCCGCGCCGCGGCTGGCTGGTGCGGAACAGGTCCAGCGTCTGGCGCGGGTGCGGGCCATAGGCGATATCCAGCACCGGCTGCCCTGCGCTGACGGCCCGGTCGTTCTCCGCCGCGAAGTGCTCGAACAGCTGGGCCTGCTCTGGCCGCAATTGCCCGTCGATGTACTCGAACTGGTTGGCGGTGCTGATGTCTGCCTGGGTCATAGGGCTGCGGGGGCCTTACTATCACCCCGCCGCCTTCGCAATCGGCTCATCCACCCGCCGGTCAGGGATCGGCAGGAGCTCGCTCAAGCCCTTGAGGCATGCCTGCGCGTCTCCGCCGCTACCGTCCCAGCCACTCCGTCAACACCTTGTGGAAGTGCCGGATCTTGGTCTCGCCATAGTTGGCGAAGACGATCTGCTTTGACTTGATCGATTTCATGCCGCGCTGGACGTGCGGCAGGTTGACCACGTCCTGGTTGAAGACCTTGGCCAGCATGCCCAGCTCCGGCGCGTCGCAATAGTCGTCGTCGAAATCGAGCCAGTGGACCTTGGCCGGGGCGGGGCGAGGCTGGCCTTTCGCCACGGGCAGCATCAGCATGATCTCGTGGATGCATTCCTCCGGATTGTCGCCGTGCGGGCGGAACCGGTAGAAGATCGGGTTGAAGCAGCCCCAGGGGCTGATGTTGGGGAACAGGTTGTAATAGATCGTATCGACGAATTCGGCGTCGCTGACCTGATCGACCTCATCCCCCAGCGTTTCGCGCCACTTCTCGCGGGCCTGGTGGGCCATGGCGCGGCGGCGTTCGGGCACGGGGCCCGTAATGGTCGGATCGGGTTCTTCCTCCCAGCCCGCCGGGAGCCGACCGCCGACCCAGTCGCACAGCTGGATGTCGGCATGATCCAGCTCGCCCTCCAGGTGGTGGGCCTGGTGATCGAACAGTCCGGTCCGGCCATCGCGCGCCGTAACGCGAACCCGGTCTTCGCCCAACCGTTCGTAGACATTGCCCGACAGCGCGTGGCGGACCCGGGCATAGGTCTTCGCGCCCTCGAGCGGCTCGGCCACCAGCGCGGGATTGACGTGCGGGCTGAGCAGCCCATTGGGCGAGATCGCCCGCGACATGTTGCCGAAGACGTCATATTTGGAATTGGCATCGCCCATCGTGTCGAGCAGCGTCGGGTGGGTGGCGACGACGTGATAGGCTTCCATGAAGGCTTCCTGCGCGACCTTCCAGTTGCAGCGCAGCTTCTTGGCGACGTGAACTGCCTTGTAGCGCCGCTCGAACGGGATCGGCAGGAAATGGCGATCGATATCGCCCAGGAACTGGTCGAACGGTTCGGCCTTGTCATCGGGATTGATGAACACCCAGCCGCCCCAGCGCCCGACCCGGACCGAGGGCAGGCTGTGAGTCTGTGCGCTGACACTGGGGAAATCCCACTGGCAGGGCACTTCCTTCAGCGTGCCGTCGATCTTCCAGCCCCAGCCGTGGAACGGGCAGCGGAATTCGTGCAGGCCCTGCGCATCCTCGGTCAGCAGCGCGCGGCCGCGGTGGAGGCAGGCGTTGGGGAAAGCCTTGATCTCGTCTGGCCCGGTGCGGACGATCAGGAACGAGAGGTGGGCAATGTCATAGACGTGGCTGTCGCCGACATTGGGGATGTCATCCTCATGGCAGGCCATCTGCCAGACCCGCTTCCACAGCCGCTCGACCTCCAGATCGAAGAAGTCGCGCGAATAGTAGATGCTGGGATCGACGATGGTCGGCCCCGGCGGCAGCGGGCTGTCCTCGCGCAGCCGCGCCGGCACGCGGTGCGTGTCCATGTCGAGCAATTCGTCGTAGCTGATCCCGTTGGACCGGTTCGTCCCCGTCAGCGTTTCCACCATGTTCCTGCTCCCACACCTTTGGCCAGTGCCGGGAAGGTGGATCAGGGGTGGCATGGCCCGCCTTGACCTGCGTCAAAGGCGGGCCTGTCAAAAGTGTGAGCGCGGGCCGGCTTACCCGGCGCGGGCCGCAATCCACTCGTCCACCCGGCGTTCCAGGATCGACAGCGGCTGCGAGCCCGAGGCGATCAGCAGGTCGTGGAAGCCCTTCACGTCGAACTTCGCGCCCAGCTTCTGCTCGGCCCGGGCGCGCAGTTCCATGATCTTGATCATGCCGATCTTGTAGCCGGTCGCCTGGCCGGGGAGGGTCAGGTAGCGCCGGATCTCCGAGCGCGAGCGCTCGATCGGCTGACGGCCGGTGGTGTTCATGTAGGTAACTGCCTGATCCTCGGTCCAGCCCTTGGCGTGGAGGCCGGTATCGACCACCAGCCGCGCGGCGCGGAACAGTTCGGCATCGAGCCGCATGAAATCGGCGGCAATGTCCGGGAAGGCGCCCATTTCCTTGCAGACGGCCTCGGCATAAAGGCCCCAGCCTTCGCCGAACGCGACGTAGCCGGTGACCGAGCGGAACTTCGGCCCGCCCTGCTGGCGCACCTGGATATCGCCCTGGGTATTATGGCCGGGCACCGCTTCGTGGCACATCAGCGTGTAAAGCGCGGCCGGATCGGGACGCATGCCGACGAGGTGCACGTAAGTGCGCGCCGGGCGCTTGCCATCGGGGCTGGGCTGGCTGGCATGGGCCGCGCCGCCGGGCACCTCGGAAAAGGCCGGTTCGCGCACCACTTCGATCCCGTAGGCCGGGAGCTGTCCGAAATAGCCGGGGAGGAGCGTGCGGGTCTTGGCGACGAACTCGTTCGCGGTCTTGAGGTATTCGGCGCGGGTCGCGTCCGTGAAGGGCTGGGGCGGATAGAGCCGCTTGCGCTCGGCATAGAAGGCGCTGCGGTCGGCAAAGCCGGCCTGGCGGGCCAGCGCGTCCTGCTCGCCCTCGATCCGGGCAACTTCCGTCAGGCCGATTGCATGGATCTGCTCGGCGGTCAGGTCGGTCGTGGTGACCAGCTTCAGCTCGTTGGCGTAATAGTCCAGCCCGCCCGGCAGGGTCAGCGCGCCGACCTTGCCGCTGGGCGCCGTCGCCAGGCTGCCCTTGGCCCAGGCGATGATCCGGCCATAGGCGGGTTTCAGGTTCAGGATCGCGGTGCGGGCCTGGGCCAGCAGGGCGTCGGCCTCGGCCTGCGGCAGCTTGCCGGCCGTGACCAGCGCGGCGGTCTTGGCCTTGACGTCGGCCCACAGTGCAGCATCGGGGCCGGCGCCGAAGGGGGCGCCGCTGGTCAGCTGCTGGCTGCTGGAGATGATCGTTTCGATCTGGAACTTGGGCGCGCGGATCCCGGCGGCCGCGCTTGCCTTGGTGCGGGCCAGCGCTAGGTCGAGCACGGCCGGCATGCCGCGCAGGCGGCCGATGTAGTTCTTGAGGTCGGTGACATCGGCCACATTGTGGGTGTTGATCAGGAAGTCCGGCAGCTGGCTGTGCGCCGAATAGAGCCGCGAATAGAACGGCGGGCGGTACTTGCGGTTGGCATTGGACAGGGCCGCGCGCTCAGCCTCCAGCGCCCAGATATCGTAATTCACCTGGCCTTCGGGGGAGAGCTTGGTCCGGTCGAACTGCGCCTTCATCCGCGCGGCGCTGGCCTGGCGCCAGGCGACCTGGGCATCCGCGGCCTTGTCGCTGATGTCGTTCCACTTGTCCCCGCCGGCCTTGATGCCAAGGCGCGTGGCGAGCTGCGGCTGGGTCTTCACATATTCAGCGAATTCGGCATCGAGGAACTTGGTCAGGCGCACATCCTCGCCGGCTTCGGCGCTGGCAGCCACGGGCGCAGCGGTCTGGGCCGACAGCCCGGTTGCGGCAAACAGGGCGAGCGTAACGGCAGCGAGGCCGGCGGAAAGCTTGGTCATGTCGGTTCAGTCCCCTTCGTGCGGCGCGTCTTTCTGGAGCGCTGCTCTAATTCAGTGAAGCTTGGTTTGACGCTACAGGCCAGCCGTCTTCCTGCCAATCGCGCTTTCGCTTCGACCAATGGCGCACTAAGCCGACCAGCAATGACGCTGATCGCATTCAACAAGCCGATGAACGTGCTGTCGCAGTTCACCGATGCCGGGACGACGGGAAGCCCGCGGGCGACGCTGTCGGACTATATCGATCTGCCGGGGGTCTATCCGGCCGGGCGGCTGGACCGGGATAGCGAGGGCCTGCTGCTGCTGACCGACGATGGGCGCCTGCAGGCGCGGATCGCCGATCCGCAGTTCAAGCTGCCCAAGACCTACCTTGTCCAGGTTGAGGGCGCGGTGGGCGAGGAGGCCCTGGCCGCGTTGCGCCGGGGGGTGATGCTGGGCGACGGGATGACCCGGCCCGCTTCTGCCGAGGCAATCGAACCGCCCGCGCTCTGGCCGCGCGATCCGCCGGTCCGGTTCCGCAAGACCGTGCCCGATAGCTGGCTGCGCCTGACCATCAGCGAAGGCCGCAATCGCCAGGTCCGGCGGATGACCGCAGCGGTCGGCCACCCGACGCTGCGGCTGGTGCGCTGGGCGGTGGGGGAATGGACGCTTGACGGGCTGGCCCCGGGTGAATGGCGCCCGGCGGATTGAGCTGGCCGCAACCCAATTCCTTTACACCTTGGCCCTAGCAGGAAGTGGCCGCCCGGCGACCGGCCCTTTCTCACTCGCCCGACCAAAGGAATGCCGTGCCTCAGGCTCGTTTCGCGCAGCAATGCGACCGTCTTTCGCAAGCCGTCGACAAGACCCTGCATGAACGCCTGGTCTGGGAGCGGACCGAGGCGCCGATCCTGGCCGGGCTGGTGGCATTGGCCCATGCGGCACTGGACGGGCGCGAGGAATTCGAGCTGGCCGAGGAGGGCGCGACCACCGCGATCAAGCGCTTCGTGCTCAAGGTTCATGGCAACCGCATCGCTGGACTGGCGCTGCGACTGGTCGATGGCCGCGCCGAACTGGCGGTCCAGGCGATTGAGCGCAGCCCCTACCAGGTCGCCCCGGGTCCGGTGCTCTCAACGCCCTTCGCCGGGATCGACGCCGCCTGGATGGCGGCCAGCCTGGACGAACTGTTCGCACGGATCACGCGCTGAGGCAGGCCGCCGTCACGATCCTGAAACACGGCCATGCGACCTTGCTGCTCATGGACCAGACAGACACCCGCTTCGACTGGATCAGCTGGCTTGCCAGCGTGCCCGGTATCCCCGCCGACTGGGGTAGCACCTCGCCCCCGGCCGCAGTGCCGGAGCTCCAGGACCCCCTTCCGCTCGCCGCCTAGCGCTGGACCGGCCTTGATTGC
>JBEGOD010000011.1:0-21462 GCA_041182185.1 Pseudomonadota bacterium
CGGCGCCAGCGCGCCGTAAATGCGGGTCCACTCGGCGCTGTCACCGCGCCCGGCAAAGGGAATGCCGGTAGCAATCAGGCTCTCATCGAGGTGACGGCGCGAGGAAACGCGCAGGCGGCGGTCCTGCAGCCAGGCACCGCGGGCCTTTTCGGCCCAGAAGCTTTCGTCCGTGACCGGCTGGTAAACCAGCGCGGCGGTAACTTCGCCCCAGCCCTTGCCGTCCAGCCGCGGTTCCTGGACCGCGATCGAGATCGCGAAGTGCGGAATGCCGTGGAGGAAGTTGCTGGTGCCGTCGAGCGGATCGACGATGAAGCGGGGCTTGCCCTCTTCACCCGCGATCTCGCCGCCTTCTTCCATCAGGAAACCCCAGCCGGGGCGGGCGACGCGCAATTCGTCCCACAGGGTGCGTTCGGCGTGCTGGTCGGCCTTGGACACGAAGTCCGCCGGGCCCTTGCGGCTGACCTGGAGGTGCTCGACCTCGCCAAAGTCACGCCGCAGCCGGCCACCCGCCTTGCGGGCAGCCTTTTCCATCACGCGCATGAGGCCGGAAAGGGCCATCCCCTCAGCTCGCCTTGCCGACGTAGGTGCGTTCGTAAACGTCGACCACGATGCGGGTGCCGCTTTCGATATGCGGCGGCACCATCACGCGCACGCCGTTGTCGAGGATCGCCGGCTTGTAGCTGGACGAAGCAGTCTGCCCCTTCACCACGGCATCGGCTTCAACGATGGTCGCTTCGACCTGTTCGGGCAGCTGCACCGAGATCGGGCGTTCGTCATACATTTCGAGCAGCACGGTCATGCCGTCCTGCAGGAAGGCATCGGCCCCGCCCAGCAGGTCCTTGGGCAGGGTGATCTGTTCATAGGTCTCGACATCCATGAACACCAGGTCATCGCCTTCGGCATAAAGGAACTGGAAGTCCTTGGTATCGAGCCGGACGCGCTCGATGGTGTCCTGGCTGCGGAAGCGCACGTTGGTCTTGCGGCCATCGATCAGGTTTTTCATCTCGACCTGCATGAAGGCCCCGCCCTTGCCGGGCTGGGTGTGCTGGGTCTTGGCAACCTTCCAGATGCCCTTTTCGTATTCGATGATATTGCCCGGACGGATGTCCACGCCGCTGATCTTGGCCATGGTGCCTTGCCTTCGTGTTGAGAAAGAGCCGCCCGCCGGAGCGGGTGAAGGCGCGCCCTTAGCGCCTGGCGGCGCATCGGGCAAGGTGCGCCCTGTGGTGCTGGCATGGGAGCGCCCGTGCTGCTAAGCCAAGCGACATGACCCGTGCCCTGATCCTGCTTGCCGCCAGCCTGGCCTCTCTGGCTGCCTGCGCCCCGGCCCAGCCCATCCGGCCCGTTCCGGGCGGGCAGATCGGCGTGCTGCAGCAGGGGCTCTATGTCTGCGAGCTGCCGGGCGATGCGACGGGCGCGGCCGGCATTCGCCAGGATGCCCAAGGCTTCACCATTCACAACGCCTCGCGTTATTCAACGGCAATCGGGCGCGGGACCTACCTTTTGACCGGGGACCTGGTGGTGATGACCAGTGGGCCGAAGAAGGGGCAGAAGTTCCGCAAACTCTCCAACAACTTCCTGCGCGAACTGGATGCCGCAGGGAAAGAAACCGATCTGCGCTGCGTCCGCCGGGTTCAGAACAACCGCTAGGCGGCGTTTAGCACTGCGGTAAAGGCACGCACGGCCGCGGCCTCGTCGCCGTTCCAGACTGCCCCGGATACGGCGATGAAATCGGCCCCGGCCTGGACCACCGGGGCGCAGTTTTCCGGCGTGATCCCGCCAATCGCGACGCACGGGATTTCCATGGTCAACTGCCACAGTTCCAAGACATCGAGCCCGACCTGGTGCTTCACTTCCTTGGTGGTGCTGGGGAAGAATGCGCCGAACGCCACGTAATCGGCCCCGTTCTCTCCTGCTTCCATCGCCAGGTGGCGGCTATCGTGACAGGTGACTCCGATTTGCGCCTCCCGCCCCAGTCGCTCGCGCGCGTCCTCGACCGAGCCGTCATCCTGGCCCAAGTGCACGCCATCGGCTCCGATCCGCTTGGCGAGGCTGATCGAATCGTTGACGATGAAAGCCACATCACGCTCGGCGCAGATCGCCTGGAGCGGCGCGGCAAGGCGCGCAGCCTCATGCTCGTCGAGCCCCTTCACGCGGAACTGGAACGCGGCGACTGGCCCCGCGTCGAGCGCGCGGACGAGGCGGTCAGGAAAATCGCCACCCACTTCAAGCGGGGAGATCAGGTAAAGCTGGCAGTTGCTCATGGTCCGCGCCCTAGGTCAGCCGCGGCGCAGCGGCAAGGGCGATCACGCTGCCCCGGCCCGCCGCCGCAGCTCGCCCACCACGCCCACGCAGATCAGGAACTGCCCGAAGTAGTAGAGCGGCCAGATCAGCAGGCCCGGCAGCGGGCTTTGCGCCAGCACGCCCAGCTGCGCGAAGATCAACAGGTCCGAGGCCACGAACATCGCCGCGCCAAGGCCCACCTGGTAGCGCGTGAAACTGCTGAGCCAGGCGCTCGCCGCCATGCCGCCCAACCCCAGCGCATAGAGCGCCGCCATGGCCCCGCCCAGCTGGAACGAGACCAGCGGGGTCAACACCAGCAGCGCCAGCGCCGCCGCGCGCTGGCTGCCCGATGGCGCTGGGCGGCGGTGCTGCCAATAGAGCCGGATCGCGATCAGGTGGCCGATCAGGAAGGCCACTGCCCCCGCCTCCAGCCGGAACTCGATCAGCACATCGCCCAGCGCGCCAAAGCCCATCACGGCGGCGATGGTATTGGCATCGTGCCCCTTGTGCCGGGCAAGCGCATAGACCGCCAGCAGGGCCACGCCCGCGCCCTTCAGCAAAGTCAGGTAGAGCCCGGGAACTGCCGATTCCTTGAGTAGCCAGAAGCCAATTCCGGCGGCCAGGCTGGCCAGCAGCCAGGGCCGTTTCTCGATCAGGGCACGATGCGGCATGGTTGGTTCCTCCCCGCAGGCAGGCTTGCCGCTGGAATCTGCGGCGCGCAAGCGTTAGGGGCAGCGACATGCACTATGACGTTCACATCATCGGCGGCGGGATGGCCGGCAGCGAGGCTGCCTGGCAGCTCGCCAAGCGCGGCCTGAAGGTCCGGCTTTCGGAAATGCGTGGCGGCGGTGACATGACCGCGGCGCACCAGACCGCCGGCCTGGCCGAGCTGGTCTGCTCCAACTCCTTCCGTTCCGACGACGACGAGAAGAACGCTGTCGGCCTGCTGCATCATGAAATGCGCCAGCTCGATTCGCTGATCATGGCGGCAGCCGCCAAGGCGCGGGTGCCGGCTGGATCGGCGCTGGCGGTGGACCGCGATGTCTTCTCGGCCGAGGTCGAGGCCGCCCTCGCCGCCCAGCCAACGCTGGAGGTGGTGCGCGAGCGGATTGATGTGCTGCCTAGCGCCGGCCTGACCATCGTCGCCACGGGCCCGCTGACTGCCGAGGCCCTGGCCCGGTCGATCGGCGCGGCCACCGGGGCCGATAGCCTGGCCTTCTTCGATGCGATCGCCCCGATCGTCTATCGCGAATCCATCAATATGGACGTCGCCTGGATGGCCAGCCGCTGGGACAAGGGCGCCGAAGCCTCGCTTGAGATGGGCGGCGACGGGCGCGACTATATCAACTGCCCGATGACCAAGGACCAGTACCTGGCGTTCCGCGAGGAATTGCTGGCCGGCGACAAGACCGAGTTCAAGGAATGGGAAGCCAGTACCCCCTATTTCGATGGCTGCATGCCGGTCGAGGTGATGGCCGAGCGCGGGGCGGAGACCCTGCGGTTCGGGCCGATGAAGCCGGTCGGGCTCGATAACCCGCACTGGGCCACGCCTGAACATCCCAATGGCCGCTGGCCCTATGCCGTGGTCCAGCTGCGCCAGGACAACAAGCTGGGCACGCTGTGGAACATGGTCGGCTTCCAGACCAAGCTTAAGCATGCCGAGCAGGTCCGCGTGTTCCGCACCATCCCCGGGCTGGAACAGGCCGAATTTGCCCGGCTGGGCGGCCTGCACCGCAACACCTTCCTCAATTCGCCCACCCTGCTTGATCGCCAGCTAAGGCTGAAGCAGGCCCCGCACATCCGCTTTGCCGGCCAGATCACCGGCTGCGAAGGCTATGTCGAAAGCGCTTCGGTCGGCCTGCTGGCCGGGTTGATGACCGCAGCCGAAGTGGCCGGGCAGGAATGGTCCGCCCCGCCCCGCACCACCGCGCTGGGCGCGCTCCTGGCGCACATCACCGGCGATGCCGAGGCCGACAGCTATCAGCCGATGAACGTCAACTTCGGGCTGTTCCCGCCGGTCGATGCGGACGTGAAGAAGAAAGTCCGCAAGGAAGCCTATACCGCCCGCGCCAAGGCCGATCTGGCCGCCTGGCTGGATTGACCTAGCAGCGGCAGTCGGGCCGCTGGATCTGCTTGGGCTTGGTGGTGACGAATTCCTGCCGCGTCAGGTTGGCATCACCATTGGCATCGGCCCCCTTGAAGCGGTTGGACGTGGCGACCGACCACTCTTCAAAGCTCAGCAGGTTGTTGCGGTCCTTGTCGAGCTTGCGGAAGGCGGCAACGCGCGGCTGCAGCACCTCGCTGCGGCTGATCAGGTTGTCGCGGTTGCGGTCGAGCCGGTTGAAGCGGCGCTCCTCGCGCGTGTCCTCGTCCACCTCGGGCAGGTCCGCGCCCATCACCCCGACGCCATCCTCGGTCGGAATTGCCTCAAGGTCGCCTTCGTTCGGGATCTCGGCCAAGGTCGGCGGCGGCGGGGCAGCATTTTCCACTGCGGCCCGGCCCTGCCACCAGAACAGTCCGGCTGCAGCCAGCAGCAATGCCCCCACTGCGCCCAGTACTGTCCGGTTCATCGCCCTGCCCTTTCCTGCGTCAATTCAGCGCCCTACCATGCCGATGCGGATCGCCGCTGCCAAGGCCATGGGGCCATCGAGCAGCGGCATTTCCCCCTTGCGCCGCCGGGCCAGCCCGTAAAGCACGGCCAGGGCCCGCAGACTGCGCGGCAATGCCAGCGCGGGCAATTCGCTTCCCGCCCCATGCACCGCCAGGCTCCAGCCATGCAGCGCTGCGCCGGCCGCCGCGGCGGCTTCCGGCAGGTCCGCCTGCACCGCCAGTCCCCGCCCAAGCGCCGCCCGCGCTTCGGCCAGGGCCAGCGGGTTCGGCTCGTCCGGATCGAGCATGGCTTCCCACCCGTCGATCAAGGCCAGCAGCGGGTCCACCGGACCGCGCCAGCCCGCCAGCGCCGCCAGCAGTGGCTCACCCTGCGGGCGCTGCGCCGGCTCCGCGGCCAGCCGCTCGCGCCACCAGGCCAGCTTGATCTGGGCCAGCAGGACTTCGCGGGCCGTGCCAACGACCCCCGCCAGCTTGGCATCAAGCGCAAAGGCCGCAAGCTGGATCGGGCGGTGCGCAGCGGGCGCATAGGCCAGGGCCAGGCGCAGATCGGGAGAGAGGGTCGCTTCAAACACCTTGAGGGACTTCCGGTTGAGAGGCCCGTCTTGTGCGGACCAGCCGCCATGCTGGCAAGGGTCGGAAATCGCCAACCTAACGCCATGTTAACCCGGTTGCTTCAATGAATGCAAACCAGACCAGCGCTAGAGACAGCGTGAAATAGTCCGATTCCACCTTTGGGGGCGCCATGTTCGCTTCGATTCGCCGTACCATGCGAGAGCTAAAGCGCAGCACCGGGGGCAATGCCGCGATGCTGGTGGCACTAGGCATGCCCGCGCTGATTGGCAGCTCTGGCCTCGCGGTCGATGTTGCGCAGTGGTACATGTGGAAGCGTGAGCTGCAATACGCCGTGGACCAGGCCGCTCTGGCCGGGGCCTGGGCGCGCAGCTCAACTACCTCGCGCAGCGACTACCAGACCCGGGCCACGCAGGAATTCGGCGCCAACCTGGCAACCACGAACGGCGGTACCAGCACGCCCGTTGTCTCGCTGAGCAGCTACAATGGCGGCACCAACAATGCCGTGCTGGTCACCGCGACCGCCAGCAAGCCGCTGCCCTTCACGACCCTGATTACAGGCGGCGATGCCACCGTGGCGGTCAGCGCCCTGGCGACATTCTCGGAAACGCAGAATTACACCGCCTGCATCCTTTCGGTGAACCCGACCGAGAACCGCTCGGCGATCTTCGGCAACGCGATCACTGGCGGTTCGGACTGCGGCGTCGGCGCGCTGTCTACCGGCACCCAGGCGATCGTTGAAACCGGCGACTCCGAAGTGGAGCTGGGCGACATCATCTCGGCCGGCGGGGTCGAGGATACCTTTTCGAACAATGGCACGATCCACGAATATGTTTCGGGCCTGTCCAATCCCTATGCCAGTCTGACCGCGCCAAGCTCGGCTGGTCAGCCCACGCAAACCTATTCGTGCCCAACGGCTTCGTCGGGATTGACTGTCTGGACCGCTCCGGTCTCGGTGCTGACGGAAATTTCTTACGTTTACAAGCAGGGCAATCCGCTCAGCTCTGCGACCACAATCACGCGCACTTCGTCCCAGGCCGGCTACGCCGAACCTTCCGAATCGATCACCGCGCCGACCACTACGACCTATACTTCGGCCCCGACTGCGGGAACGACCGTCGTCGGTCCAACGACGGGCGCTTACGAACACGTTGCCGGTAACGGCAGCAACCGCATCTGGCGGGCAACGGTAACCAAGACCACCACGACGATCGGCACGGTCACCGGTCCGATCACAACTGGTGCATCCGATGGTATCGCCCGGCCGCAGCCGGGGATCTATACCAACATCAGCATCAACTGCCCGACCCAGTTCGCTCCCGGGATCTACTGGGTCAGCGGCACGATCGATTTTGGCAACAATCGGACCGTGTCCGGTTCCGACGTGATGTTCGTGATGACCGGCACATCGGGCGATATCCGGATTAATTCGACATCGTTGGTGACGCTTTCCGGCATCACCCAGGCCAGGCTCGAAGGCTATGGCGTGCCTACCGACCAGGCCGCCAAAATGAAGAACATGCTGTTCTTCGACAAGGACAACACCAGCGATTTCGACATCAACGGCGGCGCCACTGTCGATCTCAACGGGGTGCTGTACATGCCCTCGCGCGAGGTCAAGATCAACGGCAACATGAGCAGCGGCACCCGCTGTATCATGCTGGTTTCGGACACTTTCTGGATCACCGGCTCGGCCAACCTGACCAATTTCTGCGCGCCCGATGGCGGCGGCGGCATCCAGATCGGCGAGCGTCTCGCCTCTGTTAGGCTCGTGGCATGATGCACCGGTTCGCCTTCCTGGCCGCGCTGCGCAGCGACGAGCGCGGGGCGATGCTGATCGAGACGGCCATCGTTGCCCCGGTGCTGGTGCTGATGAGCCTGGGCGCGTTCCAGGTCTCGCAAGTGGTCGCGCGCCAGACCGAACTGCAAGAGGCTGCCGCCGAGGCTGCCGGGATCGCGCTGGCCGCCGCACCCGATACCGCGGACGAGCGGACCGTCGTCAAGAACGTGATCGTAGCTTCGACCGGATTGCCGGCCGCCAATGTGTCCGTCACCGAGAAGTTCCGCTGCGGCACAGATACAACCTATGTCGATGCGGCTAGCACCTGCGTGGGCACCAAGGTGGCCAATTACATCCTGATCCAGATCGACGATACCTATACGCCGCTCTGGGCGCAGTGGGGCTTTGGCAGCGCGCTCACTTTCAACATCGATCGCTATGTGATGGTGAAGCAGACATGAGCACGCATCATAATCGCCTTGCGCAGCTGCGCCGCGACCATGCCGGGTCGGTGGCGATCGAATTCGCGCTGATCGGACCGGCCATGCTCGCCATGCTGCTCGGCGTGCTGCAGATCGGCATCGGTATGCAGAACTACAACGCGCTCCGCTCGGTCTCGGCCGAGGTTGCACGCTATGCCGTGATCAATGCCCAGGATGCCGCCGCCCAGTCCAACATGACCCTGCGCGACACCAATGGCGAGTTGGAAGACTACGCCCAGGAAATCGCCTCGAACGCACCCTATGGCCTGCAAAGCAGCAAGCTGACCGTGGTAGTAACCAGCGTTCCCACCCGGGTCGACGGCGCGAGCGAGCGCCAGATCGAACTGCGCTACAACATCCCCTCGGTCCTTGGCGTGATCGGGATCGATTCCATTCCGATCACTTATACCCGGCCCGTGTTCATCGCCTGAGCCTGGCGGGCCGCGTCCACGCAAGCAAACCACCGGAAATGCGCAAATGCCGGTTTCGGCGGGCTTTTCCGGGCGGTTTTACCATCGCTTAACCACGTTCATTCGGCAAACCGATAGGCCCCCTGGCCTAAGGCCCAAAGCCTACCAAAGCGGGGTCGCGCCGAGACATGTCCAGGGAACAGTACACAGCCGGAAAGCGGGAGGGCCTGTCCTTCCTGACGCGGCTGGCGCGCGACCGGGCCGGCAATACCCTGGCCATGCTGGCGGCCGGGCTGTTTCCGCTGCTCGCCCTGGTCGGCGGCGGGATCGACATGGGGCGCGGCTACCTGGCGCAAAGCCGCCTGCAGCAGGCCTGCGATGCCGGGGTGCTGGCCGCCCGCAAGAAATTGGGCTCGCAAGTTGTCACCACCGGCGAGGTTCCGACCGACGTGGAGACGGTTGGCAACTCGTTCTTCAACGTCAACTTCCGCGCCGGCGCCTATGGTTCGCAGCGCCGCAGCTTCGAAATGACGCTGGAGCCGGACTACGCGATCTCGGGCGCTGCCTCGGTCAGCGTGCCGACCACGATCATGAACCTGTTCGGCTATGACAAGACCGATCTGTCCGTCGCGTGCCAGGCCAAGCTGAACTTCAGCAACACCGACGTGATGTTCGTGCTGGATACCACCGGTTCGATGGGCTGGACCAATCCGGGCGATACCAAGCCGAAGATCGATATCCTGCGCGACGTGGTGAAGGACTTCCACGCCCAGCTGGAAGGCAGCAAAACCCCCGGCACGGTGATCCGCTATGGCTTCCTGCCCTATTCGACCAACGTCAACGTCGGCGGGATTCTCGATGCCGACTGGATGGTCGATGACTGGACTTACCAGGGCCGGGTTCCGCACGATACCGGCGATACCACCACCGGCCCGGTATTCAGCCAGAACTGGACCTATGTCAGCGGGACAGACACGGTCGGCACGTCCTATGTCAGCAGCAATTGCCCGAACGACACCCTCAGCTGGACCGAGCTGCGTTACTGGAAGGATCCCAACGGGACCGAGAACTGGGAATATCTGATCAACGGCATTGACTATGACTGTGACTGGCTGGATTCGACCAACAAGAAGGTCACGCCGCGCACTTTCACCGATTACCGCTACATCTACAGCTACCTGAACAAGGGCGAGCGCACGATGCCGGTGATGACCTGGCGCTACCAGGCGATCCCGGTTGACGTGTCGAACCTCAAGAACAGCGGCACCGGCAAGATGCGGGTCGGCAGCAAGGTCATGATCCCCGACATGGGCGGCGATCCGATGAACCCGACCACTTTCGATGCCTGGTTCCGCGGCTGCGTGGAAGAACGCGATACCTACGAGATCACAGACTATACCGACGTCGATTTCAGCCGTGCGCTCGATCTCGATATCGATCTGGTGCCCAGTCCCGGCGATCCGGGCACACAGTGGCGCCCGATCCTGAACGACGTATCCTTCGTGCGGGCGATCGACTGGGGCGGCAATGGCAACTTCGTACCGACCCCGGGTACGTCCGACGCCAACTGGAATTACCTGAACGCTGGCTGGGCCGGCCTGTCGGCCTGCCCTGCCCCGGCCCGCAAGCTGGCGCCGATGACGGCTGGCGAAGTTTCGAGCTATGTCGACAGCCTGTTCGCCGAAGGCAGTACCTATCACGACATCGGCATGATCTGGGGCGCACGGATGCTCTCGCCAACCGGGATCTTCGCCGCCGAGAACGCCGATGAGGCTGGCTCCACCACCAGCCGGCACATGATCTTCCTGACCGATGGCGAGACGGCCCCGCTCGACCTGTCCTATGGCACCTACGGGGTCGAACCGCTCGATGGCCGCCGCTGGTCGACCGGCTCGTCGCAGACCTTGACCCAGGTGGTCGAAGGCCGGACCGCCGTGGCCTGCGAGGAAGCGAAAAAGCGCAACATCACCGTCTGGGTGATCGGTTTCGGCACCGCGCTCAACCCGGTGCTGACCGCCTGTGCCGGCCCAGGCCGGGCTTTCGAGGCCGCCGACGCCGCCGAACTGCAGGACGTGTTCAGCAAGATCGCTGCCCAACTGGGCGACCTGCGGGTGACCAAGTGATGCGCCGCCGGCTGGGCCAGCTTGCCGCCGATTGCCAGGGCGCGACGATCGTCGAGTTCGCGCTGATCACCCCGGTGCTGCTGCTGACGTTGATGGGGCTCTTCGACATGGCCCACAACATGTACACCGCGCAGATGCTGAACGGCGCAATCCAGCAGGCCGCGCGCAATTCGACGATCGAGGGTGCCCAGAGCCGCGAGGCCGCGCTGGACCTGATCGTCACCAAGTCGGTCAAGGCCATCTCGCCCGGCGCGACGGTCCGCTTCAGCCGCGCCGCCTATCGCGATTTCACCAGCGTCGGCCGGCCCGAGGACTGGAACGACATCGACAACGACGGCAATTGCAACAACGGCGAACCCTATGAGGATGCCAATGACAATAGCGCCTGGGACCGCAGCCCCGGCAGTGCCGGCTTTGGCGGCGCGCGCGATGCAGTCCTCTACACCGTGACCATCAATTACCCGCGCCTGTTCCCGGTCGCCCGGCTGATCCCGGGCCAATCGGAGATCATGGAGATGCAAAGCGCCACGGTGCTGCGCAACCAGCCGTTCGGGGCGGCGGATACCGCCGCGCCGGTTACGCGGAACTGCGCGTGAGCTGGCTGCGCGCCCTGGCCCGCAGCCGTTCCGGCGTGGCGATGACCGAGTTCGCGCTGGGCGCACCGCTGTTGCTGATGGCCGGCCTGTGGGGCACCGAAACCGCCAACTATGCCCTGACCAGCATGAAAGTTGGCCAGCTGGCCGTGCAGATCGCCGATAACGCCTCGCGCGTGGGCGACCTTTCGACCCTGCAGAACCGCAAGGTCTATGAAAGCGATATCAATGATGTGCTCTACGGCGCGCAGCTCCAGGCCGGGAGCCTCAACCTGTTCGCCCACGGGCGCGTGATCGTCTCCAGCCTGCAAGTCAGCGACGCAGCCACGGGCGATTCGGGCGAGCAGTACATCCAGTGGCAGCGCTGCCGCGGGGCCCTGCGCGTGGGCTCCGACTACGGGGCGGAGGGCGATATCCTGCCCGATGGCATGGGCCCGACCGGCGAGGAAGTGATCGCCCAGGATGGCGATGCGGTGATCTTTGTCGAGATCCGCTATACCTACCAGCCGCTGGTCTCCGAGCGCTTCATCGGCAATGAGGAAATGGTCTCGATCGCCTCGTTCACGGTGCGCGACGATCGCGACATCTCGCAGCTTTACCAGCGCGATCCGGCCACGCCCGATCCGGTCCAGCGCTGCAACACTTACACCGGGATCATCTCGGTCAGCTCCAACGGCCAGATGAACTGATCATCCGCCCGCCCGGGCTTCAACGATAGCAGACCTTGCGCACCGCCGCGGCGATCCGCGGCGCGTCGATGATCGCGGCCTTTTCCAGGTTCGCGGCATAGGGCAGCGGCACGTCTTCATCGCAGACCCGCAGGACCGGGGCATCGAGGTGATCGAAGCCTTCTTCCATGCAGATCGCCATGATTTCCGAGGAAATCGAGCACTGCGGCCAGCCTTCCTCGGCCACGACCAGGCGGCTGGTCTTGGCGAGCGAGGTCAGCACGGCCTCGCGGTCGAGCGGACGCAGGGTGCGAAGATCAAGCACTTCGGCCTCGATCCCCTCGGCCGCCAGCACTTCCGCCGCTTCGAGCGCCAGGCCGACCCCGATCGAGTAGGAGACGATGGTCACATCGCGCCCTTCACGCATGATCCGCGCCTTGCCGATCGGCAGGACGTGATCGTCGAGCTCGGGCAGTTCGAAGGTCCGGCCATAGACCAGCTCGTTTTCCAGGAAGACCACCGGGTCCTCGCAGCGGATCGCGGCCTTGAGCAGGCCCTTGGCATCGGCCGCGTCATAGGGCGCGATCACGACCAGGCCGGGGACATTGGCGTACCACGGGCCATAGTTCTGGCTGTGCTGCGCACCGACCCGGCTGGCCGCGCCGTTGGGGCCGCGGAACACGACCGGGCAGCGCATCTGGCCGCCGGACATGTAATTGGTCTTGGCGGCCGAATTGATGATGTGGTCGATCGCCTGCATGGCGAAGTTGAAGGTCATGAATTCGATGATCGGGCGCAGGCCGCCCATCGCCGCCCCCGCGCCAATCCCGGCAAAGCCGTATTCGGTGATCGGCGTATCGATCACGCGGGTCGGCCCGAATTCCTCGAGCAGCCCCTGGGTGACCTTGTAGGCGCCCTGGTACTCAGCCACTTCCTCGCCCATCACGAAGACCCGGTCGTCGCGGCGCATTTCCTCGGCCATGGCATCGCGCAGGGCTTCGCGGACGGTCGCAGTCTTCATGTTGGTGCCGGCCGGGATCGCCGGATCGGCCTTGCGCTTGGTGGGCGCCGGACGCTCCGCCACCGGGGCCGGTGCTGCCGCTTCGACCGGAGCCGGCGCTGGAGACGCCGGCGCGGGAGCAACCTCGCCTTCGCCGCCGATCACCGCGATCACCGTGCCAACCTTGACCCCTTCGGTCCCTTCCGGAACCAGGATCCGGCCGACCACGCCTTCATCAACGGCCTCGAATTCCATTGTCGCCTTGTCGGTCTCGATCTCGGCGAGGATGTCCCCGCTCTTGACCGTATCGCCTTCCTTGACCAGCCACTTCGCCAGCGTCCCTTCCTCCATGGTCGGGGACAGCGCGGGCATCTTGAGTTCGATGCTCATCAGTAGCTCTCCACCAGCACGTCGGTGTAGAGTTCGGTCATTTCTGGCTCCGGTGAATTTTCCGCAAAATCAGCAGCTTCGGTAATAATGCTGCGAATGCGCTTGTCGATGTCCTTGATCCGGTCCTCGGCAATGCCGCGCGCCAGCAGCTCGGCCTTGGCCGCTTCGATCGGATCATGCTTGTCGCGCATTTCCTGCACTTCCTCGCGGCTGCGGTACTTGGCCGGGTCGGACATCGAATGGCCGCGATAGCGATAGGTGTTGAGCTCCATCAGCACCGGGCCATTGCCGGCGCGGACATAGTCCAGCGCGATCTCGGCAGCGGCGCGCACTTCCAGTACGTCCATCCCGTTCACGTCCATGCCGGGAATACGGAAGGCCGTGCCGCGGCGGTAGAAGTCGGTCTCGGCCGACCCGCGCTTGACCGCGGTGCCCATGGCATAGCCATTGTTCTCCACCACGAAGATGATCGGCAGCTTCCACAGCGCAGCCATGTTGAAGGCTTCGTAGACCTGCCCCTGGTTGGCCGCGCCATCGCCGAAATAGGCCATGCAGACGCCGCCATCGCCGCGATACTTGTGCGCAAAGGCCAGGCCCGCGCCCAGCGGCACCTGGGCGCCGACGATGCCGTGGCCGCCGTAGAACTTGTGGTCGACGCTGAACATGTGCATCGACCCGCCCTTGCCCTTGGAGATGCCAGCGGCACGCCCGGTCAACTCGGCCATGATCACCTTGGGATCGATCCCATAGGCCAGCATGTGGCCATGGTCGCGATAGCCGGTGATCACGCTGTCCTTTTCCCCATCCAGCGCCGATTGCAGGCCGACAGCAACCGCTTCCTGGCCGATGTAAAGGTGGCAGAACCCGCCGATCAGGCCGAGGCCATAAAGCTGGCCGGCGCGTTCCTCGAAGCGGCGGATCAGCACCATCTGCTCGTAGAAGGTCAGCAGTTCCTCATCGCTCGCGGCATAGCGCTTGCTGGCGGCGTGCGCCGCTTGCAGGCTGCGCAGGGCAAAGCCCTCGTCAGTTGCGGCGGCAGCCTTGGCGGCAGTCGGTTTCTTGGCCAATTGTGGTCCCCTGGGGTGGAATCCTCGTCAAGCGCCTATAGGGCGCGAGCGCCGTAAGGGAAACCGGTGCATTCGTATTTTTGAGAAGGCTTTCGCCCCACCCGGTCAGTTGAGCAGGATCACCATCTCGTCCGGGTGGACGACATTGAGATCCTTGCGCAGCAGTTCGCCGGCGATGTCGGGATCGACATTATTGGGGTTGAGCAGCGCGACCCGGTTCTTGAGCACGTCGCGCTCGGCCTGCAGCTTTTCGAGCTGGGCATGCTGTTCGGCCAGGGTGCGATTGTATTCGCTCCAGGCAAGGATGCCGCTGGGGCCGGCCAGGGCAATGCCGAGCAGAAACAGCAAGCCAACCAGCGGCGAGACCTTTCGCACGCTTTGATTGATCAATCTTGGCTCGTTTCGACCACCCATGGTTAACTTAGAATCATAATCGATTCAGCGATTCAAGCGAAAAAGATAAGGATTTGCGCGGATCGGTCGCAAAAATGAAATAATGAATCGATTTCAGCAACTTGGGAAGCAAGCTGATCGCAGCGGTCCGGCCGGCCGGCGACGGGAAAATGGTGCGCCCGACGGGATTCGAACCCATGGCCCCCAGATTAGGAATCTGATGCTCTATCCTGCTGAGCTACGGGCGCCCTCGATTCTCTTAGGGCGCAGCTTTGCGGCTGGCAATCAGTTCGCCTGTTCAGGCGGAACCACCGGGAACGGCAGCGGCATGACGGCGATGCCTTCATCAAGCAGTTCCTTCGCCTCTGCCAGCGTAGCCTGGCCGTGGATCTGCTCGGCATCGCGCTCCCCGTAATGGATCGCGCGGGACTGTTCGGCGAAGTCCCCACCCACCCAGCGCGATTGCTTGAGCGCGGCGGACTGCAGCTTGGCCATGGCCTCCATCATGGCGGCGGCTTCGGGCGGCAGCGCATTGGCGACCGCGGCGGGCGGCCCTGCAGCCTGTGCGGGAGCAGGTAGCTGGTTGCCCTTCTTCGGCACGGCCGGGGCCATCGGCGCCTTGGCGACCACGGTCGAGCCGCAGTGCGGGCAATCGACCAGCCCGCGCGCCTGCTGCTGGGCAAAGGCAGCGGATGAGGCAAACCAGCCTTCGAAACGGTGCCCGGCCGGCTGGCAGATCAGGTCAAACACGATCATGGCCAATCCTATGTGTGTATCGGCCGGCGATTGGCAAGGCTGGGCAACTGCGCGCGGACCTCGGCAATCCGGGCCGGGTCGATCTCGGCAAAGCCCAACCCCGGCTCCTCGCCGCCCAGATCGAGCAGCACATCGCCCCAGGGGTCGATCACCAGGCTGTGGCCATAGGTTTCGCGCCCGTCCTCGTGCCGGCCGACCTGGGCGGCGGCAATGACATAGGCGCTGGCCTCGATCGCCCGGGCCCGTTGCAGCAGGTGCCAATGGGCCGCGCCGGTCGGCTTGGTAAAGGCGGCGGGAATGGCGATGGCATCGCAGCGCGCCTGGCCCAGCGCCTCGAACAGGGCGGGGAAGCGCAGGTCGTAACAGATGGTCAGGCCAAGGCGGCCGAGGGGTGTATCGCCAGCTGTCACCACGGCTTCGCCCGGCGCATAGGCGTTGGATTCGCGCCAGCTCTCCCCGCTGGCCAGGTCGACATCGAACATGTGGATCTTGTCATAGCGCGCGGCAACCACGCCATTGGGATCGATCAGCAGGCTGCGGTTGGCCCAGCGGCCGTCCTCGCGCGCCACGGCCAGGCTGCCCAGCGCCACCCAGACCCCCGCCCCGGCGGCGGCTTCACGCACAGCGGCCAGGACCGGATTGTCGGCTTCCGGAACAATATGTTGGCCGCCGCGAGCCCGATCGCGATCAAGCAGGCCGGACATCTCGGGGGTAAACATCATGCTCGCCCCGCCGCTTGCCGCCGCGCCGATTCCACTGACCAGGACCTGGGCATTGGCCGCCGGGTCAATCCCCGTGGTCATCTGCAAGACGGCGATCCTGGTCATGCTGGGCGGGCCATGCGGGTCCGTTACAACCCGAGCAGCGGGTCGAGCTTGCCCGCCGCATCCAGCGCGAGAATGTCATCGCAGCCGCCTAGCGCCTGGTCGCCCACCAACACCTGCGGGACCGTGCTTGCGCCGGGCACGCGGCGGGCCATCTCGTCACGGTCCTTGCCCCCGAAGGTCACGTCGATCTCGGTATAGGCCACGCCCTTCTTGTCCAGCAGCGCCTTGGCGCGGACGCAATAGGGGCAGCCCCACTTGGTGTAGATATCGACATTCGGAGTGGACATGCGGGCTCCTCTTGAAACGGGCTGCAGCTAGCATACATCGGTCACGGTGTCATGGTCCGCAAGGGGATGATGCCAAACCGCGGGGCGCCATACCGGGCTCCGCACAGATACCAAGATTGCTCATTGGAGGATTTTGCGATGAACCGTTTCGACTTTACCCCTTATCGCCGCACGATGGTTGGCTTTGACCGGCTGTTCGATCTGCTGGAAAATCACAACCGGCTGAATAGTGGCGATAACTACCCCCCATTCAACATCGAGCGCCGCGGCGATGAAAGCTATCGCATCACCCTGGCCGTCGCCGGGTTCAAGCCCGCCGATATCGAAATTACCGCCCAGCAGAACCTGCTGGTGATCCAGGGCCGCAAGGGTGAAGAGCCGCAGGCCGGGCAGTACCTGCATGTCGGCATCGCCCAGCGCGGGTTTGAACGCCGCTTCGAACTGGCCGACTATGTCCGCGTCGAATCCGCCGATCTGGAAGACGGCCTGCTGATCATCGACCTGGTGCGCGAAGTGCCCGAGGCGATGAAGCCCAAGAAGATCCCGGTCGGCACCCAGAAGAGCCTGACTGTGGTTAGCGACGCGTCCGACGAAAACAGCGCGGCCGCCTGATTATCAACCATTTGCAGTAAATGTTGGCATTTTCAGTGAATGGGGGTGGAGCCTGGCGGCCCCACCCCCGCGACGCTTGCGCGCCGCCTTGCCAGGTCACAATCGTCCGGGTCGCAATAGACGATCGGACCTTCGACAAGCCCTGAAACTGTGCTGCTCAACCCACATCGGGCTAGGGTAATCCCTAGGGCCAATGCAAGCGCAATCTTGCGATTCAGCTAGTCCGCGTTAACCACGCTTGTTAAACCAGCCGCGCCTGTTGGACCGCGGCGGCAATGAACCCGGCGAACAGCGGATGCGGTTCGAACGGACGGCTCTTGAGCTCAGGATGGAACTGGACCCCGATGAACCAGGGATGGTCCGGCCGCTCGACGATTTCGGGCAGCAGGCCATCGGGCGACATGCCGGAGAAGACCAGCCCGCCCTGTTCCAGCGCCTCGCGGTAGGCCGAATTGACCTCGTAGCGGTGGCGGTGGCGTTCGGAAATCGTCGTGGCGCCGCCATAGACGGCCGAGACGTGGCTGTTGGCACCCAGCTTAGCCTCATAGGCACCCAGCCGCATGGTGCCGCCAAGGTCCGTATCGGCGCCGCGCTTCTGCAGGCCTTCGGCGCTCATCCACTCGGTGATGATGCCGACCACCGGCTCAGCCGGCTCACCAAACTCGGTCGAGCCTGCCCCGGCGATCCCGGCGGTATTCCGCGCGCCCTCGATGCAGGCCATCTGCATGCCCAGGCAAATGCCGAAGAACGGCACCTTGCGTTCGCGGGCAAAGCGGACCGAGGCGATCTTGCCTTCCGAGCCGCGCACCCCGAACCCGCCGGGTACCAGGATGCCGTGCATCGGCTCCAGCCGGTTGACGATTTCGTCGTCGCCGGCTTCGAACAGCTCGGCGTCGATCCACTTGATGTTGACCTTGACCCGGTTGGCCATGCCGCCATGGACCAGCGCCTCGTTCAGGCTCTTGTAGGCATCGGGCAGGCCGACATATTTGCCGACCACGCCGATGGTCACTTCGCCTTCGGGGTGCTGGAAGCGATCGACGATGTCCACCCAGCGGGTCAGGTCCGGGGCCGGGCTGGTCAGGCCGAAGTGGTGCAGGACTTCGGCATCCAGCCCTTCGGCGTGATACTGCAGCGGCACGGCATAGATGCTGCGGGCGTCCAGTGCCGGGATCACGGCTTCCTTGCGGACGTTGCAGAACAGCGCGATCTTGGCGCGCTCGTTTTCGGGCAGCGGATGTTCGCAGCGGCACAGCAGCAGATCGGGCTGTACGCCCAGGCTGGTCAACTCGCGGACCGAATGCTGGGTCGGCTTGGTCTTGAGCTCACCCGCCGCCGAAACATAGGGCACCAGCGTGACGTGGACCGAGCAGAACTTGTCGCGCCCCAGCTCGTTGCGCATCTGGCGGATCGCCTCGATAAACGGCAGGCCTTCGATATCGCCCACTGTCCCGCCGATTTCGCACAGCACGAAATCAAGGTCTTCGGTATCGGCCAGGGCGAACCGCTTGATCTCATCCGTGACGTGCGGAACCACCTGGACGGTCGCGCCCAGGTAATCGCCGCGGCGTTCCTTGGTGATGATGTCGCGGTAGATCCGGCCCGAGGTGATATTGTCCGCCTGGCGCGCCGAAACGCCGGTGAAGCGCTCGTAGTGCCCCAGGTCCAGGTCGGTCTCCGCCCCATCGTCGGTCACGTAGACTTCGCCGTGCTGGTAGGGGCTCATCGTCCCCGGATCGACGTTCAGGTACGGATCGAACTTGCGAATCCGCACCTTGAATCCGCGCGCCTGCAGCAGTGCTGCCAGGCTTGCCGCCATCAGACCTTTGCCAAGCGAGGAGACCACGCCGCCGGTAATGAAAATGAACCGCGCCATGGGAGTCGGGCCTTAAGCAATAAAGGGGGGAGCGGGCAAGCGCTGCCTGCCGCAATCCACAATTGAAATGGAATGGCCTGCCGCCTGGCAGACCCCTGCCTTACTGCTTGGCCGGAGCACCCTGCGGCGCGGCAGCCGGAGCCGAAGCGGCAGGTGCCGCCGCCGGACTGGCGGCTGGAACCGCCAGCGGATCGGCGCTGACCGGCGGACCAGCCGGGGCAACCGTCCGGTCAAGCGAGGTATCAAGCCCGCCGCCTGAAGCCGTGCTGGCTGCAATTGCCGCCAGGGTAATGCTCAGCACCACGAACAGCGTGGCCAGAACTGCGGTCGACCGGGTCAGGAAATCTGCCGCTCCGCGCGCCGACATCAGCCCGGCTGGGCTGCCGCCCACGCCCAGGCCGCCGCCTTCCGACTTCTGCATCAGGATCACGGCGACCAGCAGCGCGGCCACGATGGCCTGCACGACGGTGAGGAAGATGAATAGAGACATGGCGGCTTTCCGCTGGAGAGAACTGTTGACCGCGCATCTAGGCGCGCGGAGGCCGGCTTGCAAGCGTGGCGCTATTCCGCGCCGGGACCGCCAGCGGCCAGGACGATCGCCAGGAAGCTGTCGGCCACCAGGCTGGCCCCGCCGACCAGCGCTCCGCCCACCTCGTCCGCGGCAAGCAATTCGACGGCGTTACCGGCATTGACCGAACCGCCATAGAGGATCGAGATCCCGGCCCCGTCCTCACCATAGATCTTGACCAGCCGGGCCCGGATCGCGCGATGGATCGCGCCGATATCCTCCACCGAGGGAACCCGCCCGGTGCCAATCGCCCAGACCGGCTCATAGGCCACGGTCATGCGCGCGGCGACCCCTTCGCCGACCGGTAGCGAGCCATCGAGCTGTGCGCAGACGACAGCTTCCGCCTGTCCGGCATCGCGCTGAGCCTCGGTCTCGCCAACGCAGACGATCGCTTCCAGCCCGGCCGCCAATGCAGCTTCGGCCTTGGCGCGGACCACGGCATCGGTTTCGCCGTGCATGGCGCGGCGTTCGCTGTGACCCAGGATGGTGAAGCTGGCGCCGCTATCGGCCAGCATCGCCGCCGAAACGTCGCCGGTATAGGCGCCGCTGGCCGCCGCATGACAGTCCTGCCCGCCGATCACCATGGTTTCGGCATTATCGGACATCGCCTGGATCAGGGTAAAGGGCGGCGCCACGGCCACCCGCACGCCGGCATGGCGCGCCGCGCCGCGATCGATCGCGCGGGCTTCAGCCAGCATCGCGCGAGTGCCGTTCATCTTCCAGTTGCCGACAACGAAGGGTCGGTTAGCCATGGCTGTTGTCCTGCTATCTTATTGTGCCCCGGGGTCGCATCCGGATCAAACCCCGCGCCTAGGCCAGTGATGCCCCGCTTGTCAAAGCAGGCTGTGGATCATCGCGGCCTTTGTCCGCTCGATGAGCAAGCAGCATTGCCCGCGCGGCAATTGCTGCCTAAAGCCGCGCGACAGGCCGCAACCGGGCGGTTCAGTGTTTTTCATCTGGCGAGTTGGCATGCTGCAATTCTTCCGCAAGTCCTTCACTTCGAAGTTCGGTCTGGCCCTGGTCATGGGCTTCCTGCTGCTGCTGGGCCTGGCATTTGCGGCAGGGGATATTGCCGGGAACCAGACCTTTGGCGGCGTCGCCGGCGGAGACCGGGCAGCAACCGTGGGCAAGGGCCGGGTTGACACTTCGGAAGTCGAGCGCGCCGTGACCCGCACGGTCGATAACCTGCGGCGCGAACAGCCGACCATCACGCTCAAGGATTTCATTGCCCAGGGCGGCTTCGACCAGGTCCTGCGCAACGTGATCGACATCGCCGCAATCCGCGAGTTCGGCCAGAAGCACGGGATCCACATCGGGGATCGGCTGATCGACAGCGAAATTGCCAAGCTGCCCGATGTCCAGGGACCGGACGGCAAGGTCAGCGATCAGCTTTACCAGGCCTTCCTGCAACAGCGCGGACTGACCGACGCCCAGTTGCGCCGCGAGCTGGCCGGATCGCTGATGGCCCGCCAGCTGCTGACCAATGCCGATCTCGGCGTGGCCGTGCCAAGCGAAGTGGTGGTTCGCTATGCCGCAGTGGTGACCGAGCGCCGCACCGGCGTGATCGGCCTGCTGCCTTCGGCCGCTTTCGTGCCCAAGACCATGCCGAGCGATAGCGAACTCGGCACCTGGTACGCCGCCAACCAGAAGGACTTCATCCGCCCCGAACGCCGGGTAATCCGCTATGCCACCTTCAGCGATACCGTGCTCAAGACCGTGCCGGCCCCGACCGAGGCCGAAATCGCCGCTGCTTACAACGCCAACAAGGCCAAGTTCGAAGCGAGCGAAAACCGCAAGGTCAGCCAGCTGATCCTGCCGACCGAGGCTGCCGCCAAGGCAGCGCTGGCCGAAGCAGCGGGCAAGTCGCTCGAAGCCGTTGCCGCGACCAAGGGCCTCAGCGTGGCCGCGCTGGCTCCGTTGAGCAAGTCGGCGCTGGCGATCCAATCCTCGCAAGCCGCCGCCGATGCCGCCTTTGCCGCACCCAAGGGCAAGGTCCTGGGCCCGATCAAGGCCCCGCTCGGCTGGCTCATCCTTCGCGTGGACAGCATCGACGGCAAGGCCGGCAAGACGCTGGACCAGGCCCGCGCCGAGCTGCTGCCCGAACTCACCCCGCTGAAGCGCCGCGCCGACCGGAGGCTCGGTAGCGGCAAGCAGCCGCTGCCAGACC
>JBEGOD010000012.1:0-6197 GCA_041182185.1 Pseudomonadota bacterium
CAGCCGCCAGGTTTCGGCAAAGGCAGCGTCGACCGCAGCTTCGTCGCCTTCGACATCGGCCGGATCGGGCAGGCCCCAGTGCGCGCGGAGCGGACTGCCGGGGAAGACCGGGCAGGCCTCACCGGCGGCATTGCCGCACACAGTGATGGCAAGGTCGATCTCTGGCGCGTCGGGTCCGGTGAATTCGTTCCAGCTCTTGGAACGGAAGCTGGCCGGATCGAACCCTTCGCGCGTCAGCAGCCGCAGCGCGCCGGGGTGGGTCAGGCCCTTGGGCTTGCTCCCGGCCGAGTATGCCGCCAGCAGCCCCGCGCCATGCCGCCGGAACAGCGCTTCGCCCAGGATCGAGCGGGCGGAATTGCCAGTGCACAGCACCAGCACCGAGCGCACCTGAACCATCAGCAGCAGGCGGGCTTCGGCGCGGCCATGGCGGGGGCGCAGCAGGCGTTCTTGGCCGCATTGGCCGAGGCGACGGCGGCCAGGTCCGGCCCGGTGCCGTAGACGGTGGAATCGCCGTGAGTCAGGAAGGCTTCCCAGACCACGCCGTCGGGATCGGCGATCCAGCTTTTCTCGCTCTTGGCATAGCAGCAAGTGGTTGCGCCTTCTTCCAGCACTGGGCGGCCGGCCGCTTCGAGCCGGCCATAGACCTCGGCTAGTTCGGCCTCATCCTCGACCTGCAGGCCCAGGTGTTCGATGCCCTTGGCCGCGGTCTGATTGTGCGAGATCGCGAAATTGACGCGGGGATCGTCCAGCATCCACTTGGCATAGTCGGCCTTCACCACGCTGGGTTCTTGCCCGAACAGGCCGGAATAGAAGTCGATCGAGGCGTCGAGGTTGTCGACCCCGACATGGACATGGAAACGCTTCATGCGACATTCCTTTCGTCAGCAGGGGCGGCGGGCGCGCAAGAGGCGCCGCCGCAGCAGTTTTCGGTGAGGTAGCCCATCAGTGCGCCCATCGCGCTGTAATCGGCTGCGTAGATGATCGAGCGGCTCTGGCGGCGCTGGGTGACCAGGCCGGCATGGCTCAATTGGGCGAGGTGAAAGCTCATCGACGAGGCTGGCAGGCCGAGCGCATCGGCCAGCGCGCCAGCGGCCATGCCGTCTGCCCCGGCCTGGACCAGCAGGCGATAGGTGGCGAGGCGGTGCTCCTGCGCCAGGGCACCGAGCGCGCGGATTACGGTTTCGGACTGCATGGCTTGCTCCAATGATTCGATAACTATCGAAATATCGAATCGGGAGCGGGTGTCAAGCCGGATGCGGTTGCTCAGTCAGCGTCGGGGAGGGAATCAAGCACGTAGCCGGCCGAACGCACGGTGCGCAGCGGATCGGGTGCGCCCTGGGCAACCAGGCCGCGGCGCAGGCGGCCGACCCAGACATCGACCGTGCGCTCGTCGGTAACCTCGTCGTCCTTGCCGATCCGCTCGATCAGCGCCGCGCGGGAGAAGACCTGGTCAGGATGCTCGAGGAAATGGGCCAGCAGGCGCAACTCGTTGGGGCGCAGGGTCAGGAGCCGGCCCTGGTAACGCACCTGGTGCGCCGCCGGGTCGAGCACCAGCTCGCCGTGCGTCAGGCGGCTGCGGAGAGTTGGTGCAGCAGCGGGCTTTGCTTCATAGCTCGCCAGGCGTTCCAGCAGCCGTTCGGCTGACAGCGGACCGACCAAATAGTCATCTGCCCCGGCGCGCAGCGCGCGGCGCTTGTCCTCGGGCTCGCCGCTTTCCAGCACCATGGTGATGTGGCTATCGCGCGTGACGCGCGCCTCGCGCAGGTGGCGGACCATTTCCAGGCCCGAGCGATCGGGCAGGAGCCAATCGACAAAACACCAGACCGCTCCGGCGGGCGCAGCAGCAGGCAGGCCATCGTCAAGCGCGGCGACGTCAAGATCAGGCCGGCGCCGCTTCAACCCCTGGAGCAGGGTTGGCGCCGGAGCGGTGATCAGCACTGTAGCATTCGCAGACATGATGGGCGCTCTTGGCGGAAATGACTTCCCGGTCAGGATGGCCTGCATACGTGACGGATTCGTGACGGTAATCCGTCAGGCCAGATTTGGCTGTCGGACGAGTGCCTGTTGTCATATTTCCGTCATAAAAAAGCCCGTGAATCCGCGGGACTTGCGGCATATGCTGACGCCCGAGAGAGAGGATAACCGGCCATGAAATTCCGTCTTGCCGCCCTGCTGGGGGCCTTGCTGCTGGCCAGCCCGCTCCACGCCGAACGCCTGAAGTTCGATCACCGGCTCTCGCCCCCGCTCAAGGCGGTGTTCGATGGCGGTGATCCGGCGATGATCGATTATAACGACAAGAACCCCCGCTATGTCACCGACTTGATCGCGATCCAGGGCAAGTCGGCCAAGAACTGGACCGAGGCGCTGCTGATCGTTGCGCGCACGCCCGACAAGAAGGTGCGCACCGTGGCTCAATGGGTCGCCGAATTGCAGGGTGAGGGACAGCGGCGCTGTGCCAGCACCTTCCAGATCCTGGCCGAGGATGAGCGTTCGACGACGTTCGAGCGGCGATCTTCCGGCTGCGCGGCCGGGTACCCGCCGGTCGCGCTCTACCGGGTCATTTCCGGCAAGCAGTCGCTGTTCCTGCTTGGGTTCCTGCACAAGGGCGAACCTTCCGCGGAAGCGCAGGGGCAATGGCGTGCGGTGCTGGCTTCAGCGAGCATCGATTAACCCGCCGCGGTAAATCCGGCGGACTCGCGCTGGTTTCCATCCGTCTGTCAGAATGATGTCGCATTAGCGTCAGCAAGACTACGCACAAGCGACACATCCAAACCCTAGTGGCGGCCTTGAGGTCGGCGCGGGGGCGATTCGCTTGTTCACAAGCACCCCTGAGATCGGCGTCGTAAAAATTGCTGAATACACTCTCAGGGAAGACACCCAATGAACCGCTTGAATGCACGCTCGACTGCATCGCTGCTTGCCATTGTAACCACCCTCGGCCTCGGCCTGACCGGGACCGCCCAGGCGGCCGTCACCGTGACCGCAGATGCCGTCTTCGTCGAAGCCGCTGCCCCCGAAGGCAGCGCCGCCGAAGCCCCCGCCACCGCTGCCGATCCGCAGCAGGATGCCGCCGCTGCCCCAGCCCAGGGCGAGCAGAACGACGGCCTGACCGATATCGTCGTGACCGCGACCAAGCGCGAAACCAACCTGCAGCGCACCCCGATCTCGATCTCGGTGATGGGCGCCGAAACGATCCGCGAGCGCAAGGTGCAGAGCCTGCTCGACCTGGCCGATGGCGGCATCCCCAGCCTGCGCGTCGCGACTTTCGAAGCCCGGCAGTCGGCACTGACGATCGGGATCCGCGGGATCGTGCCGCTCGATGCCAACCAGCCCGCGCGCGAACAGGGTGTCGGCGTCTATATCGATGGCGTTTACCTCGGCCGCCAGCACGGCCTTAACGCTTCGCTGTTCGATATCGAGCGGGTCGAAGTGCTCAAGGGTCCGCAGGGCACCCTGTTCGGTCGCAATACCGAAGGCGGCGCACTCTCGATGATCTCGAAGGCCCCCTCTGGCGAGTTCGGCGGCCGGATTGACGGCGGCGTGGGCAACATCGGCTCGCGCAATGCCTCGATCCATCTCAACCTGCCCAAGGTGGCCGGGTTCTCGGTCAAGCTGGACGGCGTCTACCAGCATCAGGGTAATGTCACGGACAACCCGCTCGCAGGCCAGGCCGGCTGGGGCTTCTATAACCGCAAGGGCCTGCGCGCTGCGGTACGCTGGCAGCCGGTCGACGGCATCACCAACGATTTTGCTTACGACGTCGCCAAGGATGAGAACACGCCGTTCTACAGCCAGCTGTTGAACTACAATCCGAACGGCTGCTTGTCGGGCGGTACCAATCTGGCGCCGCTGGCTATTCCGGCTGGTAGCGGCTGTGTAACGCCTGGTACTTCCTTCACTGGTTCGCAAGGCACGATCCGTTCGCTGTTGCCAGGTGTGGTGGTCAACGGCCAAACGCTGATGCGCACTGCCGATATCGGCGTCCCGCAGCGTAACAGCGTCGATGACACGCATGGCTTCACCAACACCTTCAAGTGGAAGATTGCGCCGGAAATCGAACTGCGCTCGATCACCGCCTGGCGCGGGGTAGACGTGGAGCAGTGGGACAACTCGGGTGGTGCTCACCGCGTGCCGGTGGTTAACCTGACGGCGGCTTGCGCCGGTGCCAACTGCGCCTTCAGCCGTTACAGTCTTGCCGACCTGCGTCAGCGCCAGTTCAGCCAGGAATTGCAGGCGGTCGGTACGATCGGTTCGGTCGATTACGTCGCCGGCTTCTACTACTTCAATGAGCGGGTCAGCGATGACGCTGCCACCCCGAACTCGATGGGCGCCACTGCCATCGTGACTGGTGGCGTAGTGACCGGGGCGACCTATGCGCCAATCCCGTTCTGCACCGGCGCGGCCAATCCGCTGCTGGGCAATGCGGTGCAGGGCTGCTCGATCGACCGGGCCTCGCAGGTTCGGTCGAAGAGCTACGCGGTCTATGGCCAGGCCACCTGGAACGCCACGGAGCAACTGCATGTCACTGTCGGCGGCCGCTACACCAAGGACAAGAAGCAGGGCGAGCTGACCTTCTCGCGCGGGGTCAACTATGCCGCCAACCCGGCGATTGCCGCCGCCAACGGCTATGTCCCGCTCGACAAGGAGTGGAGCCGCTTCAACCCGATGGCGACGGTTGCCTACGACTTCAGCAATGCCGTCCATGGCTACGTCAAGTATGCCACCGGCTACCGCGCTGGCGGGGCCAGCTCGCGCACCTCGGACTACCGGGCCTTCAATCCGGAAGACGTGAAGAGCTATGAAGTCGGCCTGAAGGCGGACTTCTGGGATCGCCGCGCGCGGATCAACATTGCGGCCTACATGATGGACCGCAAGGACAGCCAGGTCGACCTGTCGACCATCCAGCCGACCGCGACTGGCAACTTCAACAATCTGGTCACCTTCAACGCTCCGGGCACCACCAAGATCCGCGGGATCGAGGCAGACCTGACCGTCAAGCCGACCGACCGGCTGAAGTTCGACCTGTCCTATGCCTATACCTACACCAACATCCCCGAAGTGACGGTTACCTACCGCGAGTTCACCTCGGCCGGCGTGCCGACTGGCAACTCGACCACCGTGCCGCAGAAGTTCTATGTTGTCTTCACGCCGCGCAACGCTGCGAGCGCGTCTGTTGACTATGAACTGCCGATCGGTGGCGGTGATACCCGCCTCAAGTTCCACCTTGATGCCAACTACTCGCAGGCGACCCAGAGCTTCGACCAGTTCGCGACCAAGAACGACGAATCCTTCGTGGTCAACGGCCGCGTCTCGGTGCTCGACATCGGGTTTGGCGCGGGCGACCAGAAGCTTACCTTCGGCTTCTGGGCTCGCAACCTGCTTAACACGCAGTACGTCTATCGCCGCGATCCGTCGAACAGCATCCCTTCGGTCCAGTCGAATGCCGTCGCGGGCGTGCCCAACATCACCAAGATCGCTAACAATGGCGGGATCCTGGGTGACTACGGCAACTTCAACATGCCGCGCACCTTCGGCGTGGATGCCTCGGTGAAGTTCTAAGCTTTCACAAATCCTCCCTGACTAGCGGGGCGGGGGACCACGGTCCTCCGCCCCTTTTTTCTTGCCCAGGTTGAATATAACTGACTGGTCAGTTATAAACGATTCGTGGCCCGCCCTTCCGCCCCGATCGATCGCGACCAGCTGCTGGCCCTGGCCCGAGCGGAGTTCAACGCGCGCGGCTTTGCAGCGGCGCGGATGGAAGATATTGCGCGGGCCGGGGGGATTTCCAAGGCGGCGCTCTACCTGCGCTTTCCGTCGAAGGCGGCGATTTTCGAGGAGGCGGTGCGCGATCTGATCGCGCGGACCCTGCCGGAAATGGTGCCGACCGAATTCGGCGACCTGTCGGC
The DNA here is from genome assembly GCA_041182185.1 of Pseudomonadota bacterium. GTDB lineage: Bacteria > Pseudomonadota > Alphaproteobacteria > Sphingomonadales > Sphingomonadaceae > Novosphingobium. The sequence goes on from JBEGOD010000012.1 coordinate 5,907, forward strand.
TACGGTGCTGCTGCGGCGCTTCCTGTTGCTGGCCTTTGTGCGGCTGACCGAGCCTGAATTTGCCTTCGTCCCGCGCGTCATCATCGGCGAGGGGGCACGCTTTCCGGAGCTGGCGCGATTCTATCATGCCGAAGTGATCGAGCGGGTGCTGGCGCTGATGACCGGGTTGATCCGGCACGGAGTGGCGCGCGGCGAATTTGCCTGCGCCGATCCGGACCTGGCTTGCCGGACTATCGCCGGCGGGGCGATCTTTGCAGCGCTGTGGCGGGTGGTGTTCGAACCGGTCGGGGC
>JBEGOD010000013.1:0-21698 GCA_041182185.1 Pseudomonadota bacterium
ATGCCATCCCGGTCGCCCGGCGGGCCTGGCGGATCGAACACATTCCCATCGGCCCGCGCCCCGGTGCTGCGCCCAGCGAGGAATTCGCCCGTCGCCGCGGCGCCGAGCTGGCGCAGATCAATGCTGCCCGCAGCGTCGAACGCCCCAGCGAGGGCTGGCGGCAGAAGATGATCTGGCCCGCCATCGGCCGGCTCTCGGGCCGGTTCGGCTCGCAGCGGATCTACAACGGCACGCCCGGCAGCTATCATTCGGGGACCGACATCGCGACCGGCGCCAGCGGCACGCCCTTCGTCGCTCCGGCCGATGGGGTGGTGATGCTGGCGGCGGAAAGCCCGTTCACGCTGGAAGGGCGACTGTTGATGATCGACCACGGCATGGGCCTCAACAGCGCCTTCCTGCACTGCTCGGCGCTGGACGTGGGCGTGGGGGCCATGGTCCGCCAGGGTCAGTACATCGGCCGGATCGGGGCCACCGGACGAGCCACCGGGCCGCACCTGCACTGGAGCGTGAAGTGGCACGAAGCACGCCTTGATGCGGAGCTATTCACGCCGCCGATGCCGGTCATGCCCAAGGCCTGACCGCGCTCGCGGCATTAGAATTACGCCAAAATCGCCGCGAAAGTAATATTATTTCGCGAGGAATCGCCCCCTGTGGCCGCAGTGCAACATTTCTGAAACGAATGCGATTGGCGGGCCGAAATGCTTTGCCCGCCTTGTCCCTTTTCGCCATGAGCCGTCCATCTATCCGCAACCTTGGCGGGGGCTGCGCCCTGCCTTGCGATCGGATGATCAGGAATCCTCGTGGGGAAATCCACGGGATCTACAGAGGGACTGACCTGTGAAAACCACCAAGAAATCGCTTTCGGGCGCGACCTGCCTGCAGTCGCTGGCTCTGGCCGGCACCGCCGTCGCCATGCTTTCGTCGACCGCCGCTTTTGCGCAGGACGCCGAAGATGAAACCGCCGCCGATCAGACGATCGTCGTCACCGGCTCGCTGATCCGCAACCCCAACCTCGAACAGGCCAACCCGGTCAACGTCACCACTGCTGACGCGATCGAACTGAAGCAGTCGAACACTGCTGAAGAAGTTCTGCGCGAAGTGCCCGGCATCGTCCCGAACATCGGTACGGCCGTTAACAACGGCAACGGTGGTTCGTCCTACGTCGACCTTCGTGGCCTCGGCTCGAACCGCAACATCGTGCTGCTCGATGGCAACCGCATTGCCCCGGCCGATCTCGCCGGCCGCGTCGACCTCAACAACATCCCGCTGGCCCTCGTCAGCCGCGTCGATGCGCTGACCGGTGCCGCCGTGACCACCTACGGTGCGGACGCCATCACCGGTGTCGTCAACTTCGTCACCAAGAAGGATTTCGCTGGCGTTGACCTCTCGGTCGGTGAGCAGATCACTGGCCAGGGCGATGGCAACTACCTGCGCGCCGACCTTACCATCGGTGCCAATTTCGATGACGGCCGCGGTAACGCAGTGGTCAGCGTCGGCTACCAGGAATCGGACCCGGTCTATCAGGGCGACCGTGACTTCTCGGTCTTCGGGATCGATTCGTACACCGGCACGCTGGGCGGTTCGGGCACCGGCGTTCCGGCGCGCATCACCGGCACTCGCCCGCTGATCGCCGGCACGAACACCCCCAACACCACGATCGACCCGCTGGGCACCGGCAATGGCGGTACGCGCCAGGTCAATGCCGCTGGCCAGGCTGTCGGCACCTACCAGTTCTTCAACTTCAACCCGTACAACATCTTCCAGACGCCGTTTAAGCGCTACAACATCTTCGCCCAGGCGAACTATGAAGTCAGCGATGCGGTGGAAGTGTACACCCGCGGGCTGTTCTCGAAGAACACCATCGACACCATCATCGCCCCCTCGGGTTCGTTCGGCGGCGCGGTGACGATGAACCTCAACAACCCGTACATGACGGCGACCCTGCGCAACCAGTTCTGCGCATTCAACGTCGGTGCAACCGGTACCTATACGCCGCGCTTCACCCCGGCCGAATGCGCCGCGGCAGCGCTTGCCTCGGGCCCGACCGATCCTAACTACCGCACCGTCACCTTCAACCTCTCGCGTCGTGCGGTTGAAGTCGGTCCGCGGATCAGCAACTACGTCTCGACCGTGTTCGATTACCGGGTTGGTGCGCGCGGTGCGATCACCTCTTCGATCGATTGGGATCTGTCGGCCTCCTACGGCGAATCCGACAAGCTGCAGTCGATCAAGAACTACACCCTGCAGTCGCGCTGGCGGCAGGCCCTGCTGGCCAACAACACCGCAACCTGCATCACCAACTCCGGTGGCTGCGTTCCGGTGAACCCGTTCGGTCCGGCTGGTTCGATCACTCCCGCGGGCGCTGACTTCCTTTCGGATGACAGCACCACTGCGGTGCGCACCTCGCTGGCCCAGGTCCGCGGCGTGGTTTCGGGTGACATCGGCATTGCCTCGCCGGGTGCGAGCGAGCCGATCGGCTTCGCGCTTGGTGCCGAATACCGCAACTACAGCGCCAGCCAGTCTTCGGACATCCTGGCGAAGACCCCGGGTGAACTCGGCGGTGCCGGTGGCGCTGCTCCGGACATCAAGGGTGGCTACAAGGTCTACGAAGGTTACGGCGAACTCGTCGCTCCGCTGCTCGAAGACAAGCCGTTCTTCAAGAGCCTGACCCTTGAAGCGGGTGCTCGTTTCTCGAGCCAGAAGATCGACGGTGGCGGCACCAACAACGACTGGACCTACAAGGTCGGTCTGAGCTGGGAACCGGTTGACGACATCAAGCTGCGCGGTAACTACGCCCGCGCTGTGCGTGCTCCGAACATCGGCGAACTGTTCTCGCCGGTCAGCACGGGCCTGACCAGCCTTGCGTCAGATCCCTGCGCCGGTGCGGCTCCGGTCACCAATGCCACCCTCCGCGCCGTCTGTATCGCACAGGGCGCTCCGGCCGGCACGATCGGGTCGATCCTCAACCCAACCGCGGCTCAGGCCAATTCGACCGGCGGCGGCAACATCGCCCTCGCTCCGGAAAAGGCCACCACCTGGACCGTCGGCGCGGTATTCCAGCCGCAGTTCCTGCCGGGCTTCTCGCTGTCGGTTGACTACTACAACATCAAGGTCACCGACGAGATCGGCACCCCGACTTCGGGTGACGTGATCGCAGGTTGCTTCGGCAGCCCGGCTCCGTCCGGCATTACTGCCGGCTCGGCCACTGACCCGCTCTGCACATCGATCCGGCGCAACCCGGTTACCGGTGGGCTTGACGGTGACCCCGCAACCACGCTGGGCCTGCCGCAGACGCTGAGCAACAGTGGCCGCCTGAAGACCAGCGGTGTTGACGTAATTGCGAACTACAGCCGTGACCTCGGTGCGGTGAAGTGGAGCACAAGCTTCGTCCTGAGCTATGCTAACTCGCAGACCTTCAATGCTAACGTGAACAGCCCGCTCAACACCGATCGTGAATGCGTCGGTTACTACAGCGCCAACTGCGGCTTCACCGGCTCGATGCAGCCGAAGTGGCAGTGGTCGTGGCGGAACACGGTGTCGTACGGCAAGGTCGACCTCTCGCTGCTGTGGCGCCACATCTCAAGCATGCAGCAGGAACCGGATGACATCATCCAGAACCAGGCGGCGTTCACCGGTGTATTCCCGGTTGGCTTCGGCTACCGCGAGGGTGACGCTGTCGACTTCGGCAAGATCCCGTCGTACGATTGGTTCGACCTGACCCTGCGCTTCAACGTCAACGACAACCTGACGTTCACTGCAGCTGTCCAGAACCTGCTCGACAAGGATCCGCCGGTCGTCGGTAGCTCGATCGGTTCGGTCTCGTTCAACAGCGGCAACACCTACCCGTCGACCTACGACGCCCTGGGTCGCCGCTTTGCGGTCTCGGCTCGCGTCAAGTTCTAGTTCTTCGGAACCAGAACGAGAAAGTTCGGGGGTGGGCAGCAATGCCCGCCCCCTTTCTTTTGTCCCCTAGCCGCGGCTTGACTTGCCTGCCGCGACGCCCTTGAAACTCTGGCCATGAATCCCGACCGCCTCCACCAGGCTTGGACTGCGCTTGCCGCCGGCGACCATCCTCGCGCCGAAGCCCTGTTTGCCGGCCTGCTGCGCGAGCCAGAGATCGACCCACTCGCCCTGGTCGGAATGGCCTCGCTGCTCCGCTTCCAAGGGCGCCTGCGCGATGCGATCCTGCACTGCGATGCCGCCCTGCGCCGTGATCCGGACTGCGCCGAAGCCTGGCTGGAGCGGGCCTTTGTCCTCAACACCGGCGGCTCGTTCCCGGCAGCGGCGGCATCGTACCGCGAGGTGCTTGCCCGCGATCCGAACAATGCCGCCGCCCACGCCGGCTTGGCTGGTCTCGCTGCACGCGATGGCGATGCCGGGCTGGCCCGCCAGCATGGCCAGGCGGCCCTGGCGATCGAACCTGGCAATGCCATTGCCGCCGCCGCGCTCGCCACGACCGAACTCGAGGCCGGCAACCCCGTCGCCGCCCGCGACATCCTGGCGCCCATCGCCGCGCTCGTCGCTCCACCATCGGCCGAGCGCATCCAGCTGCTAACCACCTATGGCGATGCCCTGGCGAAGAGCGGCGAGGCCGATGCCGCCATGGCTGCCTATAGCCAAGCACAGGGCGGATTCGCAGCGCTGCACGAGCCTCCCGCCGGAACCTATGAAGGCCACCGCGCCTTGATCGCGCGAATCACGGCCGAACTGGCAGCCGCGCCGGCCGCCGCCTGGGGCGCTTCCGGATTACCCGCTCCAGAAGGCGCTGCCCGCAACCATGTCTTCCTGCTCGGCTACCCCCGCTCGGGCACGACACTGGTAGAAAATGTCTTGGCCTCCCTCCCCGGCGTAACCGCGCTGGAAGAACGACCGACGCTAGTCGAGGCTGACCGCGCCTTCCTGGCCGAACCGGGCGGCATCACCCGCCTCGCGCAGCTCTCCCCGACCAAGCTCTCGCCCTATCCGCAGGCCTATTGGGACAAGGTTCGCGCTGCCGGTGTCGCGCCGGGTGGGCAGACCTTTGTCGACATGGATCCGCTTAAGGCAACGCGCCTCCCGCTGATCGCCCGGCTCTTCCCGCAAGCACGGATCCTGATCATGCGCCGTGATCCGAGGGACGTGGTGCTCAGCTGCTTCCGCAACAGCTTTGCCCTGACCAGCGCAGCGCTCGAATTCACCAGCCTGGAGCGGACCGCGCGCCATTACGATGCCATGATGCGGCTGATCGAACTGGCCCGCGACCGCCTGCCGCTGGCCTTCCATGAGGTCGACTATCACGCCCTGGTGCGCGACTTCGATGGCACGACCCGGGCGCTCTGTGCCTTCCTGGACTTGCCGTGGGACGAATCGCTGCGCCGGTTCGCCTCGACTGCCCAGAATCGCGGCGTCGCCACGGCCAGCGCCAGCCAGGTCCGCCGCGGGCTCTACGATGGGCGCGGACAGTGGGAGGCCTATGCCCGTCATTTCGAGCCGGTCCTGCCGATCCTCGAGCCGTGGATTGAAAAGTTCGGCTATGCCTGAAGCGGCAGCGGGTTGGGGCCGGCTAGCGACAACCCGACATTGGCGGCCACTGCCTCGGCCCAGGCCATGACCATGCCGATCTCCTCGCCATAGGCGCCGCGCGCCGCCGCGTAATCGGCAGTGCGGGCTTCTGGCGAATAGGCCGCGCCAGTCTTCGAATTGCGCGCGAAGGCCGGGCCAGCGGCCACCGCTGCCGGATCCAGCACCAGCCCATAATGCGCAGCGACAGCGGCCACGGCCGCTTCGGGCCGCGCGGTCATCACATCGGCGTCAAGGCTGGCAATCCGCCCACCCAGCTTGCCCGCCAGTGCAGTGAAGTGCTGATGCTGGGCGAGCCAGCCCACCGCAGCCACCTGTAGATCGGTCAGGCGGAAATAATCCTCCGGCGCAAAACCCAGGTCGATGAAGCGCTCCTGGACATAGCCTTCCAGCAGCTCGCGCACCCAGGCCCGGCAATGCAGCCCCTTGCGCGCGACCGAGATCAGGAAGGTCTCCAGCGGGGCGTAGAGAAACAGCGCTTGGGCCTGGTCCTCCAGTGTCAGCAGCAGTTCGGCCAACGGGTTCAGCAGGTTGGAGGGCTTGACGATAACTGCTTCGCCCGGCGCAAAGGGCCGGCCGAGCAGCCGCAGCGCGAGGTCGGCCGCGCGGGCTACGGCTGCTGGACGGGCGCCGCGCCGCCGGAAACCGACCACGTCGTTGAGGATGGTCGGCTCGCTCAGGCCCATTGCCACACCGGGGACCGACAGCGCGCGAGCCAGCAGGGTCGATCCACAGAAGGCCGAATGGAACAGGAAGTGCAGCTTGCCGCGTGGCACGGCAAGCAGCGGCGCGGCCGGCAGGTCGTCTGACCTCTGCCGGGGCCCGAGCAGCGAATCGATCAGGAAAGCCTGGCTGTCATGTTCGGCGCGGGGCAGGTGGATGAAGCGGACGGCATCGTCGCCTTCGACATAGCGGTGGGCCAGCCATTCGGCATCGGCCAGGTCGAAGGCGGGCGGCGCAGTCATGGCATGGGTCTAGGGCGCGCGGGCGGCCATCGCAACTGCCGCTTGCCGGTCTGCCCCGCCGCTTATAAGCCTTGCGTCCATGGCTTCGACCCCTGCCCAGCTTGCCAACGCCGAAGGGATGGCCGCCTTGCGCGCCGGAGATGCCGCCGTTGCCATTGCTGCCTTCACCCGCGCCACTACGGCCGATCCCGCTGCCGGGCCGCTGTGGCGCAACCTGGCCCATGCGCACCGCCTGGCCGGGGATGCCGAGGGCGAACGGGCGGCCTTGAACCAGGCCCTGTCGCTCGACCGGCTCGATTTCGCGGCCCAGCTGCGCCTGGCCCAGCTCTGCCAGCGGCTGGGCGAGGAAACCCAGGCGCTGGTCGCCTGGAACGGGGTGGAGCAATTGGCGGCGCAGATGCCCGGCCTGGCTCCCGAAGTGGCCGCCGAACTGGCCGCCGGGCAAGCCTATTGCGAAGGTCTGCGTGGCCGCCTGGCCAGTGCGGCCGAGGCAGCTCTTGCCGCCGACCGGGACCGCGACGAAACCGAGGATCGCCGGGTTCGCGCCTTTGTCGACCAGGCACTCGGCCGCAGGCGGGTCTATCACAACCAGTGCGCCGGGGTATTCTATCCCTTCCTGCCCGAGGACGAGTATTTCGATCGCCGCCATTTCCCCTGGTTCGATACGCTCGAGGCTGCGACTGACGACATCCAGGCCGAGCTGCGCGACCTGCTCAATGCTCCGGGCGATTTGATCCGGCCCTATGTCAAGTTCGAGGAAGGCACGCCCGAGAACGATTGGAGCCCGCTTGACGGATCGCTTGACTGGTCGGCCTGCTTCCTGTGGGAATATGGCGAGCCGCACCGGGCGGTGCTGGATCGTTGCCCCAAGACGGCGGCCGTGCTCGACCGCTTGCCGCTGGCGCGCATTCCGGGCCGGGCGCCCAATGCCTTCTTCTCGGTGCTGCGTCCCCGCAGCAAGATTCCGCCGCACACCGGGGTCACCAATACCCGCGCGATTATTCACCTCGCGCTCGAGGTGCCGCCGGGCTGCGGCTTCCGGGTGGGCAACGAAACGCGCGAATGGGTTGAGGGCAAGGCCTTCGCCTTTGACGATTCGATCGAGCACGAAGCCTGGAACGATAGCGACCAGCGCCGCGCCGTGCTGATCATCGATAGCTGGAACCCCCACCTCAGCGCGCGCGAACAGGATGCTATCCTGCACTATTTCGCTGCCGCTGACGGGGCGCTCGCCGGCGGCGGGCCGCGCTGACCAATTCGACCAACAGCATGGCGCGCCGGACCAGCCCGCTTGAGCATTCACCCCAAGTTCAATAGTCTGGTGCGACTGTTACCTGCTTCCGTCCCGGGCGGAGGTGACCAGATGAGGACCGTGCCCATGTCCGCATTGCTTGCCGCAATCCTCCTGCTCGGCTCGTCGGGGGGTCCCACGCCTGCCTTGGCCGCGGCCTCTGTCCCGGTTGATCCCAAGAAGATGAGCCAGGCCGAAATCCGTGCTCACAACGCCAGTCTTGCGCGGACTGATCCGAACTTCATCCGCTGCGTCAAGTCGGCGGCGGTCGGCTCGCTGGTGGCGCGCAATTTCAGCTGCCGCACCGTGGCGCAGTGGCATGAGGCCGACCGGGTCGGCAATGAAGAGGCGCGCGCGCTGCGCGAAGAAATGGCCAGCAAGAACACGAACACCAACTAGGGCGGCCTAAAGGCTCTCGTCCTATCCCCTTACCCGAGACTGAACTTCAACACCGCAGCAGAGGAACAGCGCAATGTCCGCTCTTGCCACCATACTGATCCTTGCGAGCGCCCCGGCCACTGCGGAAGTGCCGCTGATCACCGGGCCGATCGTGATGAAGCAGTCGGAAATCCGCGCCTACAATGCCCGACTCGCGCCCGATCATCCGAACTATATTCGCTGCGCCCGCGATGGCGAAACCGGCTCGCTGGTCAAGGCCAAGCGGGTCTGCCGCACCAACCAGGAATGGGACCGGATTGACGCTGCAGGCAACAACGTGGCGCGCGAAGCTGTCGAATCGATGCAGAAGGGGTGGACTTCCGGCAAGACCTGATCTCAGGCGATCGGGTGCCGCCAGGGCAATCAGTTCGCCTGTCGCGTGACCCTTACCCCCGGCTGTCCTTCGACATTGGCCATGAAGCTGCCGAGTGCGGCCTTGCGGATTTTGATCTTCTGGCCAGGCTTGGGATAAGTGTTGCGCCCATCGGTCTGCTTCCAGCGCGCGCCGTCTTCCAGGGTGAAGATGGGGAGGCCATCGCTGGCCATGCGGATCGCGGCGATCTTGCCTTCGATTTCGGTCACTTCCTCATCCTTGCCGTCGCCGAACAGCTTTAGGCTGGGCAGCGCCAGGCCGAATAGCCCGCGCTTGGCCTCGCGCACCGTGGCGCGGTCGGTTACCACCAGGTCATTGGCGGCGCGGGCCGCGTCCATCGCGCTTACGGCCTTGTCATAGCAGGTCAGGCGGGCAACCGGATCGGCCTGGCCCTTGCAGTCCAGCACCGCCTGGAACACTGGCGGGGGCGGGCCATCGATGCCCTTGTCCTTGTCCTTCGCCTGGGCAGGCAGGGCAGCGGCGACCAGGCACAGGCTGGCAAGGCTCAGGATTTGACGGAACATCGGCGCGCTCTCCTCCTTCGCGGATGGCGTGACAATGCCGCTGCCCCAGCCGCAGGTCAATCGCGGCAGCGCGCTTGATTCATTGGGCCATGCGGGCCATGCCGGGGCCATGCCGCGCCGCCTGCTGATTGTTCTGCTCGTGCTTGGCCTGGCGCCGGTGATCTGGCTGCGCGAACCGGTGCCGCCGCCCAATTCCAGCCAGTCGGTCAAAGCGGCGGAGCTACCGCTGCCCGGGGCGGCCTTGCTCGGGCCATTCCGTCCGGTCGGCGCCTGGCGCCTCACCAGCGCCAACACCACATTTGGCGGATTTTCCGCCCTGGTCCGTTCCGCCCCTGGCCGGCTGACCGCGTTCAGCGATACCGGGGTGCGGCTGGACATGCCGATGCCGGGTCAGCACGGCCCGGTCCGGATCGCGCCGCTCATACCGCGCAAAGGGGGCATGAAAGCCTACCGCGACGTCGAGGCTGCGGCCTTCGCGCCGGCGGATGGTACCTTCTGGGTGGCGCTGGAAGGGCGGAATCTATTCATGCGGCTGGACCCCGGCCAGCAGGCACCGGCAGTGATCGCCGGGCCTGAACTCGCGGGCTGGTCGAAGAACAGCGGAGCCGAGGCGATGACGCGCCTCGTCGATGGGCGCTTTCTGATCTTGGCTGAGGGCGGCGACGACGCGCACGAGGGCCGGCTGCTGCCCCGCGCACCCGATGGCACTGATCAGGCCATGCGGTTCCGTTTCATTGCCCCCGACGGGTTCCGCCCGACCGACGTGGCGGAGCTGCCCGACGGGCGCGTGCTGATCCTGCTGCGCGAACTGCGCTGGCCGATGCCGCCGCGCTTCGGCACGCGGCTGGTGCTGGCCGATCCGGCGACGATTCGCGCGGGCGGCGAGTGGCGCGGGCAGGTGTTGGCCAGCCTGGACGGCACGGGTCTGGAGGAGAATTACGAAGGACTGGCGATCGAGCCTGGCGCAGACGGAGCTCTGGTCGCCTGGCTGATCAGCGATGACAACGATGCCGCAACCCAGCGCACGCTGCTGCTGCGGCTACAGTTCCGCTTGTCCGATCTGCCGCCGCGTCTCCGCCAGGCAAAGCAAAAGGCGCCCGGCTGACCGGACGCCCTTGCTATGTTCAGGCGCAGGCCCGCAGGCCCGCGGCGAATCAGGCGGCCTGAGACTTCACCAGTTCGCGCTTCACCTTCAGCGCATTGGCCGAAAGCTTGGTGTCGACCGTCTTCAGCAGCCAGTTGTCGAGCCCGCCGACGTGCTCCACCGAGCGCAGCCCGTGGGTCGAAACGCGGAACTTGAAGCTGCGGTCCAGCTTTTCCGACATCAGCGTGACGTTCTGCAGGTTGGGCAGGAACACGCGCTTGGTCTTGTTGTTGGCGTGGCTCACGTTGTTGCCAACCTGGCGACCCTTGCCGGTCAGTTCGCAGATGCGGGACATGTCAAAACTCGCTTAGAAAAATGGATACCCGTGTAGGGGGAAGGCGCGCCCTTACCGATTCACCCTTGTGCGGTCAAGTTATTGCGGCCAATTCGGCGGAAATGAGCCGTTGGCCACTCCCACAACCAATGCAGCAGGCGCTGGACGAGGCACGCCGGGGCGAATCTGCCGGGGAAGTGCCGATCGGTGCCGTTGTAGTCAAGGACGGCGCGGTCATCGCAGCCGCCCACAATCGGCCGCGCAGCCTGTCCGACCCGACTGCTCATGCCGAAATGCTGGCGATTCGCGCGGCCGCCCAGGTCCTTGGCAATGAGCGCCTTGATGGCTGCGAGCTATGGGTAACGCTTGAGCCCTGCCCGATGTGCGCCGGGGCGATCAGCCATGCCCGAATCGCAAAGCTCTTTTACGCCGCCAGCGATCCCAAGGGCGGGGCAGTCGAGCACGGTGCGCGGGTGTTCGAGCAGGCACAGTGCCTGCACCGGCCCGAAGTCTATTCAGGCATGGGCGAGGCGGAGGCGGCAGGGTTGCTGCGCGGCTTCTTCGAGTCGAAGCGCTAAAGCCCGCGCCAGATCTTGAGGCTGGCCGAATCCGGCGACCCATCGGCGGACCGCGGGCAGGCCCTCGGCAGGAAATCACGCCCATAGCAAAGCCGCAGTTCGCGCAGCCAGCCGGTGCGGCTGGTGACCACGCCCACGGCTTCGCGCGGCCAGTCGGGATTGCGCGTGACGAAGGCGGTGCGCAGATCGCCAACGGTCAGGTTGTCCTGCCGTGAGATGTAATCGGCATCGGGCCACTTGATCGAGCGCCAGAGGATCGCGGCAACCTTGAAATAGCCCTCTGGCCGGGCCGCCATGCAGGAGCCGTGCTTGGCCCAGGCATGCTCCAGCAGGCGCGGGCTGGGGGTCATGCAGAGGTGTTGCGCCAATTGCGCCGGGGTCGGGCGAGGGGTCAGCGAGCACCACTGCGGCCAGCGTCTGGCTGCGCCTTCCGGCCATAGCCCGTGCAGCACAAAGCCGAATCGCCCGGCCTTGCCGCTGCACTGCAGGGGATCCTTGATGCCGCGCAGCTTGCAGTGCTCGGGCGACCAGCTGGCGGCCAGGGTAAAGCGCGCGATTGGCATCCGTACTGTCTGGCCCGGCTCGGGTGGGGGCGGCATGGTCACGCGGGCCGGCATGCGGCACTGATAGGCCTGGGCCAGCGCCGGTGCGGGCAGCAGGGGCAGCAACAGGGCCAGGGCTGCCAATGCGGCCCGGATCATAGCGGCGTGAAATCGAGCCCGATATCGGCCGCCGGGGCGCTCTGCGTGAGGCGGCCGACCGAGACATAGGTCACGCCGGTCGCGGCAATCGCGCCGATCGTATCGAGCCGCACCCCGCCCGAGGCTTCGCTCGGCACGCGTCCGGCGATCAGGGCGACTGCTGCGCGCAGGGTCGGCACGTCCATATTGTCGAGCAGCAGATGGCTCGCCCCGGCAGCCAGGGCCGGTTCGATCTGCTCGAGATGGTCGACCTCGCAGATGATGTCCTTGACCCCGGCATCCTTTGCCCGCCGCACCGCCTCGGCCACGCCGCCGGCGACCAGGACATGGTTGTCCTTGATCATCGCCGCGTCCCACAGGCCCATGCGGTGGTTCTTTGCTCCGCCCATCCGGGTCGCGTACTTTTCAAGATGCCGCAGGCCAGGAATGGTCTTGCGCGTATCGAGCAGCGTGGCGTGACCTTGCATCGCATCGACATAGGTCCGCGTCATGGTGGCGATGCCCGAAAGGTGCTGGACCGTGTTGAGCGCGGACCGCTCGGCCGTCAGCATGGCCCGGGCATTGCCGGTCAGGCGCATCAGGTCGGTCCCGCCGGGCACCTGCGCGCCTTCCTCGACCAGCACTTCGATTGCCATGTCGGGATCGAGCGCATGGAAGAAGGCCTCCGCGATCGGCAGCCCCGCCACCGTGATTGCATCGCGGCTGTCCATCACGCCTGAAAAGCGGGCGTCGGCCGGGATCACGCTTTCGCTGGTAACGTCATGCCCGCCGCCGGGCAGGCCAAGGCCCAGATCCTCGTCCAGCGTCGCGCGGACGAAAGCGACGAGGTCAAACCCCGTGAGTTGCCAGCCCCCCACTGCCGTCTCCTCAGTGCACGAACCGCGCGACCACGTCGCGGTAGGAGCGGCTGACCTTCACGTCGGCGCCGCTTTCCAGGACCAGGAAGCATTCGCCGTTGGTGTGCGGCTTGACCTGGCGGACCTGGTTGAGGTTGACGATCCACGAGCGGTGGACGCGCTGGAACACGCGCGGGTCAAGCCGGCGCTCCAGATCCTTCATCGTTTCGCGCAGGATCAGGCTGTTGTCGGCGGTGTAGATGACCATGTAGTCGCCCGCCGCCTCAATCCGTTCGATCGAATCGACGTCAACGCGGAAGATCTGGCCCTTGTCCTTGATGTTGATGAGCTTCTCATAGCGGGCGGCAGCCGGCTCGCCATCGTCGGGCATGGCGTCCATTGCGTCGGGCGCGACTTCGGCCAGGACCGACTTGAGCTTCTCCGCCTCTTCGGCCGAGCGCTTTTCGGCCAGGCGCACGCGGACGCGTTCCAGCGTGTCGGCCAGCTTGTCCTCGTCAACCGGCTTCATCAGGTAATTGACCGCATTGGCCTCAAAGGCGCGGACGGCGTGTTCCTGATAGGCGGTCACGAAGACGATCAGCGGCGGCTCGATCTCCATCACGCCCTTGACCACGCTGAACCCGTCGAAGCCGGGCATCTGGATGTCGAGGAACACCAGGTCGGGCTTCTCGGTCTTGATCTTGCGGATTGCCTCGCGCCCGTTCGAGCAGGTGTCGATGATCTCGACATCGGGGAATGCTTGCAGGCGCAGCATCAGCCCCTGGATGGCCAGCTTCTCGTCATCGACCAGGATGGTGCGGATGGTCATGGGCTCGGTCCTTGAATGGGTCAGCCGGCCAGCGCGGGACTGCGCGGCGCAGCGGGAACAGCGGCGGGCTCACGCCGCTCAAAAGGCAGTTCGATCAGGACGGCAAAGCCACCTTCGGGGGGCTCCATGGTTTCGAACCGATGCATCTCGCCATAGGCTTGGGCCAGCCGGTCACGGATGTTGGCCAGGCCCACGCCGGTTGATACCTGTTCCCCGCCGTCGAACGTCACGCCTGCAAATCTGTTGTCGCTACCGGCATTTTGCAATCCCGGCCCGGTGTCCGAGACGACGATGCGAAGGTTCGGTCCGACGAGTTGCGCCGTAATCGTGATCTCGGCCCCGGCCTCTTGCGGGCTAACGGCATATTTGATCGCGTTTTCGACCAGCGGCTGGAGCAGCAGCGAGGGCAGCAGCGCCGCTTCGGCCGCCGGATCGATCTTGAAACTGGTGCGCAGCCGCTCCTCGAACCGCATCCGCTCAATCTCGAGGTAGAGCTTCAGCGTCTCCACCTCCTGCGCCACGGTGACCCGCCCGGTCGGCTCGTTGACCAGGGTATAACGCAGGAACGAGGACAGCCGGCTGAGCATGGCATTGGCTGGCTCGGTCTGCTTGAGCAGCACCAGGGTTGAGATCGAGTTCAGCGTGTTGAACAGGAAGTGCGGGTTGAGCTGATAGCGTAGCATGGCCAGCTGGGCCTGGGTCGCCTGGTTCTCCAGCCGGATCAGCTGATCGTTCTGCTCTTCGATCTGCAGGAAGAAGTTGATCGCGTAATAGAGCGCGGACCAGGCGCCCAGCAGGGTCAGGCCGATATAGTAGAGGCCGATGAAGCGCTGCGCCACGCCGGCGGCCCCGTCGGCATAGTAGAGCGCGTTCACCCAGGCATCGATGAAGGCATAGATGCCCACTGCCACCGGCAGGACCAGCGCTGTCACTCCCCAGGTGACCAGCGGGCGGCGGTTGATCAGCTGGCGGTAGACCACCGAGAGAATCAGCGTGATCGAGAAGCCGGTGATGGTGGAAATCAGCACCAGCACCAGGAAGCTGAGCGGCAGCCCGTTGGCGATGCCGGACATCGCGCGCAGCAGCATGGCCCCGCCCCAGCCGGCGGCCTGCAGGCGCCAGAAGGCCCGGTTCTTGTTGGCGAAAAAGGGGGTCGGACGGAAGGGCAGCACGGCCATGACAAGCAGCCTAGCAGAAAAGCGCCCGCCCTCGCGAATGTTTTGCGCGCAAAGCCGCTTTGGATTAGCCTTGGGGCAACACGGGAGAGCAAGAATGGCCGATATCGACAGCCCCATCCATGGCACCCACGAGCGCGCCAAGTTCCGCGCGATGACCGAAGGCACCCAGGAAGACTGGTCGCTGATCTCCAGCGAATACATGGCTTTTGCCCGCGACCTGCCAGACCGGGTGCTGGCCCACCTCAAGCTGCTTGATGGCGATTTCGGCGGCTTTCCGGTCGACCGGCTGCAGCACTCGCTCCAGACCGCGACTCGCGCGCACCGCGACGGGCGGGATGAGGCCTATGTGGTGATGGCGCTGCTGCACGACATTGGCGATACGCTGGGCACCTACAACCATCCGGAAGTTGCCGCCTCGATCATCAAGCCGTTCGTTTCGGAAGAGGTCCACTGGATCTGCCAGAACCACGGCGCTTTCCAGGGGCATTATTACTTCCACTACGTCGGCATGGACCGCAACGTGCGTGAGCGCTTCCGCGGCAATCCCTATTTCGATGCCTGCGCCGAGTTCTGCGAGAAGTATGACCAGGCCGCCTTCGATCCGGACTATGCCAGCGAGCCGCTGGAATTCTTCGAGCCGATGCTGCGCCGGGTCATGGCCCGCCCGATCAACTCGATGTACGCCAAGCTGGTGGAGGCTCAGTAACCTCTAGCCCTTCGGCCCCGGCCCAGAGCCAGATTTCACCGCGTCGATCGCTTCCTGCAGCACCTTCTGGCCGACTGCGCCGGCCATCAGCTGCTCGCCAATTACCCAGCTGGGGGTGCCATCGATCCTGAGCTGGCGGGCGAAGTCCAGGTTCTGGCGGATCTCCGCCTCGACCCGCGGCTCGGCAATGACCTGGCGCGCGCGATCAAGGTCCATGCCGGCCTGCGTGGCCGCCACCTCGATCGAGTTGGCATCGGGGCGCCCAGCGGCAAACATGGCCTTGTGGAAGGCCGCGAACTTGCCCTGTTCGGCTGCGGCGAGCGACCAGCGCGCGGCATCGGCGCTGGCGGGCGAGAGGATCGGCAGCTCGCGAATCACCACCTTGAGCTCGGGATTGGCGGCGATCAGCGCCTCAACCTCGGGCACCGAGGCGCGGCAATAACCACAGGCATAGTCCGTGAATTCGACCAGGGTGATCGTGCCATTGGGGTTACCCAGCACGGCGCCGGGGAAGGGCGCGCTCAGCGCATCGCCCGCACTGGCGACCTGCTTGCCGTTCACGCGCGCCTGAAGCCGCTCCATCGCCTGGGGCAGGATTTCCGGGTTCTCAAGGATGTAGTTGCGCACCACCTCCTCGATCGCGGCCTTGTCGGGCTGAGCGGACTGGCGCGAGCCAAGCAGCCAGCCACCAAGGCCGCCGATCAGCGCAACGATGATCAGGGCCAGGATTACCCAGGGCGAGCGGGGGTTTGGTGCGGTATCGGCCATGTCGATTGGCCTAACGGCGTTTGTTGGACCGTTCAATTGCTTCGCGCGCCTGCATGGCAATATCCTGGGCGCGCAGCCAGTCGGACGAACCCTTGGGGAGTTGGGCTTCGGCCGCCTGGGCGCTGCGCAGCGCCTGGGGCATCTGCCAGTTCATCACCTGCTGTTCGGCGCTGGCCAGGTGTGCCCTGGCCATGTCACCATTGGCGGCATAGACCACGCCCAGCTGGTACCAGGCAAAAGGGTTCTCGCGGTCGCGGGTGACGGCATTCTTCAGCACCTGCTGGGCTTCGGCGAAATTCATCGGGTTCTCGGTGGCGATCAGGGCATGGCCGAAGATCGTCGCGATCAGTGGCTGGTTGCCGGAAAGGTCAGTCGCGCGGCGCAGCACGTCCAGCGCTTCGGCCGGCTTGCCGGTTTCAAGCAGGATCTGGCCCTTCAGCTCGAGGAAATAGGGATCATTGGGCGACTTGGCGAGCAACGCGTCGGCCTCGGCCAGGGCCTTTTCGGGATAGGCCTGGCGGTGGAAGGCATAGGCCCGGGCATAGCGCGCCGGCACGTCGGTCATGGTTTCGGGATAGGTCCGCATGACCTGCGCGGGCTCGCCCAGATAGCCGAACAGCTTGGCCTTGGCGCGCTGGAAGCGGGCCTCGAGCTTGGGGTCGAGCGGGGCGTTATAGGCCGGATCGCGCTCGTAGGTGTCCTGAAGGGTGGCGATGCGGTCGCCGGTCATCGGGTGAGTGCGGTAGAACTCGTTGTCGGGGGTGCGGGTGTAGCCATAGCGGAACTCCATGTTCTGGAGCTTCTTGAAGAATTCCACCGAGCCGCGCCCGGTGATCCCGGCCTTCGAAAGATACTGCGCCCCGGCGGCGTCGGCGGAGGATTCCTGGCTGCGGCTGAAGGCCAGGTACTTGCCCAGCGCGGCCTGCTGGCCAGCCATGATCACGCCCATCGCCGCTTCGCCCGCGCCGGCGGCAGCGGCGGCAACGCCCAGCAGCAGCGAGAGGATGCTGATATTGCCGGCGGCCTTGCCGCCGCCATCGCTGATTACATGGCCGCCGGTGATATGGCCCAGCTCGTGCGCGATCACGCCCTGGACCTCGTTGGCGGTGCTCGCCGCGTTGAGCAGCCCGGAGTGGAGGTAAACCACCTGTCCGCCCGCCACGAAGGCATTGAGCGAGGGATCGTTGATCACCACCACGTCGACATTGTTGGGGTTTAGCCCGGCTGCCGCAATCAGCGGAGATGCCATATCGTGCAGCAGCGCCTCGGTCTCGGCATCGCGCAGGATCGATTGCGCCGCGGCCGGCTGGACCGTCAACGCCAGGGCAGCGACCAGGGCGAGCAGGCGGGAGAGAATGCGCATGTGGGCCTGTTTACTCCGCCGCCGCCTGAACCGGCGCTGAAGGCGCGCGCAGGCTGGCCAGGAACGCCAGCACCGGGGCGGATACGCTGGCATCGCGGGCAAAGGGCTGAGCGAGCTTGAGCACCGGCCCGGCATGATCGACCCCGGGCAGGATCACCAGCTCGGCGCGGGCTCCCCGGTCGGTCAGCGCCTGGGCCAGGACGCGGCTGTTGCGCGGTTTGACCGTGGTATCGGCATCGCCGGTCAGCAGCAGCATCGGCGGGGCATCGCTGCGCGCGAAAGTGATCGGCTGGGTGCTCTTCGGGTCCTTGACCTGGCCAAAGGCGTTGCGCGCCGAATCCGAGGTGAAGGGATGGAAGTCATAGGGTCCGGACAGGCCGATCACGCCCTTTACAAAGCCATCGGGCAGCCCCTCGCGTCCCAGCCATTGCCGCTCCAGCCCCAGCATGGCCACGGTATGGGCCCCGGCCGAATGGCCCATCAGCACGACCCGGTCCGGATCGCCGCCGAACCGGGCCACGTTGGCGGCGGTCCAGGCAACGGCCTTGGCCCCGTCCTCCAGCATGTGCGGATAGACCCCCTCGGGCACCAGTCGGTAACCGGGCAGGACCACGACATAACCAGCGCGGGCAAAGGTGCGGCCGATGAAGTGATAATCCTCGGGCCGGCCCATGTGCCAGCCGCCGCCGTGAATGAAGACCAGTACCGGGTGCGGGCCAGGTGCGTTCGGGGCAATCACGTCAAGCCGCTGGGCCGGTAGTGGGCCATACCGCACACCGCTGGCCGCGACCTGGGTGCCTCCGGTTCCGCCGATCGTGCGATCGGCCAGGTCCAGCAATCCGACCGCGCCCGTGGCATGGGCATAGCGCCAGCCGCCGAACAGGGTGGCGGCCAGCACCAGCACGATCGCAATCGTCCAGCTGATCCACCCCATGCGTCTGCTGCTCCCGCGCGTCTTCATCGCGGCTGTCTAGCGGTCAAACGCGAAGGGCGCCATGCCTTCCGGCACGGCGCCCCACTCGCTGTCGGGATATGGGTTGGTTTAGCCGAGCAGCTTGCGCGCGGCGCGTTCCAGCAGGGGCACGTCGTCGCCGACTTCGCCCAGCAGGACCACTTCGCCAGTCGGCAGGCGGCGGGCCACCAGCAGGGTAAACTCGCTGCCTTCGGTCGGCACGGCATCGAGCGGGAAGCTATCGAGCTTGCGCAGCTTGCGGGCCAGAGCCTCGCGCGGGGTGTCGCGGACCACTTCGTCCCCGCCACTTTCGGCGCGCTTGGCGCGGCGTTCTTCGCCCACGATGCCCTTGAGGCCGCCCGGCGCACTCGCGAGGTATTGACCCAGCGAGCCGCGAGCGATGCCGACACGGTGGGCATGGCTCAGCGCGGTGGCATATTCGGTCAGGCGCGTCTTGTCGTAGTCGGCGCCGAATACCAGCTTGACCACCGGGGTCATCGGCGCGCGGTCCTGGACGGTCAGCCCGGATTCGGCAACCAGTTCGCCAAACTCTTCCGGCGCATCGGCCGCGGCGAGCGAGAAGTCATAAGCGCGGCCGATTGCGGCATAAAGCGTCTGGCGGGTGCGGTCTTCGCTACCGCGGGCTGCTTCGGCCAACTCACGGGCCGAAGCCAGCCAGTCGCCCAGGCCCATATCGGCCGGTTCGGGATGATAGAGCGAGGACAGCGCGGCCGGTTCGTCTGCCGTAATGGCAAGCTCGCCGAACTGCGGGGCCGGGAAGGCCAGGTCGTCACCGGCCTCGTCGGCGGCAAAGGCGCCCAGGTCGAGGACGTTGTCGTCTTCCTCGGCAGCGAAGCCATCGGCATAGGCCTGGGCCACATCGGCCGGGCCATCGGCCCAGTCGGTCAGCTCGTCGTGGCGGACTTCGTGCGGGCTTTCTTCAAGCGCCTGGTCGATCTCCAGCAGCAGGGCATCGGTCGTGCGCTGGTCGGCCAGTTCCTTCCAGTTGATCACGCCATAGATGAAATCGATGGTGTCATCGTCGCTGGAGAAGGGCAGCAGGATGCCGCGATAGAGAATCGTCGATTCGCGCTGGTTGACGAATTCGGCCTCGAACCCGATCGGCGCCTGGTTGGCCAGGATCTGCATGTAGTGATCGGTGATCCGGCTGAGCAGCGAACGGCTCGGCACGTCTTCCAGCGTCTCGATCTGGTCATTGGTGCCGCATTCGCCCGCCAGGGCTTCGCCCAGATAGCGAATTGCCGGGTTCTCGATCCCGCCGGTAAAGTCCAGCAGCACGCTGTAAGGGCCGAAATCCGGGAGATTGCCCGGTTCCAGGTCCTCGATCGAGGGGAAGGCGCGGTCGCCCAGCAGGCTCGCCCAATGATTGTAAGCGCGCACCTGCATGCGGCGCTCGTCTTGCCCGACCGGGTTTGGCGGCGGTTCGTTCACCACTTCATCCTCGTGATTGTCGAGGTCCGGCCAATCCTGGCCGGTCTCGGCGTGGTCAGAAAAATTGCCCCGATACGTATCCATGTGGCTACCCCACCTGTGTGCCTGTCAGGTGGTTTCTCGCGCAACATGGTAAATTAACCGTTAAGTTGCGCCAAACTCCTTGGCGTCGGCGCGGTGCTGACGTCAAGGCGCCGGCAATCCGTTAACCGCGCTCAGAAAAGGTAGCGCATCCGAGCCGTTTGCTGGACTGCCGGGCCGGCCACGTCGAAGGCCGCCTTGTCGAACTTGGGCGGGCCCATCCTTACCGGTGCATCCCGGGAAAAGCCGTAGCCTTCCTTGGGCATCATCAGCGCCATGTCCATCTTGCGGTTGCCGTTCTCGTCATGGATCATCGAGATCGCATAGCGCCCTGCCGGAACGCCTTCGAAGACGATCCGCACCGTGGCGCCGGCCGGCACGATCGCGTTTTTCGCAGCCGGATCCTTGCGGCAATCGGGAAAGCCCTTGGGCTGGGCGGTCAGGCAGGCCAGGACCTGGCCCTTGGCATTGCGCAGGCCGGTTACGACCACGCTCACCTGGGTAAGTGTCGGGGAGGTCGGCACCGGAGCGCCAGCGCCGAGTAGCGGCAGCGCGAGGGTCAGAGCGAGGAGAGGCCGCGATCCGTGCCGCACAGCCGGTCCCAGACGCGAAAATAAAGGCCATAATTGCATTGATAGTTCTCGTGATGCCGCTGGTGGTGGCTGGCCGTTATCAGCCAGCCCCCGACGCGCGAATGAACAAGCCGGGCCGGGAATAGTTCCCAACCCATGTGATTGGTAATCCCCATCAGGGTCATGATGCCCAGGACCAGGCCCAGCAGCGCGACGTGGATGGGCAGCAAGAAGACCAGCGCCGGGATCACCAGGGCCCCGGTTATCGCTTCCCAGGGGTGGAAGCTCATCGCCGTCCAGGCCGTGGGCGGCCGGCTGGCATGGTGGACGGCATGGGCGCGGCGAAACAGCCAGGGCCGGTGCATCCAGCGGTGGGTCCAGTAGAACCAGGTATCGTGCGCGAAGAGGTAAAGCAGCACTGAAAGCGGCAAGTACCACAGCGGGTAGGCGGCAAAGTCGGTATAGATCCGCGTCCAGCTCAGCTGCTGCCAGCCCCAGGCGACGATCCCGGCCGGTATGCCGTAGATTGCCGCCGAGGCCAGCGACCAGCCAATTTCCTGGCGGATCTGCCGGTCCAGCCCCTGGTAGAGGCCGGGCCGGACGATCCTGGTGGCCCAGGCGAAGGCTCCGCTGGTAACGAGATAGCGCAGCGCGACGATTAGCGTCATCGCCACTGCCGACCATGCGGCCGCCTGCCATCCCGAACCAGTCAGACCCTGCATCATGGGCCCTTATGGCGCGCTGCGAATCGCAGCGCCAGCCTTAGCTTGCGCCGCCGGTCTTGCCGCGGAACTGGCCCGGACCGCGTGGACCGCCCTGACCCGCACCGCTGCGACCACCTTCACGGCGATCGCCACCGGGGCGGCGATCACCGCCATGCGGGGCGGGACGGCGCTCGCCTTGCGGCCCGTCACGGCGCTCGCCCTGGCGGACGGGACGACGGTCACCGGTTGGCGCAGGCCGACGCTCACCCTGCGGGGCCGGACGGCGCTCGCCTTCGGGGCGGGCGGTGGGCATCACGCCGAACTGGCGGGCTTCACGCTCCTCGGCGGCAAGCGGGTTGAACACCGGACCACGCTGTTCGCGCGGGGCCCATTCCTTGCGGACGTGCTCG
>JBEGOD010000014.1:0-8082 GCA_041182185.1 Pseudomonadota bacterium
ACCGTGCTGAACCCGCTGCCGGGCCAGAAGATGGCCGGCACCGCGATCCGCGCCGGACATTTCCTGGTCCATGGGGTCAAGGCGCCGATCGCGCAGATCGATTTTGCCGGCGCGGCGCGAATGGCTCCGCCGCTGGAGCGGGTGGTCCATTCCTTCGCCTGGCTGGCCGACCTTGAAGCCTCGGCCCCGCGCGAACAGATCGTGCCGGTGGCCGAACGCGTGCTCTCGGCCTGGCTGAACGCCAATCCGTCGCCACCCTCGCGCCCAGGCAAGGGACCGGCCTGGACCGTCGCCAATGCCGGCACGCGGGAACTCAACTGGCTGGTCCACGCCCCACTGATCCTGTCGGGCAATGACAAGGTCCAGCGCGCGCGCGTGCTGGCAGCGATGAACGAGACCGCGCGCTGGCTCGACAAGAACGTCAGCCGCGCCGAGGACCTGCTGGCCGAGGTGGCCGGCTGGTGCGGGATCGTCGCCGCCGGCCTGCTGCTGCCCGATGGCAAACCGCGCCGCCTGTTTGGCGAGGCCGGCCTGATCAAGGCACTGGGCGAGCTGGTCGGCGACGATGGCGGCATCCTTTCGCGCTCCCCGCTGGGACAGATGGAGGCCATCGCCCTGCTGGTGCGGCTGCGCGCCTGTTACAACGCGGTGCGGCGCGATCCGCCGGCCGCGCTCGAAGCGATCCTGGCCCTGCTGGTCCCGCCGCTGCTGGCACTGACGCACGGCGATGGCTCGCTGGGTTCCTGGCAGGGTGGCTGGGCGGTCGATGCGGCCGATATCTCGGCGCTGGTAGCCGCTTCGGGTGTGCGCACCCGCCCGCTGCGCGATGTGCGGCAGTGGGGCTATCAGCGCGCTGTCGCGCAGAAATCGATCCTGCAGTTCGATGTCGCCCCGCCGCCGCTAGCCAAGCACGCCCGCTCTGGCTGCGCCTCGACCCTGGCCTTCGAGCTGTCGCACCAGGGCCAGCGGATCGTGGTCAACTGCGGCGGTTCGGCCTGCGCCGGCGGGCTGGTCCCGGTGCGGCTGGAGCAGGGCCTGCGGGCGACCGCGGCCCACTCCACCCTGGCGCTTGACGATGCCAATTCGACCGCCGTGCTGATCAACGGCCGGATCGGCGGCGGGGTGTCAGAAGTCGAGGTCGATCGGCGGACCATCGCGGGCGAGAAGCTGTCGGGCGCAACCCGGCTGGAGGCGAGCCACAACGGCTATGCCCAGCGCTATGGCCTGACCCACCGCCGCATCCTGATTCTGCGCGACGAGGGGACCGAGCTGCGCGGCGAGGACCTGCTCATTCCCGCCGGTGGCAAGGGCAAGAACGGCAAGGTTGCCTTCGCGATCCGTTTCCACCTCGGACCCGGGATCGAGGTTGGGCTGAGCGAAGACGGTCAGGGTGCTGGCCTCGCCCTGCCTGATGGCTCTTACTGGCAGTTCCGCGCCGGGGGCCAGGTGACTATCGAGGAAAGCATCTGGGCTGATGGCCAGGGTCGGCCGCAGCCGATCCAGCAACTGGTCCTGCAGGGCCTGGTATCACGCGGCGGCGGCAACTTTGCCTGGCTGCTGAAGAAGATGGGATAGCACTACAGTGAGCAATGTGACGATCCGCCGGGCGCTGCTTTCGGTGTCCGACAAGGCCGGGCTGGTGGAACTGGGCCAGGCACTCAGCCAACGCGGGGTAGAGCTGGTTTCGACCGGCGGCACGGCCAAGGCGCTGCGCGATGCCGGCCTCAGCGTGAAGGACATTTCGGACCTGACCGGTTTCCCAGAGATGATGGACGGGCGGGTCAAGACGCTGCACCCCAAGGTCCACGGCGGGCTGCTGGCCGTGCGCGACAACCCCGAACATGCCGCGGCCATGGCCGAGCATGAGATCGGCGCGATCGACCTGGTGGTGGTCAACCTCTATCCCTTCGAGGCGACCGTGGCCAAGGGCGCGGGCCGCGACGAGATCATCGAGAACATCGACATCGGCGGGCCGAGCATGGTCCGCTCGGCAGCCAAGAACCACGCCTATGTCACGATCCTGACCGACCCGGCCGACTATGCCGGCCTGCTGGCCGAGCTGGAAGCCACGGATGGCGCGACGACTTACGATTTCCGCCGGCTGATGGCCGCGCGCGCCTATGCCGCGACTGCTGCCTATGACAGCATGATCAGCCAGTGGTTCGCTTTTGCCGACCAGCAGCAGCTCTTCCCCGAAACGCTCGCCGTGATCGGCAGCCGCGCGCAGGAACTGCGCTATGGCGAGAACCCGCACCAGCGTGCCGCACTTTACCTGCCACGCGGGCCGCACGGCCGCGGCATCGCCCAGGCACGGCAAGTCCAGGGCAAGGAGCTGTCCTACAACAATTACAACGATGCCGATGCCGCGCTGGAACTGGCCGCCGAATTTCGCGGGCAGGACCCGGCCGTCGTGATCGTCAAGCACGCCAACCCCTGCGGTGTCGCCCAGGGCTCCAGCCTGCTCGAGGCCTGGACCGGGGCGCTGCAGTGCGATGATGTTTCGGCCTTTGGCGGGATCGTTGCGGTCAACGTGCCGCTCGACGGGCCAACCGCCGAGGCGATCTGCCAGATCTTCACCGAGGTCGTGGTCGCCCCCGCTGCCGACGAAGCGGCCATTGCCGCCTTTGCCAGGAAGAAGAACCTGCGCCTGCTGCTGACCGGCGACCTGCCCGATCCGCGCCGCGGCGGATTGCAGATCAAGCCGATCACCGGCGGGCTGCTGGTCCAGACCCGCGATAACGGCGCGATCGGCGCGGATGACCTGAAGGTGGTGACCAAGCGTGCGCCGACCAGCCAGGAACTCAAGGACTGCCTGTTCGCCTGGACCGTGGCGCGCCATGTGAAGTCCAACGCGATCGTCTATGCCAAGGACGGGATCACCGCCGGGATCGGCGCTGGCCAGATGAACCGCCGCGACAGTTCGCGCATTGCCGCGATGAAGGCGGCCGAGGCGGCGGAAAAGTTCGGCTGGGCAAACAGCCGCGCAGTCGGCAGCGCGGTTGCCTCTGATGCCTTTTTCCCCTTCGCTGATGGACTGCTCGCCGCGGCCGAAGCCGGGGCCACGGCCGTGATCCAGCCGGGCGGATCGATTCGCGACGAAGAAGTCATTGCCGCAGCAGACGCGGCTGGCCTGGCCATGGTCTTCACCGGAATGCGCCACTTCCGCCATTGAGGTAACGGTTTGCCGCAAGCGTCATTCGCTTCATCGCTCAGCCGTGCGGTCAGGCCAATTGTTCACTTGGAAGTAAGGCGTTTTTCCGCAGGGAAGGCGCCGCAGTCAAACTTCGCTTCGGACTAAACCTGATGGGCCTGTTCAAGACCGACCTGTTCCGCTCTTTCGGCCTCGGCTTCGCGCTGGGGGCCGTGGTGCTGGTCGGCAGCGTCTGGGCCCAAAGCGAAGACGGCATTTCCGGCAAGGTGATCCCCAAGGCCGAAGCTGCTGCTGCCCTGCCTGACCGCACCCGGTGAGGCGCAGCCTTACCCTCTCCCTGATCCTGGCGTTCACCGCCGCCTGTCAGCAAGCCCCGGCCACGGCTGGTGAGGTCGACGTGCTCGCCCCCGCCGCAGCTCGCCAGGCCAAGGAAGCACCCGGCCTCAAGACCGCAGTCTTTGCCGGCGGCTGTTTCTGGGGGGTGGAGGGCGTGTTCAGCCATGTCCTGGGCGTGAAGGGCGTGCTGACGGGCTATCACGGCGGCAGCGCCAAGACCGCTACCTATGACCGCGTCGGCGAGGGCGATACCGGCCATGCCGAAGCGGTGCAGGTTACCTATGACCCCGCCGTGGTCCGCTATGACCAGCTGGTGCGGATCTTCTTCTCGGTCGCCGCCGATCCGACGCTGAAAGACCGCCAGGGTCCGGATGTCGGCCCGCAATACCGCGCCGCGCTGGTGCCAGTGAGCGAGGAGCAGCGGCAGGTGGCCAGCGCCTACCTCGCGCAGATGCAGGCCTCGGGCGTGTGGCAGCGCCCGGTCGTCACGCCGATCGAGGGTTACAAGAAGTTCTACCCGGCCGAAACCTATCACCAGGACTTCATGGCCAAGAACCCCCGTCATCCCTATATCCTGGCCTGGGACGCAGCCAAGGTGGCAGCGCTCAAGAATCGCTTCCCGGGCTTTTTCAAGCCGGACTTCACCAAGGGGTGAGCAGCGCCTATATGGGCGCCATGGCAAGTCATCATCACCACGACGAGCATTCCGGCCCCGGCCTGATCGAGGCTGCGCGCCTGGCACTGGTCGACGCCGGTGAGCAGTGGACCGAAATGCGCGCCGAGGTGTTCCACGCCCTTGCCGTGCTGGACCGTCCAGCCTCGGCCTATGACATTGCCGAAAACGTCTCCAAGGGGCGCGGCAAGCGGGTGGCGGCCAACTCGGTCTACCGGATCCTCGACCTGTTCGTGAAGGCCAACCTGGCCCGCCGGGTCGAAAGCGCCAATGCCTATATCGCCAACAGCCACCCCGGGTGCCGCCATGACTGCATCTTCCTGATCTGCGACGCCTGCGGCCGGACGGTCCACATCGACGATGACAAGCTGACCGGATCGCTCGTCCATGCCGCGCATACGGCCGGCTTTGCCGATATCCGCCCGGTGGTGGAACTGCGCGGGGTCTGCGAACGCTGCAATTGATCGGCCTGCACCGATCCTGCACCAATCCTGTCCGATAGTCTCAATCGACACCAACAGTGCAAGCGTGTAAGGCCGCGAGCATGAGTCAGCCTCCCGCCACGCCCTTGCTCGATACCGTTGATGTTCCGGCCGATCTGCGCAAACTCGCGCCCGAGCAGCTGCGCCAGCTGGCTGACGAACTGCGCACCGAGATGATCAGCGCGGTCGGCACGACGGGCGGCCATCTCGGCTCGGGCCTCGGCGTGGTCGAACTGACCGTGGCCATCCACTATGTCTTCAACACGCCCGATGACAAGCTCGTCTGGGACGTCGGCCACCAGGCCTATCCGCACAAGATTCTGACCGGGCGACGGGAGCGGATCCGCACCCTGCGCCAGGGCGGCGGCCTGTCGGGCTTCACCAAGCGCAGCGAGAGCGAATACGATCCGTTCGGCGCGGCGCACAGCTCCACCTCGATCTCGGCCGCGCTGGGCTTTGCAATTGCCAACAAGCTCAAGGGGCAGCCGGGCAAGGGCATTGCCGTGATCGGCGATGGCGCGATGAGCGCCGGCATGGCCTATGAGGCGATGAACAACGCCGAACAGGCCGGCAACCAGCTGGTCGTGATCCTCAACGATAACGACATGTCGATCGCGCCGCCGGTTGGCGGGCTTTCGGCCTATCTCGCCAAGATCGTCTCGTCGCGCCCCTTCCTGGAACTGCGCGAAGTGGCCCGGCGGCTGTCGCGCAAGCTGCCCGAGCCCCTGCATGTCGCCGCCCGCAAGACCGACGAGTTCGCCCGCGGCATGGCGATGGGCGGCACCCTGTTCGAGGAACTGGGCTTCTACTATGTCGGCCCGATCGATGGGCACAATCTCGATCACCTGATCCCGGTGCTCGAAAATGTCCGCGATGCCGCCGAAGGGCCGTGCCTGATCCATGTCGTCACGCAAAAGGGCAAGGGCTATGCCCCGGCCGAAGCCAGCGCCGACAAGTATCACGGCGTCCAGAAGTTCGACGTGATCACCGGCGAACAGGTCAAGGCAGTGGCCAAGGCCCCGGCCTATCAAAACGTATTCGGCGAGACCCTGGCCAAGCTGGCTGACAGCGACCCCACGATCTGCGCGATCACCGCCGCCATGCCGAGCGGGACCGGCGTCGACAAGTTTGCCAAGGCCCATCCCGACCGCAGCTTTGATGTGGGCATCGCCGAACAGCACGCCGTGACCTTTGCCGCCGGCCTCGCAGCCGAAGGGATGCGCCCGTTCTGTGCAATCTATTCAACCTTCCTGCAGCGCGCCTTCGACCAGGTGGTGCATGACGTGGCGATCCAGAACCTGCCGGTCCGCTTCGCGATCGACCGGGCCGGGCTGGTCGGCGCGGACGGCGCGACCCATGCCGGCAGCTTTGACATCACCTACCTTGCCACCCTGCCCAACCTGGTGGTGATGGCGGCGGCCGACGAGGCCGAGCTGGTGCACATGACCTATACCGCCGCGCTTCATGACAGCGGCCCGATCGCCTTCCGCTATCCGCGCGGCAACGGCGTGGGCGTGCCCCTGCCCGAAGTTCCGCAACAGCTGGAGATCGGCAAGGGCCGGATCGTGCGCGAAGGGACCAAGGTTGCCCTGCTCTCGCTCGGTACGCGCCTTGCCGAAGCGCTCAAGGCGGCCGAAGCGCTTGAGGCCCGCGGGCTTTCCACCACGGTGGCCGACCTGCGCTTTGCCAAACCGCTCGACACCAACCTGATCCGCCGCCTGATGGCCAGCCACGAAGTGGTCGTGACGGTTGAGGAGGGCGCGATCGGCGGCCTCGGCGCCCATGTCCTGACCATGGCCAGCGACGAAGGCCTGCTCGATGCCGGCCTCAAGATCCGCACGATGCGCCTGCCCGATACCTTCCAGGACCACGACGCGCCCGACAAGCAGTACGACGATGCCGGCCTCAACGCGCCGCAGATCGTCGAGACGGTGCTGAAGGCCCTGCGCCATAACAGCGCCGGCGTAGAGGAAGCGCGGGCTTGAGCGCCCGCGCCGACGCTTAACCCACCCAGCGCCACACCCCGGCGGCCATGCCGTTGCCGGGAATATGCGCCCAGGTCGCGACCAGCCACAGCACCAGGCCGCCGAGCCAAGGGACCAGACCGGCCTTTGCCAGGCCGCCCAGCTTAGGCCAGTAGCTGGTCCTGCTTTCCCAGCCGGCCCAGGCGGCGCCCATCAGCGCTTCCTTCTTGCGGTCCTGCAGGTGCGAACCGACCAGCGCGAGTATGCCCACCGCGCAGGTCAGCACCAGGCGGCGCGGGGTTGGGCTGACGAGGGCATGGCTAACCGCCCACAGCGCGAAGCCCCACATCATCGGATGGCGGGTAACATGGAATACGCCGTGGACCGGCTTGTCTGCCAGCGCCGCCGCGCCCGGAGCAGGCAGCGCGGGATTGCGCATCAGGCTGCCAACGAACAGCACCGCAGCCACCAGCGTCAGCAGGCTCGATATCGCCCAGAGGATCGCGCCGTAACCATCCCACAGACCAGCGCCCGGGCCGATGGTGCGGTAGGCCAGGACCATCCAGCCGAGCGTCGCAAAGGCGACCAGCGAATAGACGATCTGGAACCCGATCGCGCCGACAATCCGCACCAGCGGTGCCCGCAAGGGATGCGAGAGCACGAAGTGGGTTCCGACAAAGGCCACCGCCGCGGCGACCAGGTTGGCAAGTCCTTGCTCCATCACTCTCTCCCTCTGTCAGTCAGTCCGTTGCGCGCTCCCTACCACTCATAGGCCTTGGGCAGCGCGCCTTCGGTCGGCACCTTGTAGCGATCGCGCAGCTTGGTCTGGTGGTTGACCAGCGCTTGTTCGACCCCGTCGATCATCACCCGGACCACGCCCGAGGTATTCTCCAGCGGATCGCCGTCCCAGATCACCACATCCCCGGCCAGGCCGGGTTTGAGGCTACCGAACTTGTCGCCCATGCCGAGGATCGCGGCCGGAACCGAGCTGATCGTGGCGAAAGCCTGGCCCCAGCTCAGCCCGGTCGCGCCCGGCACCCTGGCCAGCGAGACCAGGTTGCCGGCATATTGCGGGGCATAGCGCGGCTGGTCGCCGAACGCACCGAGGCCAACCTTGACCCCCGCCGCCGCCATGCGGCCAACGTTGGACTGGGTTGCGCCAAGCTGCTCGAAATTGGCCGGCAGGTCATTGAGCGGGGTGGCCAGCACCGGCACGCCCGATGCGGCCAGTTCCTTGGCTACCATCCAGCCTTCGGTCGCCCCGACGATCACCAGCTTCAGCGCCGGAAAATCGCTCTTCAGCGCCAGCGCCATGCGGATATCGGCGGCGCGTTCGGCGCGGACGTAAAGCGGCTGACGGCCGGTCACCACTGGTACCAGCGCGGCGGCATCGAAGCGGGTCAGCAGGGCATCGCCGGGCCGTTCGGGCACGGCATCCTGCAGGCGGGGATCGGCGCCTTGGCCGCCGCCCCGGCG
>JBEGOD010000015.1:0-12399 GCA_041182185.1 Pseudomonadota bacterium
AAGCGGCGAAGAAGCAGAACTGCACCAGCATCGCCTGGGTGTAATTGAGCGTGAACAGCTCCTTCAGCTTCGGAATGATCACGTCATTCAGCGACGTGATCCCGCCAAAGATGAAGAACAGCCCCATCACGAACAGCTGCAGCTGCGGTGCATCGATATAATCACCCTGCGCCGGTGCGGCGCCCTCGCTCGTGATCGCCATGGCCGTTGTCCCTCCCCGAAGTGCTTTGGCGGCGATGCTAGCAGCGCCAGTCATCAGGGTGACAGTCTGTATTCGTATTCATGCGCCGGGCTGGCTCTGGCGTAGACGGGCATTGCGGGAACAGAGCGGGAAGCGCAGCCTTGCGCCGCAAGTTTCGGCAGAGTCGCGGCCCTGGCCGCAGAGGAACAGATGGAGGATCAGATGGACGGCCAGGATGCCACGATGCGCACGGAGCGCGACGCGCTAGGTCAGGTCGCGGTCCCCGCCTCGGCGCACTGGGGGGCGCAGACCCAGCGCAGCCTGATGCACTTCCCCTTTGCCGAGCGCGAACGGATGCCGGCAGAGATCGTCCGCGCGCTGGCGATGGTCAAGCTGGCAGCAGCGCGGGCCAACCGGGCCGACCTGCCGAGCGAGATCGCCGCAGCCATCGAACAGGCGGCTGGCGAGGTAATCGCTGGCGAGCATGCCGACCAGTTCCCGCTGGCGATCTGGCAGACCGGCAGCGGGACCCAGAGCAACATGAACGTCAACGAAGTTATCGCCAGCCGCGCCAACGAGCTGCTGACCAGGCAGCGCGGCGGCAAGACGCCGGTCCACCCCAACGATCACGTCAACCTGCACCAGTCATCGAACGACAGCTTCCCCACCGCCCTGCACATCGCCGTCGGCCTGGCCGCGTCGGGCCACTTGCTACCGGCGCTTGACGCCATGATCGACCGGATCGACGCACTGGCCGAGGAATGGCACGACCTGGTCAAGACCGGACGCACGCACCTGCAGGACGCCACCCCGCTGACCCTGGGGCAGGAATTCTCGGCCTTCGCCGCCCAGCTGCGCCAGTGCCACGAAGAGCTTTCGACCGCACTGAAGCGCGGCGTGCTGGAAATTGCCCAGGGCGGCACGGCGGTCGGCACCGGGCTGAATGCACCGCCGGGCTTTGCCAAGGCCATGGCCGAAGCACTTGGCGAGATCAGCGACCTGGCGCTGCGCCCGGCCGACAATGCCTTTGCCGCCCTGGCCGGGCAGGAACCGCTGGTGCGTTTCTCGGGCGCCATGGTCACGCTGGCCTGCGCGCTGAACAAGTTGGCCAACGATCTGCGCCTGCTGGCCAGCGGGCCACGCTGCGGGCTGGGCGAATTGAAGCTGCCGGCCAATGAACCGGGCAGTTCGATCATGCCCGGCAAGGTCAATCCTACCCAGTGCGAGATGCTGACCATGGTCTGCGCCCAGGTCATCGGCAACCACCAGGCCGTAGTGACGGGCGGCATGCAGGGGCAATTGCAGCTCAACGTGTTCAAGCCGATGATCGGCGCGGCCGTCCTGCGCTCGATCGACCTGCTGGCGACCGGGATCGACAGCTTTTCGCATTATGCCCTGACTGGGCTGGAGCCCGACCGCCGCCGGATTGCCGAGCTGCTGGACCGCTCGCTGATGCTGGTGACCGCGCTGGTGCCGGAAGTCGGCTATGACCAGGCCGCCGCAATCGCCCGGCTGGCCGATGACGAGAACTTGACCCTGCGCGAGGCGGCGCTGCGGCAGGGGGTGAATGCCGCAACCTTCGACCGGTTGATCCGGCCGGAAACGATGGTCTGACGCCCAGTCGTTCGAAAGTTGGGGCACTGCGGCTTGGCCCGGTCGGCCGGGCCAAGCCGCGACCGGACGATTCCATCCATTTCGGCGCCACTTCCAGCTGCGGGCTGGGTGACCGGCAGATCAGCGGACTGCCGGAAACGATCTATCCGCTGGTTTCGGGACCAGGCTGCGGCGATGCCTGTCCTGCCGGTGCCCGGTCATTCCGCATCGATAGCGCCAGTACCAGTCCGAAGGCGAGCAGGATCAGGATCATCGAGAAGAGCAATACCCAGCGGACAATTCCGGGGCTTGATCCGGCACGCGCCAGGTCGCTCGTGCGCCCGATCGGGCCTTCGTCCATGCTGCCGTACTCCAGTTCAAGCCGCATGACTGCCTCCCGCGGAAAAATGTTCCGCAAGCCAAGACCGGGCCGCCAGTTCGGGCCAGCTGGAGTGGGTTCAATATGGTGGTGATGGCTAAGATGCCGGCGCAGATCGGTCTGACGGCAACCCCGTAGCCCGCCGACAGCCGATCTTTACCAAGCTGGGCCGCGCCGCAGGTGAACCCAGCGGCCTGTGCGGCTGGAAATCGCCTTTGCGGACTTTGCCGGCAAGGCTATCCTGCACCGTGCATGGTTCATCGGCTTGCGTGGTGACAAGCCCGGCCGCGCACCAAGCCGGGAGCAGCCGATGCCGCCACCAGCAGATCCCTTCGTGACGATCAGCCATCCCGATCGGGTGGTCTTTCCCGGCACCGGGATCACCAAGGGCGACCTGGCGGACTATTACCGCCAGATCGCGCCGCTGATCCTGGCAACGCTGGCTGGACGCCCGCTCAGCCTGGTGCGGTGTCCGGATGGCATTGCCGGCGAATGCTTCTTCCAGAAGCACGGGACCGGCAACCTCGGCCGGCTGGTCGGCACGGTCAGCATCCGCGAAAAGAATGGCAAGCAAGCAGACTACCTGTGCCTCAAGGATGCCCGGGGCTTGCTCGAATGCGTGCAGATGGGCGCGATCGAGTTCCACGCCTGGGGCAGCCACGCCAGCAACCTTGAACAGCCCGACCGGATGGTCTTTGACCTCGATCCCGACACGGGATTGCGCTTTGCCGAAGTGCGCAAAGCGGCGCTGGATATCAACCGCCGCCTCGCCGCGCTCGGGCTCATCAGCTTTGCCATGCTGTCGGGCGGCAAGGGCATTCACGTGATCGTGCCGCTCCGGCCTGAGCGAGACTGGGACGCGGTCACCGCGTTCGCCCGCGGCTTTGCCCAGGAAATGGCCGCAGCCGAGCCAGACCGCTTCGTCGCGACCATGTCCAAGGCCAGGCGCAAGGGGCGGATCTTCATCGACTGGCTGCGCAACCAGCGCGGCTCGACCGCGATCATGCCATATTCAGTTCGCGCGCGTGATGGCGCGCCCGTGGCCGCGCCGGTTACCTGGCCCGAGCTGGCCAAGCTTGACACCGCAGCCGCCTTCCATCTGCCTGATCGCGAGCGCCTGCTCGGTCGGGCGCAGCACAACGCATTGGCCGGATGGGGCCAGGCCAGCCAGGGCCTGCCCCAGGCCTGAAACGGCGCCCTCCACGCTGCGCCGGCCCGCCAATCGGCTGCACCAGCAGCGCGAACGACGCGCAGAAAAAAGGCCCGCCGAAGCGAGCCTTAATCCTTCAACGCTTGTTGGCGCTGATTTACTTGGCGGCTTCCGAGGCCGGAGCAGCTTCAGCAGCCGGAGCAGCTTCGCTGGCGGCAGCAGTCGCGGCATCCGAGGCAGCCGGAGCAGCTTCGGTGGTGGCGGCTTCGGTAGCAGCAGCTTCAGTGGCGGCAGCGTCAGCGGCCTTTTCTTCGGTCTTGCCGCCGCAAGCGGCGAGGCCGAGAGTAAGCACGGCGGCCAGGGCAACAGTGGTCTTGCGCATTTGGGAACTCCCCCTTGTTGAGACCCCTATCATTGAATCGAATCTTCCGCGGCGCAATACCTTATTCACCATCATCCTCAGCCTCGGGCTGCAATCCAGTCCCTGACCAGTTCGGCCGCCTGGCCGGCCAGGCCTGGCTGGCCGAAATAGTAGTGATTGGCGCCCGGAATCACGTGGTGATCGATCTCGCAGCGGCTCGCCGCGGCCATCAGCCGCGCGGCATGGCTGGGGGTGCAGGCATCATCGGCACCGTTCTCGATCACTAGGATCGGGCACTGGATTCGGCCTGCACACTTCAGTCCATCGGCCTGCGAATCGTCATAGGACCACTGTGACAGCCACGACCGCAGCGTGGTGAACCGGGCCAGGCCGACCGGCCCGTCGTTGACCACGAAGGGATCGCCCAGCATGCAGTGGCCTGGTTCCCGCTCATTGGGATCGACCGCCGGATCGACCCAGCGCGGATCGCCCATCGTGCCCTGGACGGTGAAACAGCGTTCGTGATGCTCCAGCCCCTGCGCCTTGAGATCGGCCAGCTGGTCCTTGACCCAGGCGGTGATCCGGCGGTTGCGGGCGATCTGGCGGGCGCGGTACTCGGCGACAAACTCGGCCGAGAACGGCGGCTTGGGGCCGTCCGGGGCAAAGATGTTCCAGGCTGGGCTGCGCTCGAACGGGCGGCTCTCATCCTCGATCGAGGCATCCATCCATTCGGTCAGCGTCAGGTTGCGCGAGAGGTGCGCGGCCAGCAGCAGCACGCCATCGGCGGGAATGAACTTCGCCGCCGTCAGGTCATAAGGATCGCCCGCCGGGGTGTGGGTAACGCGCGGATCCTGCGCCTCGGCCTGGTAGAACAGGCTCTGCGCCCCGCCCCCGGACCAGCCACCGAGATAGACCTTCTTGTAACCCAGTCGTTCCTTGGCATCGCGAATGCAGGCGGCAAAATCCATCACCGCGCGTTCCATGATCAGCGCGGTGTCGTTGCCCCGGTATCGCGTGTTGCAATAGATCGTGTGGACGCCCATGCGCGCCAGCATCCCCACCAGCGGCAGATAGGCCCCCCCACCGATCGGGTGCGAGAAGATGACCACGCTGTCCGACGGGGTGTGCGGTTTCAGGTGATGGGCCTCGATCACCACTTTGCCGATCGCCCCGCCATAGGTGTCCTTGAAGGCGCTGACCTCGTCAAAGGCGATCAGGTAGGGCACGCGGTCATAGGCGCTGGAGGCGCGGTCGGTGGTGATCTGGGTCATGGCGAGAGGACTTTCAGCCCGCCGCCGGACTTTGTCCAGTCACCCCGCGCCAGCCGGTGAACTCTGCGCTCCGCCCCAGCGCCAGCCGATTGAAACCGAGCGCGAACAGCACCGAGGTGACCAGCGTCACCACCATGAAGTCGATGTAGTGCAGCCCGATCAACCCGGCCGGCTGCCAGACGAAGCTGTAGAGCCCGTAGAGCGCCACGCCCCAGACCACCCCGGCAATCGCCGCCCGCGCAGCGACGCCCCGGAACAGCAGCGCAACGATGAAGGCAGAGAGGATCGGCATCGAGGACAGGCCATTCAATTGCTGCAGCAGGTTGATGATCGACTTGGCATTCTGGAACACCGGCACCATCAGGATCGAGGTGATCGTAAGCAGCACCGAGACAATGCTCGCCAGCTTCCAGTGGTTGGTCACCGGCGCCACGAACTTGGTGTGGAAGTCCACCGCATAGAGCGCGACCGAGCTGTTGAGGATCGCCGCGGTGTGCGCGATCACCGCCGCCGCCATCATCGCCGCGAAGGCGCCCGAGAGCCACTGCGGCAGGACTGCGGCGACGACCTGGCCGTAAGCCGCATCGTCGACATCGCCGAACAGCTTGTAGCCGACCACGCCGGGGATCACGACGATCGCCGGTATGATCAGGATCCGCACCGCTGCCGCCGCCAGCACGCCCTTCTGCGCCTCGCGCACGGTGGGTGCGGTCATCGCCTTCTGGGTGATGTTCTGGTTGGTCGACCAGTAGAAGATCTGGATGAACAGCATGCCGGTGAACAAAGTGTGGAACGGGATCGGCGAGTCCGCGCCCCCGACCATGGTCAGCCGTTCCTGCGGGATGCCCGAGAAATCCCAGCCGATCGCGTTGCAGGCCAGCACCACCACCAACAGCGCGATCGCCAGCACACCGATGCCCGAATAGGTGTCCATCACCGCCACCGCGCGCAGGCCGCCCATGATGGTATAGACCGCCGCGATGACTGCCATCGGCGCGGCGAAATACCACAACGGCCAGTCGACCGCGAACATCGACTTGAGGAACAGGCTGCCCGAATAGAGCGCGGCCGGCAGGTAGATCAGCACGTTGCCGATCAGGAACAGCGCGGAAATCAGCGTGCGGATCGAGCCGCCATCATAGCGCTGCTCCAGCAGCTCGGTCACCGTGGTGCAGCCGGTGCGGTAATAGACCGGCACGAAGACGAAGGCCAAGATCATCAGCCCGACAAACCCGGCCAGCTCCCACCAGGCCAGCAGCAGCATCTGGTTGCCGTTCATGCCGACCAGTTGCTCGGTCGAAAGGTTGGTCAGCGTGATCGCGCCTGCGACATAGAGCCATTTCAGCCCGCCGCTGGCGAGATAGACATCCTTGGCCGAGCCATCGTGCGCCGGATGGGCATCGCGGGTCGTGGTGCGCCAGGTGAAGAAGCCGATCACCGCCAGCAGCGCCAGCGCCATCGTTACCTGTCCGGCGAATGTCCCCCAGAACTGCCCCATCGCGCTCCCCCCCCCGATGCTGTTTTGCCGGGAGGCTACAGGCGATTAGCCGCCAAGGCTAGAGCAACGGATTAGGCCCCATCCCGATCGCATCGCCATTGGCCCAGGTGGCGTGGGTGCCGGAGCAGAAGCGTTCGGGCAGGATAATCCGGCAGACCGGACCATCGCTGAAGCGCTTGGCGTCGATCAGCACGCATTCGCTGGTGTCGTTATTCAGATCGGCGATGAAACTGACGAGGTAGCCGTCATCCTCATCCACTGCGCCGATCCGGGGGGCGAAGGGCGCTTCGCTGCCGAAGCGGCCAGGGCCGAATTCCAGTGTCTCGCTGCTGCCGGTCTCCAGGTCATGCTTGACCAGCCCGCGGAACAGGAACCAGCCCGGCTCGGGCACGGCGGAATAGGCGTAGCGGTTCTTGCGGCCGGCATAGGCCTGGTTGATCATGCCGAATTCCAGGATCCGGTCATCCAGCCGCTGCTCGGTGGTCTGCCCGGTCTTGAGGTTGAAGCGCCAGCGGTGGAGCTTGGGCTTCATCAGCATCTGATCGAGATAGGCCATCATCCGCTCATACCCCTCGGGCGCCTGGGGGTAGGACTTGGGCATCGGCTCTTCCTGGTAATAGCCATCGAGCACGACCTCATCACCTTCCTCCCAGGCGTTGAGCCAGTGCAGCACATAGGTCGGCGCGGCCTCGAACCAGCGGATCTCCTCAGGCTGGCCATAGCGCGGGATCAGGCCGAAGCGGGTCGGCTGATCGGGGTGGAAGTTGACCACGTGGAGGTTCCGCTCAAGCAGCTGCTCGTTCCAGTAGAGCGGCATGTCGTTGAGGATCGACCAGTTCGGCGTAAAAGCCATGTCATGCGGCAGGCGCGGCCCGGCCAAGGGAATCGGGACGTAGTGCTTCAGCTGGTTGTCCG
Source organism: Pseudomonadota bacterium (assembly GCA_041182185.1). Classification (GTDB taxonomy): domain Bacteria; phylum Pseudomonadota; class Alphaproteobacteria; order Sphingomonadales; family Sphingomonadaceae; genus Novosphingobium. Next base: position 7,349 of record JBEGOD010000015.1, read on the forward strand.
GCCCGACGACGCCGTAATGCATGTAGGGCGCGTGCTTGGCATAGTTGAAGAACATCAGCTCGCCGGTCGCCTCATCGACCTTGGCGTGAGCGGAGATGCCGTCTTCCGGCACCCAGCCTTCGGTCCCGCCCTGCTCCAGCGTATAGGGATCGAGCCGGTAGCCCTCACCGCACTGGTAGAAGGTGGAGAGGATCTTGCCGGCGTGGATCACCACGTCGGTGGAGGAGCTGTCCTTCAGCCATTCCTGCGCGCCCCAGCCCGGCCGGGTCGACTTGTGCGGCGGTTCCATCAGCCCGGCCCACAGCGCGCGGCCGGCCTCTTGCTCGGCCAGGAAGCCCTTGGTCCGCACGAACCGGCTGCGATAGGCGGCGCGGCCACCCTTGAAGCTCATCGCATGAATCATCCCGTCGCCATCGAAGGGGTGATAGCGGCCGATCGGCTCGTGCACCGGCACTTCTCCGGTGCGGACATAGACGCCGTCGATATCGTCCGGGATCGTGCCGATTACCTCGGCCTCGCCGCTGGCGAACAGCCCGTTCCACTCGTTGAAGCTCGGCCGCCAGGCGCCCTGCATATAGGGCCGGTCAGTCGATTGCAGGGTCGACTTGATGGTTTCGACCAATTGCGCCGTCATGGCTGTTCCGCTCCGCAGTGGTTTTGCGGGGAGACTAACCTGCCTGTTGCAGAGCGACCAGCCGGAATTATGCCGGCTTACCGCTGTTCAAGCGCCAGCAGGGCGAAGGTCGCCAACCAATGCTCGCCCATATAGTCATCGCCCAGGTGCGGCAAAGCGGCATCAAGGTGCTGCTGCGCGGTGGCCAGCGCCGGTTCGCACACGGGATGCCCGTCCGGCAGCGCCGCCGCGATCCCGCGCCAGCACCAGGCCCGGCTGAGGTTGAGCCCATCGAGATGCGCGATCTTGCCGTCGCTGCGGTCGGAGACGGTCGCCGGGGTGAACAGCGTGGCTGGATGGCCCCGCGCAGCGGCAGGCAGGAAGGCATCGAACCAGGCAGCGAAATCTGCCCCGAGCACCCGGCTCATCAGCAGCGCCTCGGTCAACGCGGAGGAGAGGAATTCGTCCCCGCCCGGCTCCCAGGCCTGGCAGTCGCGATCCTTGCCAAACCAGTCCCTGGCGCGTTGGCCGATCAGCGTGACCAGCGCGGGATCGTGCGCCACTGCCCAGTCGCGGGCGAGGGTCATGGCAAAGGCCGAGGAGTAATGCGTGCCGACCCGGATCGGATAGGTCTGGAGCGGCAGGAACTGGCGAAACCGCTCGGCAAAGGCGGCGGCGAAGGCATCGGCGTGGCGGGTCCACGGCGCCTGGTGCCGGACCATCTCGGCGTGCAGCGCCAGCGCCCAGGCCCAGCCATAGGGCCGCTCGAACCCGCGGGCTGAGGGCCGCGCGAGGTAGGCGGTTTCAACCGCGAAGTTTTCCGCCGTCAACATCTCGGCGGCCAGCGCACGCACCCGCTCCGCCTCGGGCAGATCCGGGTAGAGCCGTGCCAGCCGCAGCACTTGCCACCAGCCGTGCAGGCACGAATGCCAGTCATAGCTGCCGAAGAAGATCGGATGCAGCTCGCGCGGGGTACGGGCATCCTCCGGCCCGTCCATCACGTGATCGAGCTTGTGCGGAAACTCGCGGGTCAGGTGCCCGGTGGTGAGCGCCATGAAGCGGGCGGCGTGTGCGGCGGTCAGGTGTGTCATCAGAAAGCAAACCACCAGATCAGGAGGGTATTGACCGCCAGCAGCGGCAGGGCCGTGCCGACCTGGGCCCAGACCACGGCGTTGCGGTCCTTCAGCTCCAGCAGCGCAGCGGGGACAATGTTGAAGTTGGCCGCCATCGGCGTCATCAGCGTCCCGCAGAAGCCCGCCAGCATGCCGATCGCGCAGACCACTGCCGGATCGCCGCCATATTGCCGGATCAGCACCGGCACCGCGATCGCCGCGGCCATCACCGGGAAGGCGGCAAAGGCATTGCCCATCACCATGGTGAACAGCGCCATGCCGAGCGTGAAGGCGATCACCGCACCGGTCCGGCTGCCATCCGGGATCACGCCCGCCATCAATTGCCCGACCACGTCCCCCACTCCGGCCAGGGCAAAGACCGCGCCCAGGCTGGCCAGCATCTGCGGCAGGATTGCCGCCCAGCCGACCGAATCCATCAGCCGCCGCCCTTCCTGCAAAGGCGCGGCGGGGTGCGGGCGCAGCCAGGCAAGACCGATCAGCAGCGCCAGCAAAGCGCCCAGCGCGAGGCTGACCAGCGTGACCTGCTTGGGATTGACCAGCCCCGGCAAGTGCTCAAACCCGAAGGTGCCAGCCAGCGCCGTCGCCGGGATCACCAGCGCCAGCAGGAACAGGCGGTTGCCATGGCGCGCGGCGCGCGTCGCCCGGACCTCTGGCGTAGTGCCGCCGCCGCCCCGAGCCAGCTGCCCGGTCCCGGCGATGGCAACCAGGGCGAGGACCAGCAAGCCATTGCCAAAGTCGCCCAGCCGGTCACCCATCAGCATCGACAGCGCCAGCAGCCCCCAGAACGCGCCATTGCCCCAGCGCTTGGCATTGCTGGCATCGCGCAGCGACAGCGCGGCGAAGGCCAGGAAGGTAAGGCCCGCAAGGGAATAGACGAAGGGCAAGCCGATCATTGGCCCGACGCCTTGGCCGAGAGCCGCCGATCCAGCCGCCACAACCGGAAGCCATGGATCAAGAAAGCCGCGAAGGCGGTCGGGATCGCCCAGACCGACAGCTGGAACGGCGTGAGCACAATGCCCTGCTGCTCCAGGAAGCCGACCATCAGCAGGATCGAGCCGATCGCGATGAAGATGTCTTCGCCAAAGAACAGCCCGACATTGTCGGTCGCGGCGGACATGGCTTTCACCTCCTCGCGCTCGTCGTCGCTGAGGTCCTTCTGCCCTTCCGCCGCCGCCTCGGCCATCGGCGCCACGAGCGGGCGGACGGTCTGGGCATGGCCCGCGACCGAGGTCAGTCCCAGCGCGGCGGAGATCTGGCGGATCAGCAGGTAGCCGGTCAGCAGGCGGCCGGTGGTCGCACCCTTGAGGCCCGCGATCAAACCGCGCGCGCGCTCCTGTAAGCCATGCGCCTCAAGCAGGCCGATCACCGGCAGCACGATCCACACCACCGAGACATAGCGCGTATCGTTAAAGGCCTCGCCGAAGGCCGAGACGATGGCGTGGAGATCCAGCCCCGCGGTCAGTCCCGTCACCGCCGCCGCGGCGACTACGACCAGCAGCGGATTGAACCGCAGGACGAAGCCCGCGACCATTACCGCAATGCCGGACAGCACCCACATCTCGCTCATCCGTAGCCTCCCCCGCCCGGTGTTTCGACGACCATGACATCGCCCGGCTCCATCATCACCGAGGCGGTGGAATCAAGAACCTCAACCTCACCTGAGGTTCGTTCGACCCGCGTTGCACCTGGGGCTCCAGGCGCTCCGCCGGCGAGGCCAAACGGCGGCACGCGGCGGCGGTTGGCGAGCATCCCGGCCTCCATCGGCTCCAGGAAGCGCAGTCGCCGCAGCGCCCCGTCACCGCCGTGGTGACGCCCTGCCCCGCCCGAACCGCGCCTTATGGCGAAGGCCTCAAGCAGAATCGGAAAGCGCGTTTCCAGCACTTCTGGATCGGTCAGGCGGCTATTGGTCATATGCGTCTGGACCACGCTGGTCCCGTCAAAATCGGGCCCGGCGCCGGAGCCGCCGGCGATGGTCTCGTAATACTGGTAGCGCGCGTTGCCGAAGGTCAGGTTGTTCATCGTCCCCTGCGCCGCCGCCATGGCGCCAAAGGCCCCGAACAGCGCATCGGTGACGACCTGGCTCGTCTCGACATTGCCAGCCACCACCGCCGCCGGATAGCGCGGGCGGAGCATCGATCCTTCGGGCACGAGAATTGTCACCGGCGCCAGGCAGCCCTCGTTCATCGGGATCGGATCGTCGATCATGGTGCGCAGGACATACATCACCGCCGCGCGGACCACGCTGAACGGCGCGTTGAAATTGCCGGGGAGCTGATTGCTGGTTCCGGCAAAGTCGATCGTCACCTGGCGGCCCACGCGGTCGACCCGCACGGCCACGCAGACCACCGCGCCGTTATCGAGTTCGTAGCGGAAGCTACCATCCTCCAGCCGCCCGATCAGGCGGCGCACGGCCTCTTCGGCATTGTCGTGAACGTGGCCCATGTAGGCGCGGACCACTTCGGCACCGTGTTCGGCGCAGGCGCGCTCGAGGCCCGCCGCGCCGCGCGCGCAGGCCGCAACCTGGGCAGACAGGTCAGCCAGGTTCGCTGCGACATTGCGCGCCGGGTAGGGTCCGGAAGAGAGGATCGCCGCCAGCTCCTCGCGGCAGAAGCGGCCTTCATCGACCAGCAGCACGTTTTCCAGCAGTACGCCTTCCTCGCCGATGGTGCGGCTATTCGGCGGCATCGAGCCGGGCGCGATCCCCCCGACATCGGCATGGTGCCCGCGCGCCGCAACATAGCAGTCAGGCTCACCTCCCGAGCCGACGAAGACCGGCATGACCACGGTGATATCGGGCAAGTGGGTGCCGCCGGCATAGGGCGCGTTGAGGACATAGGCATCGCCGCGGCGGATGCCCCGTCCATCCTTGCCGCCCGCGCGCTCGCGCAGCACGGCCTGGACGCTCTCCCCCATCGAACCAAGATGCACCGGCATATGCGGCGCATTGGCCACCAGCCGCCCGGCCCCGTCGAAAATCGCGCAGGAGAAATCGAGCCGTTCGCGGATGTTGACCGACATGGCCGTGCGGGCGAGCGCCGAACCCATCTCCTCGGCAATCGCCATGAACAGCCCGTTGAAGATTTCGAGGCGGACGGGATCGGCTTCGGTCCCGCTCGCAACATTAGCGGCGCGTGGAGTGCTGCGGGTCAGGCGCAGTGTGCCATCGGGATCGACCGCCAGCGCCCAGCCCGGCTCGACCACCGTCGTCGCCAGCGGATCGATCACGATCAGCGGCCCCGGCGCGGCAAACCCGGCGGGGAGCGCGGCGCGGTCATGGACCGGCACCTGATGGCTCGCGCCAGCCA
>JBEGOD010000016.1:0-52942 GCA_041182185.1 Pseudomonadota bacterium
GGCGGGCAGGCAGGCGGCGAGATCCTGGACCCACCAGGCGCCTTCCTTGAAGCCTTCCAGCCGTTCGACCGCCGTGCCGCGCGCCAGCCGGACATGGCCCGGCATCAGGCTGATCCCGCCAAGGCGCGCTGCCCAGTCAGCGGTTGCGGCAGGATCGCACAGCGTCAGGTCGAGCGGCGGCGGCACGGCCAGGCCGGCGGCAATTGCCTCGGCCCGCTCGCCCCACCGCTCCAGCACCGAACCGGGCAGGCTGGGGGCTGCGGGCAGGCGCACTTCACGCTTTACCAGGGTTGAGAACACCCCGTGGGCCAAGCGCCGGGGACCACCGGTCAGCAGCGGCAGTCCGGTGGCGATCACGGCGTGTGGCGGCGTTTCCAGCCGCAGCCAGCCGGCCAGCATGAGCCGCAACACGGCCCGCGGTTTGGCATCATTCGGCAGGACCTGCTGGGTCGCACTGTCGATCAGCGCGTCGAGATCCACCAGCCAGCGCAGCGCTTCTCCCGCCAGGGCGCGGGCCAGGGCCCGGTCGGCATCGGCGCGGACCCCTTGCAAGGCCGGCTGGGCCGCTTGATCGAGTGTCTCGCCGCGCCGCAGCACGGCATCGAGGAGCTTGAGCGCCGCCTTGCGCGCCGGGAGACCGGGAATATCCATTGACCAAGCCCCTAGACGCGAAGCCCCGCAATAGCCAGATAGGGTCCATGACCAAGCGTGCCACAGAGCGTCCGACGCCCTTCGCCAAGCCCGCGCACTGGAGCGACGCCCCGCCGCCCAAGCCCGAGGCGGCCAAGCCGGACGAGAATCCGGCCGAGCTTTCGCCGACGCGCTATGGCGACTGGGTGCGCGACGGGATCGCGATTGATTTCTGATCGACAGCTTTCGATTGGCGATTTCTGAAATCGGCATCCGCCGCAAACCGCGATCCACCAGCCGCCGCAAACTTGCGCTTAAGCTTCTCGCGCCTACATAGGCTGCACGAAAGGATGCAATGCGCATGAACGACGACCAGCCGAGCGGCAATCCCTGGATCAAGACCATGCTGGTGTGGGGCGGAATCTTCCTCGCCCTGCTGCTGGTAGTGACCATGATGGGCTCGCGCGGCGAAGCGCCGGGCAGCCAGATCGGCTATTCCGATTTCCGCACCCGCGTGGCCGAAGGTTCGGTCGACAGCGTCCAGATCAGCGAGACCAAGATCAGCGGCAAGTTCAAGAACGGCGGGACCTTTGCGACCGTGCCGGTCCCGAACGACCCGACCCTGCAGCCGCTGCTGCAGGAAAACAGCGTGAAGTATGAAGGCAAGCCGACCGAGGAAGGCAACCTGCTGATCTATATCCTGGTCCAGACCCTGCCCTTCCTGCTGATCCTGGGCATCGCGTTCTTCGCGCTGCGCCAGGTCCAAAAGGGCGGCGGCGGCGGGGCGATGGGCTTTGGCAAGTCCAAGGCCAAGCTGCTGACCGAACGCCAGGGCCGCGTGACCTTTGCCGATGTTGCCGGGATCGATGAAGCCCGCGAGGAGCTTGAGGAAATCGTCGAGTTCCTGCGCGATCCGCTACGCTTCTCCAAGCTGGGCGGCCAAATCCCCAAGGGCGCGCTGCTGGTCGGCTCGCCCGGTACCGGCAAGACCCTGCTGGCCCGCGCCATTGCGGGTGAAGCCGGCGTGCCGTTCTTCACCATCTCGGGCTCGGACTTTGTCGAAATGTTCGTCGGCGTCGGTGCCAGCCGCGTGCGTGACATGTTCGAACAGGCCAAGAAGAATGCGCCCTGCATCGTCTTCATCGATGAAATCGACGCGGTCGGCCGTCACCGTGGCCACGGCATGGGCAATTCGAACGATGAGCGCGAACAGACGCTGAACCAGCTGCTGGTTGAGATGGACGGGTTCGAGGCCAACGAAGGCATCATCATCATCGCCGCGACCAACCGGCCTGACGTGCTTGATCCGGCGCTGCTGCGTCCGGGCCGATTCGACCGCCAGGTGGTGGTGCCGGTGCCCGACGTCGATGGCCGCGAGCAGATCCTGGCCGTGCACATGAAGAAGGTCCCGCTGGCGCCAGACGTCAATCCGCGCACCATCGCCCGCGGCACGCCCGGCTTCTCGGGCGCGGACCTCGCCAACCTGGTCAACGAAGCTGCGCTCCTTGCGGCGCGCCGCAACAAGCGCCTCGTCGCCATGCAGGAATTCGAGGACGCCAAGGACAAGGTCATGATGGGCGCCGAGCGCCGCTCGATGGTCATGACCGAGGATGAAAAGCGGATGACCGCCTATCACGAGGCCGGCCACGCCATCGTCTCGGTCAAGGAAGCGGCATCCGATCCGATCCACAAGGCGACAATCATTCCGCGCGGCCGCGCGCTGGGCATGGTCATGCGCCTGCCCGAGCGCGACAATTACTCCTACCACCGCGACAAGATGCACGCGAACCTCTCGGTCGCGATGGGCGGCCGGGTGGCCGAGGAAATCATCTTCGGGCACGACAAGGTCAGTTCGGGCGCCAGCTCCGACATCCAGTATGCCACGAGCCTGGCCCGCAACATGGTCGCCAAGTGGGGCATGTCGGACAAGCTTGGCCCGCTACAATACGAAGACCAGTACGAGGGCTATCTCGGCATGGGCGGCGCGCAGCGCACCTTCGCCTCGAACGAGACCAACAAGCTGATCGACAGCGAGATCCGCGCGCTGGTCGATGGCGCCCACAAGCGCGCGACCGACATCCTCAAGACCCATGAGGACAAGCTGCACCTGCTGGCCAATGCCCTGCTGGAATATGAAACGCTGACCGGTGAGGAAATCAACCAGCTGATGGACAGCGGCAAGCTTGACCGGCCCGATCGGCCAAGCGGCCCGGCAACGCCCAACCCGGTCAAGGGTTCGGCGATCCCCAAGGCCGGCAAGCGCTTCTCGGGCGGCGATCCCGCGGCGCAGGGGGCTTGAGCTGACGCCGCGATGGTGGCCGGTTGCTAGACCGCCACCATCAGCGTCAGGGCTGTCGCGAACAGCCCCAGCACCGTGAAGGAAAAGGCGCTGAGGAACCAGGTCCGCCACCAGGCGCCAAAGCGGCTCAGCGCATAGGCATCGCGCAGCTGCCGGTACATATGGAACGGCGCGTAGAACAGCAGCGCCCCCACGACAAACCCGGCCCCGCCCCAGACCGTCAGCGCGGAAATCGTCGCCAGCAGCAGCAGCATGAAGCTGAGCGAATAGGTCACAAAGACGATATGATCGTAAAGGTGGAACCGGCGGCTGAACGGGAACAGCAGCCACATGAACGGCACCGATAGCGGAATCAGCAGCCAGGAAAACTTGTAGGCGCTGTTCTGCAGCTTGTAGACCGTCAGTTCCGGGTTTTCGCGGGCGTGGGACCAGGCGCGGTTGACGGCATCGGCGACCGACTGCTCGGCCTGCCTGTCGGCCGCGGCGATCTTGACCGGCAGTTGGCCGCCCTTGGCCGCGCGGATCACCGTGACGGCAGTGCTCGCCCCAGCGCGGGCCTGCTGCAGCGTGGCGATATCGCCGCCTTTCCCCGCCTTGGCATCGGCCAGCCGCCGCTCTGCCTCGGCCAGGTTTTTCACGGCTTCGCGCTCGGCCTCGCCAATCCCCTGCTCGAACCCCTTGTTCTGGCCCTGGTTGTTGAAGGCAATCGGGCTGCCCAGCAGGTTGAACACCGCAAAGGTCAGGAACACCACGAACAGGAACAGGGCGATCGGGCTGACAAAGCTCGCCCGCCGGCCGTCGATATATTCGCGCGTCAGCCGCCCCGGGCGCCAGGCCAGCAGCGGCAACGTTCGCCAGATCTTGCCTTCGAAATGGAACACGCCGTGCAGGAGGTCATGAAAGAAAGCACCCAGCGTCCGGTGGACATGGGCCGCCTGCCCGCACTGGTGGCAATGGCGGCCGATCAGCGCTGTGCCGCAGTTGAGGCAGGCACTCTCATGGGTATGCCCATCGTCCCGCCCCTCGCCATGCGCCGGTTCGAGCGCGCGGGCCGCAAGCGCGCCCTGGGCAATATCGCCGATAAAATCCGTACCGCTCATCGGTTTCTCCCCACAGCACTGCGGTTCATGGTCTTGTCAGGTGCAACCGGTCAAGCCATGCCCTGCAAAACGATCCGGGAGATGAAAATGCGCCGCCTAACCCTGTTTGCCCTGCTGCTGGCCGCGCCGGCCGCGGCCAATACCGGCGAGATGTCGGTCGCCACCTTCCTGTCCAAGGCCGACGCCCTGCGCGCCAAGGGGCTGATGGCGCTCGGCTCACCCGACATGAAGCTGCTCCGCGCCGAAGGCCAGGCCGCCGGCATGGCCTATGGCTCGCGGCTGCAACAGGAACGCGCCGCCGGCAAACCCAGCTCCTGCCCGCCGAAGGGCGCGCGCCCGGGTTCGAACGAGGTGCTGAGCCACCTGCGCACCTATCCGGCGGAAAAGCGCGCTGGCCTGACGATGAAGGCGGCGATGGCCGACTACTTCATCAAGACCTATCCCTGCCGCTAATCCCTATCCGGGGGCGCCAGGTGCAAGATTGAGCAGTTCGCGGCCCAGCGGCGGCCACCAGTCCGAATGCCAGGTATAGCTGCCTGCCAGTTGCAGTGCGATCGCCAGTGGCGCGCCCCAGCGGAGTACCTTGTGCACAGTGCCGCGAGTAACAAGGTCATAGATCACGGCCGCCGCCAGCATCAGTTCCATTCCGGTGTAGTAGTGGATCCAGATGCCCCAGAAGCCGTCACCGAACTGCTCGCCCAGCCACCGTCCCCACCAGCGCGAGTAACCTGCGTTGACCGCGGCCGCCGTGGCGAGGAAGATCAGCCGCTTGTGCGATGCCGGATCGCGACGCTTCAGGAAAGCTAGTAGCGCGAAGAGCCCGAAGACGATCGTCGCATAGAGCGGAACCATGAAGAATCTTATATTCTCGGGGTCTTGCGCAGCATAGAAGCGCTGGCTGAAGACTTCGGCGAACAGCCCAGAGGCGGTGACGGCGATGGCCAGAAACATCCCGGCAATGCCAAGCTTGCGATGCAGGGCGATCCGGTCCCGGCCGACCAGGGTGGCCTGCACCGAAAGCAGTGTCATCCAGCCAAAATACGACCACACGTGCAGTACCAGTATGGCCGGCGCCTCGTAATCGGCCTGGCCGGTAAAGCGCAGCCTGATCGGATGCCCGAAGCCCATCGCGATCGCGATCCACGATGTAATCAGGAATATCAGCCAAAAGCGGCTGTCCCACTTGTGCCTTGCGGCAAAAGCAACCCTGTCCATGCCCCGTCTCCCCCCGGTCGTATTGGGGGAACAGACGCGCCTTACCTAGACAAGTCAATCAAGAGTCATTTGCCGATGCAGAAGGCCGCACATCGGGGGAGGCGCGGACCTTCTGTATTCTAGGCAGCCCGGCCGAGATCAGCCGTCGTAATCGCCGCCGATCGAGGTGTTGCGCACCGGCGCGGCTGCAGTGATCCGCAGCGCTTCGGCCGACTGGCTGAGCGAGCCGATTTCATCGACCTCGTCATCGTCTTCCGGGAGGACGCGCTGCAGCGAGCTGACCACGGTTTCCTTCAGGGCTTCCGGTCGCACGGTCTGCTCGGCGATCTCGCGCAGGGCAACAACCGGGTTCTTGTCGCGGTCACGGTCGATGGTCAGTTCCGCACCGCCCGAGATTTCGCGCGCGCGCTGGGCTGCCATCAGCACCAGGTCGAAACGGTTGGGGATCTTGTCGACGCAATCTTCAACGGTAACGCGCGCCATCGGGCACTCCAGTTCATGAAATCCGGGAAAGACCGGCTGTTACGGCCTGCGCGATTCGCAAGTCAAGAAAAAAACATCTAAATAACTGTAAAACAACAGTTATTCGTAGGACTCGTAACTGCGCGAATCGGGCGCGAGATTGCCGAACTTGGTGAACTCGCTCTGGAAGTGCAGGTAAACATTGCCGGTCGAACCGTGGCGCTGCTTCGAGATGATCACGGTGGCCTTGTTCACCACGTCAAGGTGGCGCTGCATCCAGGCATCGTACTTGGCGATCGCATCGGGCGGGCTGGTTTCCGATGGTTCGTCGGGCTTGGCCGCGTTGTGGTAATATTCCTCGCGGTAGATGAACCAGACCATGTCGGCATCCTGCTCGATCGAGCCGGATTCGCGCAGATCCGACAGCTGCGGGCGCTTGTCCTCGCGGCTTTCGACCGCGCGGCTGAGCTGTGACAGGGCGATCACCGGCACGGCCAATTCCTTGGCCAGGGTCTTCAGGCCACGGCTGATTTCGGAGATTTCGTTGACGCGGTTGTCATTGGCCCGGCCAGAACCCTGCAGCAGCTGCAGGTAATCGATCACGATCAGGCCGATGTCGTGCTTGCGCTTCATCCGTCGGGCGCGGGTACGCAGCGCGGCGATCGACAGTGCCGGGGTATCGTCGATGTAAAGCGGCAGTTCGGCCAGGCGCTGGCTGGCAAACGAGATCCGCTGGAAATCCTCGCGGCTGATCTTGCCCATGCGCAGTCGCTCGCTGCTGATCTCGGCCTGTTCGGCGAGGATACGCGTGGCGAGCTGATCCGCGCTCATTTCCAGGCTGAAAAAGGCGACCGGCGCACCGACCGATTGCTTGGGATCGATCCCGTCGGCCAGATCGCGCAGATATCGTTCAGCGCAGTTGAAGGCGATATTGGTGACCAGCGAGGTCTTCCCCATCGCCGGACGGCCAGCGAGGATGATCAGATCGCTGTCATGCAGGCCGCCGACCTTGGCGTTCAGATCGTCGAGGCCAGTGGTCCGGCCCGAGATGTGGCCGCCCGAATTGAGCGCCTTTTCGATCTGGGTGATCGCCGCCAGGCTCGACGTGCGGAACGGCTGGGCCTCGCTGCCGACCGAGGCGCCTTCGGCCACCCGGTACAGTGCCGCCTCGGCCCGGGCGACCTGTTCCAGCGGCTCGACGCTTTCCGAGGTATCGAGCGCATCGTTGACCAGCGTGCGGCCAACCGAAACCAGTTCGCGCAGCAGCGCCAGGTCATAGATCTGCTCGGCCAGTTCGCGCGGGGCGAGCAGGCCCTGCCCGTCTGAGGTCAGCCGCGCGAGATAGGACGCACCGCCCAGCTCCCGCAGCGTCTCGTCGGCCTCGAAATAGGGCTTGAGCGTGACCGGCGTGACCACCGCCTTGCGATCGAGCAGTTGCAGGATCCGGTCGTAGATCCGGACGTGGGCGGGCTCGAAGAAGTGATCGGGGCGCAGCGGCGTGACCAGCTCTTCGATCACCCGGTTATCGATCAGCGCCGCGCCCAGGAAAGCGGCTTCCGCTTCAACGTTCGCAGGCAGCGCGCGCGCGGCCACTTCATCGGGGCGGGTCATCAGATCGGTCTCGGCCATGGGAGGCGATCAATGCGCCGGGACCGGATTTTGCGCAAGCATCGCCAGTCCATCCGGCGGGTCCTTTTCATCCACAGCCTGTGGAGACTTGCCCCGCCATTTCGCATCTGCGAAAAGCGCCCAACCATGGGGGACGCACGGATCATCCATATCGAGCTCGACGAGGCCACGATTCTGTGGCGCAACGCCGATATCGAACAGGAACGCCGGATCGCGATCTTCGACCTGATCGAGGAAAACACCTTCAAACCGCTGCGCGCCTGGGAAGCCGGGCACCAGGGCCCCTACCGCCTGCGGCTGTCGGTAGCTGACGGGCGGCTGGCGCTGGAGATCGCGGACGAGGGCGGGCAGGCGCTCGAATCGCTGATCCTGGGCCTGGGCCGGTTCCGCCGCCCGATCCGCGACTATTTCGCGATCTGCGATTCCTATTACCAGGCGATCCGCAAAGCCACTGCAGCCGAGATCGAGACCATCGACATGGCCCGCCGCGGCGTCCACAACGAGGCGGCGGAACTGCTGCTGGAACGGCTGGAGGGCAAGGTCGAAACCGATTTTGCCACGGCGCGGCGGCTGTTCACCCTGATCTGCGTGCTGCATATCCGGGGCTAGCGAGCAAAAGGGGTCGTCGGGTCACATGGCAAGGAAGAAGAACGGCCGATTGCGGCTGCGCCTGATCGGCGTGGCGCTGCTGCTGGTGCTGGCCGGTGGCGCAGTGGCCTGGTGGCATCTGGCGCAGTGGACCCCTGCGCGCTCCGAATTTCCCGTCCAGGGCGTGGAAGTCGGCGGCGAAGACGGCGCGGTGGACTGGCTGGCACTGAAAATGGCCAGCGCCGACTTTGCCTATCTCGACGCCTCGGCCAGCGCCTTTGCCCGCGATCCGAAGTTCGTCGAGAACCTTGAAGGGGCCAAGGCTGCCGGCCTGCAATGTGGCGCGGTCCATCGCTATGATCCGTGCCAGCCGGCCGACAAGCAGGCCGCCAATTTCGTTACGGTGGTCCCGCGCGATGCCGCGATGCTGCCGGCCGCCGTCTGGCTCGATCAACTGGCCGACGATTGCCCGATCAAGGTCAGCGATGCGGCCGTGGAAAGCGAGCTGACCACTTTCCTCAACCAGATCGAGACCCACACCGGCAAGGCCGCCCTGCTCAAGATCTCGCGCAGTTTCGAACGCCGCTACAAGATCGCCGCCCGGGTCGATCGCAACGTCTGGCTGGAACAGCTGCGCTTCCAGCCCGACTATGCCGGCCGGCCCTGGGCGCTGTGGACAGCGAATGACCGGCTTTCGATCCCGGCGCTGGAAGGCGGGGTACGGTGGGTGGTCGTCCAGCCATGAGGCGGCTATAGCCCCCGCATGACCCATGATCGCGATGCGTTGATTGCCGCCGCCAAGGCGGCCCAGGCCCAGGCCTATGCGCCCTATTCGAATTTCCACGTCGGCGCGGCACTGGGCTTTGCCGATGGATCGGTGGTGACTGGCGCCAATGCCGAAAATGCCAGCTACGGCCTTGCCCTCTGCGCCGAGACCAATGCGGTCGCCAAGGCGATGAACGAGGGCCGCCGCGGCGGATTGGAAGCTGTCGCCGTGATCGGCGGCATGCACGGCCAACCAGGCCCGACGGTCACCCCCTGCGGCCGCTGCCGGCAGGTCCTCACCGAGCTGGCGCAACTGGGTGAGACCGATCCGGTGATCTGGTGCGCGGGCGGGGACGAAGTACTGGAACTAAAGCTCTCGGCCTTGCTGCCCCACGCCTTCGGGCCGGCCAACCTGGGGTAATTTCGCCGGCTTGCTGTCCCGATAGGCCTTGAAACCTTTCACGACAGCCCGGACGCAGTCCTGCGGCGTCGGCCCCCCGGCAAAGAAGCCACGACAGGGGCCGGTCATCACCTGGGGTTGCTCCCGCTGTAGCCAGTTCAGCGCCAGTTCGAAATCGGCCGGATCGTTCGAGCTGGTCCTGACCTTGACGATGCGCCCGTCCTCAACGGTCAGGTGGAAGGTATCGGTAACCCAATATCCTGTGCCCAAGGCAACGATCAGATCGTCCCGCACAGTAATCGCGCAGGTCAATTCGCCAGGACTGACCGAGGCACAGGGTTTGCGCACCAGTACCGCGTAATTGCCGCCCTGGGCCCAGCCTTGATAGAACAGGATCTGCGGTTGCGATTCCGGGGCATGCGCCAGGGCTTCTCGCAACCGGCGCGGGTCGAACGAATAGAATGCATCGATCAGCCGCTCTGCGGCAGCCAGCGGCGGGTTTGCGCCCGCGCCAGTGGCGGCCGCTGGCCCCGCACATCCGGCAAGGCCGAGCATCAGGGCAATCACCATTATGGGGCGCATGGGCCGGATCTCCTCTTTTACCCAGACTTGCCACACAAAAGCCCGTTGGTGAAAGCTGATCGACAAAAGTTTGCGTTCGACTGTCAGCACCGGTTCGGATAGCAGGAGCCGTCAGAACAGAACTTTGGGGTCGCACTTGATTGTTCCGTTAGGTCCGCATGGGCCCCGGAAACTTGGGGGACGGCCGATGAAGCAATCTTTATTCGATTTGCTACCGCCAGCAACTGTCGCTGCAATCCTCGCTTTCTGGGCTCTTGCACCTGAACCGTGGGTGGAAACATGGTGGACCATCACCGCGGTGAGCCTGGTCGCGCTGGCCTTTGTCCCGCTGATGGAATGGGCGAATGAGCGTCACGCCGGCTGGCGGATCAGCCGGCAAGAGTTCCTGACCGACCTCTTCTACGTCGTCTTTGGCATTTCCGCGATTTCCTGGGTGAGCGATGCCCTGGCCAACAGTCCGCTATCGAAAGCCAAGGAAGCCATGGGGATCGCGACCCCGTGGCTGGCTGATGCGCCGTTTCTGGTGCAGGTCGCCGTCGTGATGCTGCTGGTCGAATTTGGCCAGTACTGGATGCACCGCTGGATGCATGACAACAGCTGGCTGTGGTCTACCCATGCCCCGCATCACCACATCACGCAGCTGAACGCCATGAAGGGTTATGTCGGCAACCCGATCGAGCTGTTCCTGATCAGCCTCAGCGTGATCGCCCTGCTCGATTTCGACAAGGCACCGATGTTCGCCGCCTTCAACGCGCTGGGCGCCATTTCCTTTTACGCCCACGCCAATGTCCGGGCTGATCCACCCAGGTGGTTCTCGTTCTTCTTCACGACGATCCAGCACCACAGCCTGCACCACACGGCGCTGAGCTTTGAGGACACGCGCTGCAACTATGGCAACTGCATCATCCTGTTCGACCGGATGTTCGGCACCTTCCGCGAAGGAGAGTCCGCTCTTGTTGGGCAGGACGAGCGCCGACGGCTGTCAATCCGCGAACAATTCCTGTTTCCTTTCCAGCCTTGGATCGAACGCCGTCGGGCGCGAAAAATCGGCGCGATCTAGGCCTTCGGCACCGCGTCGAGCCACTCCAGCAGCGCCGCCATGCAATCCCGGCCAAGCTGGGCCGAGCGTTCGGGTGACCAGCCCTGCGCCGGGTCGGGCAAGTCGTCGTTGTCCTTGAACGGCATTTCCAGCGTCATCGAGACCGCGCCGAAGCGTTCGGCCAGCTGGTTGGTGCTCATCGCCAGGTTAGCGCGGCCGGGACCCGAAACCGGGTAGCCGCGCCTGGTCTGGAAATCGGGCGTGCGGCGGTCGAGGATTGCCTTGAACCGGTCGAACCCGCCTTGCTGCGCTGGGTTTGCCGAGGGGATCCCCTCGAACCCGGCCAGGAATACGGCCGGAATCGCCTCGTCGCCGTGAACGTCCATCGCAAAGTCGACCCCGGTCGCGTCCATCGCATTGCGGATCGCCAGGACTTCGGGCGATTGCCCTGGCGTCGGGTTGTTCCACTCGCGGTTGAGGTTCACGCCCAGCGAGTTAGTCCTTAGGTTGCCGCAGACCGAACCATCGGGGTTGGCATTGGGCACGACATGGAAAGTGCAGCGCCGGCGCAGCGCGCGCGCCACCGGATCGGCCGGATCGGTCAGGCAATCAAGCGCGCCTTCGACCCACCATTCGGCCATCGATTCGCCCGGATGCTGGCGGGCATAGAGCCAGACTTGCTTCGGCCCGTCGCCGAAATCGAGGCAATCGATACTGCGGCCATCTTGGCTATGGCCCAGCACACGGTGCGAGACGCCTGCGGCGAGGGCGCAGCTGGCGATCAGGTCCTGATGGCGTTCCCACGAATAGGGCGCGAAATAAGCGAACCAGGCAAGATTGGCGGCCGGCCGATAGCGGATCGTCAGCGTGCCGCCATCCTCGGCGCGGTCATAGCTGCTGCTGGCGCGGCCCCAGAATTCACGGTCCTCGCTGACCGCCGCATTGTAGCCTGCCCAGCCATCGGGATAGGCCGAGGCGGCAAGACCGGTGATCTTGAGTTCCAGTTCGCGTCCGGCGGCATGGCTGACGCGGAAGTGGAACCACTGGAAGAAGTCCGAATTGGTGTCCTTGCGGATCGCCAGGCGCGCGGTGGTGCCGGAAACGGACAGGACTTCGATATTGCCGCTGTCGAATGCGGCGTCGATCTGGATGTCGGGTGCGGTCATTTGACCGCGATAGTCTCACCCGATTGTCCGGGGAAGCCCTTGAACAGGGCTTCCGCCATCTTTGCCGCCGCCAGCGGAGTGCTGGCCAGCGGCGAACCGGCGCGGACGGTAAAGTTCGCCCGTCCTTCCCACAGCGCCGCCCCGCTGGCCCGGTCGCGGATGATCACGCCCAGGTCGGTGCGAACCTGTTCCGACGGACGCGGCGAAAGGTTGATGCCGATACCCACTCCCAGGCCCGAACCATAGCTGCCGGTCGAACCGCCAACGCCGACACAGACCGGGCTGCCCGACCGTTCGGGCCGGAAGCTTTCGCGGGAGAGGCGCAGCTGGGCCACCTGAGTGCTGACGGCACCGGCGGGCACGGCCGAATAGCCGATCAGCGCCAACTGGCGCTCGATCGCCGCCTGGTAAGCCTTCCATTCAAGCGAGGCCCCATCGTGGCCGGGCGCCGGTTCGACCGCGATCGTCCCATTGCCCAGCGTCGAGATATCCTGGGCATGGAACCGCGTTACCTCGACCGGGCCGGTCGGCGCGACGCAGCCGCCCAGCGCAAGACCGAGGAGCAAGGCGGCAATTGCATGGCGCTTCATCTGACAACCCTCTCCTGGGCCAGTTTCCTGGGCCAGTGTGAAGTCGTTCCCGCGCCGAGGCAAGCGGCTAGCGCGCGGCCAGCGGTTCGCCGGTGCGGGTCGGGAACCCATCGAACAGCGCAGCGGCCAACTTGGATGCGATTGCCTGGTCGCCCCAGCGGTCATCGCCGGCGCGGGTCAGCATCTCTGCCCGGCCTTCCCACAGCACCTGCCCGCTGACGCGATCACGGATACGGGTTTCAAGCCGGGTCGAGATCAGCGCGGCGCGCGGCTTGGTCCCATCATAGTGCAGCGCCCCGCCGATCATCGAACCATGGTTGGAAACACCCACCACCATCTCGCCGCTGAGCGGCTTGCCCTTCTGCTCGGCCGGTTCGGCCTCTGCCCGGACGATCCGCACTTCGGCGATCTGCCCGCCAGTTGCGGAACCGAGCGTGTCATAGCCCGCGCCGGCCAGCTGGTTTTCGACCGCGGCTTCGAAGGTCGCACTGATTCGGCTATCGGGCGCCGCACTTTCGTCGGCGGGTCTGACCACGGCGATCGCGCCATGGCCAAGCGCCAGCGCCACGTCGCCTGCGGCTCGGAATTGCGCGACATCGACCTTGCCCTCGCGCGCTGCGCGCTCGCGGCGCAGGGACCGTTCAGCATCACGGCCCTCTCCCCAGCGCGGTTCGCCCCAACGCGGCTCACCCCAGCCCGGACCATAAGGCCCGGTCCGCTGGGCCATCAGCGCAGTCCCGGTTCCCGTCAGGGCGAGCGTGATGGCAGCGGCGGCGAGCGACAAGCGGGTGCGTGGCATGAAAATCCTTGGCAGGCGGCAGGCTGCCTCTGGGCCGACTTTCGCGCCAGCCACATTGCGCTCGGCTGAATACGGTTGAACGCGCGTAGCGGTTAACCACTTGATGGCGCAGCTATGCTAGGGACGCAAACGATGTCGCAGAAACTCCCCGTCCTCGTCACCGGTGGTGCCGGTTATATCGGCAGCCATGCCGTGCTCGCGCTCAAGGATGCCGGCTGGCCGGTCGCCGTGATCGACAACCTGACCACCGGCTTCCGCTTTGCCGTCCCTGAAGGGGTTCCGCTCTACGAAGGCGACATTGCCGATGCCGCCCTGCTGGCCCGGATCTTTGCCGAACAGGGGACCCGGGCGGTGATGCATTTCGCCGGCTCGATCATCGTGCCCGAATCGGTGACCGACCCGCTGAAGTACTATTCCAACAACACCGCCAAGAGCCGCGCGCTGATCGAAGCCGCGGTGACGGCCGGGGTGCCGCACTTCATCTTCAGTTCGACCGCGGCGACTTATGGCGTGCCAGAAGTTTCCCCGGTCCACGAAGACAGCCCGCAGGTGCCGATCAATCCCTATGGCATGTCCAAGTTGATGACCGAGATCATGCTGGGCGACGTCGCCAAGGCCCACCCGCTCAATTTCTGCGCGCTGCGTTATTTCAACGTCGCCGGGGCCGATCCGCTGGCCCGCACCGGGCAATCGACCGCCGGGGCGACGCACCTGATCAAGGTCGCGGTTGAGGCCGCGCTCGGTAAGCGCGACAATGTCGCGGTGTTCGGAACCGATTTCGGCACGCCCGACGGCACCGGGGTGCGCGACTATATCCACGTTTCGGACCTGGCGAGCGCCCATGTCCTCGCGCTCGAGGCCTTGATCGCAGCCCCGCAGCACTCGCTGACCATGAATTGCGGCTATGGCCGGGGCTATTCGGTGCTCGAAGTGCTCGACGCGGTCGACCGGGTCACCAACCGGACAATCGAACGCGTGCTAAGCCCGCGCCGCGCCGGCGATGCCGATTCGCTGATATCGGACAATGCCCGCATCAAGGCGTCCTTGCCGTGGGTGCCCAAATACGCCGATCTCGACACCATCGTACGCCATGCCTTGGCCTGGGAACGAAAACTCTCCGAAATCCGGGGTGAGAGTTGAGTCCTGGCTGAACGGGTTCGGCCCATCCGGGCCGCTCTTGGCATTACCCGCCCGCTCCGTGTTGACTTTGATCTGACTCGCCCGTAACGGCGCACCTTCAATTTCAGCGGCCCGGCCGCACCCGAGGACATCATGAAGATTCGCAACAGCCTCAAGTCGCTCAAGGACCGCCACCGGGACAACCGCGTGATCCGTCGTCGTGGCCGGACCTATGTGATCAACAAGACCAACCGCCGCTTCAAGGCGCGCCAGGGCTAACAGCCTTGGCGGTGCGGGGCTTGCGGCCCGGCGCTGGACAAAGATCGGCCCGCCTCCTTCACGGGGTGCGGGCCGAAACCGTTTTGACCGGAGAGATTGAGCGATGAGCGGGCGAATCGAGGCGGTCGTGTTCGATATCGGCCGGGTCCTGGTGCAGTGGGACATGCGGGTGCTGTTTCGCCAGCTGCTGGACGACGAGGCCGAGGTCGAATGGGTCTATCGCAACGTGGTGACCGAGGCCTGGCATGGCCAGCACGACGCCGGCCGGCCGATCGCCGCGATGGTGGCCGAACGCAGCGCCGAGTTTCCCCGGTACGCCGAAGTGATCCGCGCCTATGGCGAACGCTTCAACGAGACGATCCCCGGCCCGGTGCCAGGTAGCGCCGAACTGGTCGAACAGCTCCGCGCCGGCGGCATGCCGCTCTATGCGATCACCAATTTCGGGGCCGATACCTGGGCGCAGTTCCGCCCGACCATGCCGCTGCTGGACCACTTCCGCGACATCGTGGTTTCAGGGGTCGAGCAGCTCATCAAGCCCGATCCGGCGATCTATGCGCTGGCCGCCCGGCGCTTTGGCCGCGAGCCGCGGACCATGCTGTTCATCGATGACAGCCTGCCCAATGTGCTCTCGGCCCGCGACTGCGGCTGGCACGCGCATCACTTCACCTCGGCCGAGCTGCTGGCCGAAGACCTGCGGACCCGCGGCCTGATCTGACCCAAAAAAGAGGGCCCCCGTCTTGCGACGGAGGCCCAGCTATTTGGGGGGCTGTAAGGAATGCCTGCCGGAAAGCGCCCGGAGTGAAAGGGCGACGCCGGGTCTTGCGTCAGGCGGCCGCGTTACAACGCGCGAGCTTGTCGGCGTTGAATTCGCCCTTGGGGGTGGCGAACTTGGTGACCTGACCAAAGGCCTTCACGACCCGGGTGCAGGTGTTGATCGGAGCAGCGCCATCGACGCGGCCGCTGCATTCGGTGCCGGCGCAGGTCCAGTTCACGCCATTGACGACCTTGGCCGCTTCAGCAGCCGGAGCGGCGAGGGTAGCGCTATAGGTGCGGGCGGTCTGGGCCTGGGCGGTGCTGGTGGTCGCGGCAAAGCTCGCAATGGTGCCGACAACGGCAAGGCCGGCGGCAAGCAGCGTGCGCGAAAGCGGGTTGGCGGTGGCAATCATGGTTCTTCCCCTATGCAATTCTTGGTTCGTCACGGTTGTGTCTGCACGCAGGGATCGAAGGGGTCCTGGGAGGGAGACACCGATTTGCGTTGCGAATCACCACCTATCAATATAGGTTTTCAGTTGCAACTCGAAACTGTGCAGCGCAGCAAAGATTTTCTTGTCGGCAGGCGAGCCAGTTTTGGGTTAGGGTATCGACCCAGGGACAAAGGGGATGACGACGATGGGCAACCTTCGTGAGCCGCTTGATGAGATCAACAACTGCGGCCTGCCCGCCGCACTGGAAGTGATGGGTGAGCGCTGGTCGTTCATGATCCTGCGCGCCGCTTTCAATGGCCTGCATCATTTCGAGGAATTCCTCGGCGCGCTGGGCATTGCCCGCAACATCCTGTCGAACCGCCTGGCCCGGCTGGTCGAACACGGAATCATGAAGCGCCAGGCCCTGCCCGACGATCGCCGCAAGATCGAATACCGCCTGACCGAGAAGGGGCTGGACCTGCTCCCCGCCATGCTGGCGCTGCGCCAGTGGGGTGAGAAGTATGGCGCCGGCGTGCCTTCCAACCCGGTACTGTGCGATGAGCGCGACGGCATGCCGATCCAGCCGATCGCGATCCGCGCGCAGGATGGCCGGATGCTCAGCCCGATCGAACTGGAATGGCGCGACCTGGCCGACGTGAACTGGCCAGTGGACGACCAGCCCGCGAAACTGCGCGCGCTCTAACTGCGCCCAACCACCCGCCGATAGCTGAGCGCTTCCGCCACGTGGATGCGCCCGATCCCTTCGCTGCCTGCCAGGTCCGCAATGGTCCGCGCCACCCGCAGCATCCGGGTATAGCCGCGCGCCGAAAGCCGCATCGCCTCGGCCGCCTGCATCAGCAGCTTGCGGCCCGCCTCGTCCGGGGTGGCATAAGTTTCGAGCAGATCGCCGTCCAGTTCGGCATTGCTGCGCTTCCCCGTCCCATCCAGCCGCGCCACTTGCACTGCCCGCGCCGCCGCGACCCGCGCGGCCACTTCGGCGCTGCCTTCGGTCGGCGGCGGCAGGGCGAGGTCGGCGGCACTGACCGGATCGACTTCGACATGGAGATCGATCCGGTCGAGCATCGGGCCGGAGACCTTGGCCTGGTAATCGGCCCCGCAGCGCGGCGCACGGGAACAGCCCACCGCCGGATCGCCGAGATAACCGCAGCGGCAGGGGTTCATCGCCGCGATCAGCTGGACCCGCGCCGGATAGCTGACATGGGCATTGGCGCGGGCGACATCGACTGAGCCGGTTTCGAGCGGCTGGCGCAGCGAATCGAGCACGGCGCGCTGGAATTCTGGTAGCTCATCCAGGAACAGCACACCAAGGTGCGCCAAGCTGACCTCGCCCGGCCGCACCCGCAGGCCGCCCCCGGTGAGCGCCGCCATCGAGGCCGAGTGGTGCGGTGACCGGAACGGCCGCGTCCGGCTGATTCGTCCCTCCTCCAGCTGGCCGGCGACCGAGGCGACCATTGACACCTCCAGCGCCTCGGCCGGGGTCAGCGGCGGCAGGATGCCAGGCAGGCAGGCGGCCATCAGGCTCTTGCCCGCGCCCGGCGGGCCGATCATCAGCAGGTTGTGGCCGCCAGCAGCGGCAATCTCCAGCGCGCGCTTGGCCACTTCCTGGCCTTTGACCTGCTTCAGATCCGGGCCGCGCGCCGGTGCTTCGACCTCACCCGGGACCGGATCAGGCAGGCGCGCCGTGCCCTTGAGGTGATTGAGCAGGCTGATCAGGTCGGGCGCGGCCAGGATCGGGATGCCGCTGGCCCAGCGCGCCTCACCCCCTTGCGCGGCCGGACAGATCAGTCCCTTGTCCGCGCCCGAGGCATGGAGCGCGGCCAGCAGCACGCCCGGCGTCGGCACGATCCGGCCATCGAGCGCCAGTTCGCCCACCGCCACGAAGTCCGCAATCTGTTCGGCATCGGTCACGCCCATCGCCGCCAGCAGCGCCAGCGCGATCGGCAGGTCATAATGCGAGCCTTCCTTGGGCAGGTCAGCCGGTGAGAGGTTGATCGTGATCCGCTTGGGCGGCAGCGCCAAGCCCATTGCCGCAAGCGCGGCGTGGACCCGTTCGCGGCTTTCGTTGACCGCCTTGTCCGGCAAGCCGACCAGGTTGAAGCGCGGCAGGCCGGGCGCGATCTGGCACTGCACCTCTACGGCGCGCGCCTCAAGCCCGAGATAGGCGACTGTCTGGACCAGCGCGACCAAGCACACCCCCTGTTACAACTACTTAGGTGATGCCCCGAGGGGTCGGCGCTGTCGAGCAAAAGCCGCTCCGCTCCGGTGGTTACCCGAACTTAACCGATTGCCTTGGCAAAGCGGCAAGGCCTCACGCGCGATGGAGGCCATCATGCTGCGTCGCCTCGCCCTGTTCCTCACCTTCCTGGCCGCCGCGGTCCAGCCGCTGCGCGCGGCAGAGGTGGTGATCGAAACGGTGACCGAAGAGGTGATCGTCGAACCCGCCGGGTCCGAACGCTTTGTCGCGGCGCTGCAACCCCAGACGCCCAAGGGCATTGCCACCTACGGTCCGTTCCGCGTGCTCGATGCCACGCGCGCCGCGCTGGTCGACGTGACCGACAGCGCCAGTCCGGTGCAATTCGCCGCCATGCTGCGGGCCTTTCCGGGCATTTCACTGATCGAGATGATCGAGTGCCCCGGCACCGAGGATGACCGCGCCAACCTGCGCCTGGGCCGGATGATCCGGGCGCGCGGGATTGCCACGCTGGTCCCGGCCGGCGGCTCGGTGCGTTCAGGCGGGGTCGAGCTGTTCCTGGCCGGCGCGCGGCGGATTGCCGATCCGGCGGCCGAATTCGCGGTCCATTCCTGGGCCGACGAGGATGGCCGCGAAGCCCGCGACTATCCCGCTGACGCGCCGGAGAATCGCGCCTACCTCGATTACTACCGCGAGATGGGCATGGAGAGCGGACAGGCCAGGGCCTTCTACGCGATGACCAACTCGGTCCCCTTCAGCGATGCCAAGTGGCTCAGCGGCACGGAAATGGCGCGCTGGGTGACCCTGAATTAAACGCGAATCCCTTGACTCACCTGCGACGGTCGCTTAACGGCCCGCCCCTGTAACGCGGGTTGCGCCCTAAGCGATCCGATTGTCCGATTTTCCGAGGTTATCATGAAGCGCACCTTCCAGCCCAGCAACCTTGTCCGCGCCCGCCGCCACGGCTTCCGCGCCCGCACGGCCACTGTCGGCGGCCGCAAGGTGCTTGCCGCCCGCCGCGCGCGTGGCCGCAAGAAGCTCTCTGCCTGAGCGAATCACTGCCAATGTCCGTCCTTACGCGGCGGGCAGATTTCCTGGCTGCCAACCGGGGCTTGCGCATAGCACGCCCCGGTTTCGTGCTTTTGGCGCGCCCTAACGATGGCCAGGGCCTGCGCTTTGGCATCACCGTTACCAAGAAGATCGGCAATGCGGTGGTCCGTAACCGCATGAAGCGCCGCTTTCGCGCCCTGCTGCGCGAGGCATTGCCAGTGGCCGGCCTGCCCGATCACGATCACGTGCTGATCGGCCGCGAAGGCGGGATCGAGCGCGATTTCAGCCAGCTGCGCGATGAACTCGCCATTGCCCTGACCCGCGCCGCCGAAGGCAAGGGCGATCCGCCCCGGAAGCGGCGTTGAAGCGCCTGCTGATCCTGATTGCCCGGGGCTGGCAGCTGGGTCCGTCGCGGATTCTGCCGCCCTCATGCCGCTTCGCTCCGTCGTGTTCACAGTACGCCATCGAAGCGCTGGAAAAACACGGCGCGATTAGGGGTGGTTGGCTGGCGGTGAAGCGGCTAATGCGCTGCCACCCGTGGGGTGGGCATGGTTATGACCCGGTGCCTTGAACTGCACCGCCTGGCTCGCCACCTGACACGAATTCATGACGACTATTCCAGACGACTAGGGGCATTTCCTTGGAAAACCAGAACCAGCGCAACCTGATCCTGGCCGTGGTGCTAAGCGCGCTGCTGCTGTTTGGCTGGGATGCGGGCGTCCGCTATTTCTATCCGCACGCCGGCAAGCCCAAGCCGGTGGCCAGCGCTAGCGCCAGCCCTGCGGCGGGCGCGGCCACCCCGGCCAAGCCGACCCGCGAGGGCGGCCTGACCAGCGCTGTCGACATTGCCGAGGAAGCCCGCGACATCAAGACGATCCTGGCTGAGCCAGGCCGGATCGCGATTGCCGCGCCGGGCCTGAACGGCTCGATCAATCCGGTCGGCGGGATCGTCGATGACCTGGTTACCGTCCGCCACACCGCCGCGATCGATCCCAAGAGCGGGCCGCAGCGCATCTTCTCGCCCGCCGGCACTCCGGCGCAGCACTATGCCCAGTTCGGCTGGCTCGGCGCAGCCGGCCAGGTGCCGGGGCCGCAGACCGCCTGGACTGCTCCGGCTGGCGCCAAGCTGACCCCGCAGACCCCGGTAACGCTGAGCTGGACCAATCCGACTGGCGCAACCTTCACGCTCACCTACAAGATCGACGCCGACTACATGCTGACAGTCGAACAGGGCGTCACCAATGCCGGCACTGCGCCGATCGCCGTGGAACCGGTCGCCCAGCTGAACCGCACCAGCAAGACCGCCGCGCTCGACAGTTTCAACGTCCACGCCGGCCCGTTCGGCGCATTCAATGAAGCGGTCGATTTCGGCACCAACTATGACGACATTGCCGAGACCGGCAAGATCACCAAGGACGGTCGGACCGATTGGGTGGGCTTTACCGACGTCTACTGGATGTCGAGCCTGATCCCCGAAAACAAGGTGCCAGCCAGCGCCGATTTCCGCACCCCCGGCAACCAGATCTTCCTGGCCAACCTGTTCTACCCGGAAGCTACGGTTGCACCGGGCCAGAGCCTGACGCGCACGACCCGGTTGTTCGCCGGCGCCAAGGAAATCAAGGTGCTCGACCGCTATGAGGCCGATGGCATCGCCAAGTTCAGCCTCGCGATCGACTGGGGCTGGTTCCGCTGGTTCGAACGCCCGCTGTTCATGCTGCTCGATGCGCTGTTCCGCACGGTCGGCAACTTCGGCGTGGCGATCATCCTGCTGACCTTGATCGTTCGCGGGGTGATGTTCCCGATCGCCCAGAAGCAGTTCGCCTCGATGGCCGCAATGCGCGCAATCCAGCCGAAGATGAAGGCGATCCAGGAACGCTTCAAGGACGACAAGCCGAAGCAGCAGGAAGAGATCATGGCGCTCTACAAGAAGGAGGGCGTCAACCCGCTGGCGGGCTGTCTGCCGATCTTCCTGCAGATCCCGGTGTTCTTCGCGCTCTACAAGGTGCTGATCCTGGCGGTCGAAATGCGCCACCAGCCCTTCGCGCTGTGGATCAAGGATCTGTCCGCGCCCGATCCGCTGCATATCCTCAACCTGTTCGGCCTGCTTGATTTCACCCCGCCCGCCTTCCTGGGCATCGGCGTGCTGGCGATCCTGCTGGGGATCACCATGTGGCTCCAGTTCAAGCTGCAACCGGCCCAGATGGATCCCGTGCAGCAGCAGGTCTTCGCACTTATGCCGTGGATGATGATGTTCATCATGGCGCCGTTTGCGGCCGGCCTGCTGATCTACTGGATCACTTCGAACCTGCTGACCATCGCCCAGCAGAAGTACCTCTATTCCAAGCACCCGCAATTGAAGGAACAGGCGAACAAGGACGCCGCCGACGCCAAGCGGGCGCGCGAGCGGGCGAAGTAGGATGGACCAGACCGATGATCCCGTGGAACGGGCGCGCCGCCTGTTCGCGGGGCGCGTCGAGTTCCTGCAGTCCGCGCCGGGCCTGGAATACCTGCCCGATCCCGACGTGCCGGAGATCGCCTTTGCCGGCCGCTCCAACGTCGGCAAGAGCTCGCTGCTGAATGCGTTGACCGGCCGCAAGTCGCTGGCCCGCACCTCGGTCACGCCGGGGCGGACCCAGGAACTCAACTTCTTCGAGGTCGGCGATCCGCTGGTCTTCCGGCTGGTCGACATGCCAGGTTACGGCTTTGCCAAGGCTCCGCTCAAGGTGGTCGAGCAATGGAAGCGGCTGGTCCGCGATTTCCTGCGCGGGCGGGTGGTGCTGAAGCGCACCTTGCTGCTGATCGACAGCCGCCATGGGCCCAAGCCGGTCGACATCGACATGATGAAGATGCTGGACGAGGCAGCCGCCAGCTACCGGATCGTCCTGACCAAGGCTGACAAGATCAAGGCCAGCGAACTGGCCGCCGTGACCGAGGTGACCCAGGCCGAGGCGCGCAAGCACTCCGCCGCCTATCCGTTGATCCATGTCACCAGCAGCGAAAAGGGCATGGGCATCGCCGAATTGCGCGGGGCAATCTACGAAGACGCGCTGATCAGCTGACGCACTACTTGGCGAACATCAGCCCAAGGTCGGCAAAGGCCTTGATCTCGATCGCGTTGCCGCTGGGATCGCGGAAGAACATGGTCGATTGCTCGCCGGTCTGGCCCTTGAAGCGGGTATAGGGCTCGATCTCGAACTTGACCCCGGCCCCGCGCATCCTTGTCGCCAGGGCATCGAAATCGTCCAGCGTCAGCACCACCCCGAAATGCGGCACCGGCACGCCGTGGCCATCGACATGGTTGCGCGCGGCATCCCGGCCGGCATTGTCCGGGGCAAGGTGCGCGACCAGCTGGTGGCCGAAGAAATCGAAATCGACCCATTGCTCGGAACAGCGGCCCTCGGGGCAACCCAGCACTTCGCCATAGAAGGCGCGCGCGGCGACCAGATCGTGGACCGGAAAGGCAAGGTGGAAGGGGCGCAGGCTCATGGGCTCTCCTCGGTCATGACCGCCCCGACATGGGCCGCGCCGCGCGCGGCGGCAAGTTGTTCCTGGCGGTGACGTTCGCGGTAGCCGGCGCGTTGCTCTTCGCTCCGCTCGGCAAAGCAGGTCGGGCAACTGACGCCCTCCTCATACTCCGGCATGGCCTGCTGCTCCGGGCTGACCGGGCGGCGGCAGGCGTGGCACAGCGCGTAATTGCCCGGCACCAGTCCGTGACCGACACTGACCCGCTGGTCGAAGACAAAGCATTCACCTTGCCACAGGCTTTGTTCAGCCGGCACCTCTTCCAGGTACTTCAGGATCCCGCCCTGGAGGTGGAAGACTTCCGCCACCCCTTCGGCCTTGAGGAAAGCGGTCGATTTCTCGCAGCGGATCCCGCCGGTGCAGAACATTGCCACTTTTGGCTGCTGCCCCTGCCCCAGCAATT
Organism: Pseudomonadota bacterium; assembly: GCA_041182185.1. Classification (GTDB taxonomy): domain Bacteria; phylum Pseudomonadota; class Alphaproteobacteria; order Sphingomonadales; family Sphingomonadaceae; genus Novosphingobium. The sequence goes on from JBEGOD010000016.1 coordinate 23,034, forward strand.
CCTCGCGCCGCGCCCGGAACCACTCCGGAAAGTCCCGGAAGCTGGAGGTCTGCGGATCGATTGCGGTCTGGAAGGTACCGATCGCCACCTCGTAATCGTTGCGGGTATCGATCACGATCGTGTCCGGATCGGCGATCAGCGCGTTCCAGTCGGCCGGGGCGACATAGGTGCCGACCGAGGCGAGCGGATCGATGTTCGCCACGCCCATGGTCACGATCTCGCGCTTCAGCCGCACCTTCATCCGGTGGAACGGCATGGCCGGCGCGCGCGAGAACTTGACCTCAAGGTCGGCGCAGCCCGGCAGCCCCCGGATATGGTCCAGCACTGCCGTAATCCCGGCATCGTTGCCGGCAATCGTGCCGTTGATCCCTTCATGCGCCAACAGCAGCGTGCCCTTCACGCCATGGGCGCGGCAACAGGCGGCCAGCGGTGCCTGCAACGCCGCATGATCCGCGAACGGAGTGAAGCGGTACAGCGCCGCAACGCAGATCGGCAGGCCAGCAGCATTCATGGCCGAGGCCCTAATCGTTCAGCCTCGACAGCGTCAAGCTGAACGGCTAGCTCGCTCTCATGAAGCTCATCATCGGCAACAAGAACTACTCCAGCTGGTCGCTGCGCGGCTGGCTGGCCTGCAAGCAGTCGGGCCTGGCCTTTGAGGAGATCCAGGTCCCGCTCTATGGCGAGGACTGGGACAGCCGGAAGAAAGCGCACGACGAGATTGCCCCATCCTCAGGCAAGGTACCGGTGCTGTGGGATGGCGATGCCGTGGTCTGGGACAGCCTGGCGATCATCGAATACCTGGCCGACCGGGTCGGGCGCGAACGGTTCTGGCCCAAGGCCGACGATGCCCGCGCCATGGCCCGCTCGATGGTCGCGGAAATGCATTCCGGCTATGTTGCCCTGCGCCGCCAGTGCCCGATGAACATTCGCCGCCAGGTCGAAGGCTGGGAAATCGACGAGGAAGCGCGCGGCGACATTGTCCGCATCCTGACCCTGTGGGCCGAGGCGCGGGCCCGGTTCGGACGGGGCGGGCCGTTCCTGTTTGGCACCTTCAGTGCCGCTGACATCTTCTATGCTCCGGTCGTCAGCCGCTTCATGACCTATGGGATAGCTGTTCCGGGCTTTGCGCTCGCCTATATGGAGGCGGTCTGGGAACACGAATGGCTGCAGGCCTGGGTCCATGCCGCCGAAGAGGAAGATTGGGTGATCGAACAATGGGAAGTGCCAGGCCGCAAGGGCGCCCGCAAGTGAGCCGCTGGATTGCCCTGCTGGTGACCGCGCTGGTCGCGCTGACCGCCCGCCCGGCCCTGGCCTGGGGCGAATTCGGCCACCATTCGACCGCCAGCATCGCCTGGGCCAATGTCTCGCCTGCAACGCGGGCCGCGGTGCGCGAGTTGCTGCGATCGGAACAGGGCCTCGGCACCGCCTATTGCCGGGTCCGCAGCCTGGAAGAAGCCTCCTACTGGCCCGATTGTATCCGCCGCGAAGGCTGGCGCTGGGGCTATTCCTTCGCCTGGCACTATCAGACGATGAACATCTGCAAGCCCTATGACCCGCGCGCTAACTGCGCGGGCGGGAACTGCGTGACCGGGCAGATTGAACGCAACCGCCGGATCCTGGCCGACAAGGCGCTGCCGGCTGCCCAGCGGCTTGAGGCGCTGGCCTGGCTGACCCATTTCGTCGGCGATCTGCATATGCCGCTCCATTCGGGCGACAATGCCGACCTGGGCGGCAACCAGGTGGCGGCGAAATACGGGATCGCGCCTGGCCGCAATCTCCACGCGATCTGGGATGGGCCGATGGCCGAACGCGGGATCACCTCTGCCGTCCCGCCGTTGATCCGCCGCTATTCGCCCGAGGAGCGCGCCGCGCTCGATACCGGCGATGTTCCGGACTGGGGCCGCGAGTCGTGGGAACTGGTGCGCGGCCTGGTCTATGCCAAGGCCTTTGATCGCGATCCCTGCGCCGGGGGTGAAGCGCCGAAGGAAGTGGTCTGGTCGAACGAGGATATCGAAGCCAGCCTGCCAGCCCTGCGCCAACGGGTCAGCCAGGCCGGGCTGCGCCTCGCGCGGCTGCTTGACGGGGCGCTGGCGAAGTGAGTGCCGCCCTGCCCCCCGTCCTGCCGCTTGCCCAGGCGTTGATGGCTGCGCCCAGCGTGACGCCCGCGACCGGCTCGGTGTTCGATTGCCTCGAGGGCCAGCTCATGCCGCTGGGGTTTGCGGTCCACCGCTTCCTGGCGGGCGAAGCTCCGGACGGGCCGGTCGAAAACCTCTTCGCGATCCGCCAGGGGCCAGCCGGCAGCCGACACTTCGCCTTCGCCGGCCACCTCGACGTCGTGCCCCCAGGTGAAGGCTGGACCAGCGGCGCCTTCGCCCCCGAAGTGCGCGGTGAACTGCTTTATGGGCGCGGCGCGGTCGACATGAAGGGTGCGATCGCCGCGATGGTTTCGGCCGTTTCGGCAGTGCCGCAGGATGCCGGAACGATCAGCTTCATCATCACGGGTGACGAGGAAGGCCCGGCCCACCACGGCACGGTCGAGCTGATCAAGCATATGCGCGGCGTGGAAGCGATCCCCGACCTCTGCCTGGTGGGCGAGCCGACCTCCGTGAACCGGCTGGGCGACATGATGAAGATCGGCCGGCGCGGCTCGGTCAATATCTGGCTGACGGTCGAGGGCGGTGAGGGCCATGTCGCCTATCCGCATCTGGCCAACAACCCGATCGGGCCGCTGGTCAACATGCTGGCCGAGCTCAACGCCCTGGTGCTCGACGACGGCACCGACTGGTTCCAGCCTTCCAACCTGGAAATCACCGACATCACCGTCGGCAATCCGGCCACCAATGTGATCCCGGCGCGCGCCCATGCCCGCCTCTCGATCCGCTTCAACGACCGCCACACCGGCCAGGGCCTGGCCGACCGGGTCAGCGCGATTGCCGCAAAGCACGGCGGCAGCGCCCGCGCGGTGATTTCGGGCGAGGCCTTCCTGACCCCGCCGGGGGACTTTTCAGCGATGGTCGCCCGCGCGGTCGAGGCTGAGACCGGCGTGACACCCGAAGCAAGTACTACCGGCGGCACCAGCGATGCCCGGTTCCTCAAGGCGGTCTGCCCGGTGATCGAATTCGGCCTGTGCAACGCGACGATGCACAAGCGCGACGAGGCCGTGGCCGTGCCCGATCTCGATACCCTCGCGCGGATCTATGCCCGGGTCGCCAGCGCGGCCTTGGCGGGCTGATTGCGATAGCGCGATCAGCCTGTTAGGCTGCTTGGAAATAATCTTTCAAACTGGGGGACGCACGCCATGGACCGGCGCCTGACACTATACATCCTGATCGGCATGGTGCTGGGCGTTGTGGCCGGCTGGCTGGTGTTCACCTTCATCCCCAAGGGCACGGTCACGGTCTGGCCGTTCGGGGTCGAGGCGGACCTCAAGGAGCTTTACCTCAAGTCCTTCGGGCTGCTCTCCAGCATCTTCCTCAACCTGATCAAGCTGCTGGTGGCGCCGCTGATCCTGTCGACCATCGTCGTCGGGATCGCCCACATGGGCGATAGCGCGGCGCTGGGCCGGATCGGGTTCCGCGCGATCACCTGGTTCATCCTGGCCAGCCTGATCTCGATCGGCCTGGGCCTGGTGATGGTCAACTTCTTCCAGCCGGGCGTGGGCGTCGATGTCAGCGCGGCAACTGCGGCTTCGGTCGGCACCGTGGCCAAGCTCGATTTCTTCGAGTTCATCCTGCATATCTTCCCGAAGAACGCCTTCGATGCGATGGCGACCAACAACATCCTGCAGATCCTGGTCTTCTCGCTGTTCGCCGGGGTCGCGCTTTCGGCGATCGGCGAAAAGGGCGCGCCGCTGGTGCGCGGGGCCGATGCCCTGGCCGAGATGATGCTGCAGATCACCGGCTACGTGATGCGCTTTGCCCCCTTCGCTGTGTTCGGCGCCCTGGCGAAGGTCGTGGCCAGCAGCGGGCTGGGCATCCTCGGCACCTATGTCGAGCTGGTGACCGAATTCTACCTCTCGCTCGCGCTGCTCTGGCTGATCCTGCTGACGATCGGCGGGCTGTTCCTGGGCAAGCGGATCTTCACGCTGATCCGCTATATCCGCGAACCGATGATGATCGCCTTCTCGACCGCGTCGAGCGAGGCCGCCCTGCCCAAGCTGTTCGAACAGCTTGACCGGTTCGGCGTGCCGCGGCGCATTTCGGGCTTCATGCTGCCGCTGGGCTACAGCTTCAATCTCGACGGCTCGATGATGTACATGAGCTTCGCGACGCTGTTCATCGCCCAGGCCTATGGCATCGACCTGTCGATCGGCACCCAGATCGCGATCCTGCTGACACTGATGATCAGCTCCAAGGGCGTGGCTGCGGTGCCACGCGCCAGCCTGGTGGTGATCACCGGCACGCTCGCCATGTTCGGCTTGCCGGTCGAAGGGGTGGCGATCATCCTGGCGATCGACCAGTTCCTCGACATGGGCCGCACTGCCACCAACGTGGTCGGCAATGCCGTGGCGACGTCAGTCATCACCAAGTGGGAAGGCATGCTGGAAGTCGAGGAGCCCGAGTTCGTCGAGCATCCCCATGCCCCGGCGCATACCGCCGCCGATGGCCGGGCCGGGCTGGAGCTGGATCCGTCGAACTTCGACGACGAGCGTAAGGGCTAGGCCGTTTTGGCCTTGCCCTTCGGGGCGGGCGTCTTGGGCTTGTAGGCGCACAGGTCCGCGACCGGGCAGCGCCAGCATTCGGGCGTGCGCGCCTTGCAGATGTAGCGGCCGTGCAGGATCAGCCAATGGTGCGCCCCGACCCGGAAGGGCTGCGGCACCTTCTTGTCGAGCGCCTTTTCGACCGCCAGCACAGTCTTGCCCTTGGCCAGGCCGGTGCGGTTGCCGACCCGGAAGATGTGGGTATCGACTGCAAAGGTTTCGGCCCCGAAGGCGCAGTTCATCACGACATTTGCGGTCTTGCGGCCTACGCCCGGTAGCTGTGTAAGCAGGTCACGATCCGCCGGGACTTCGCCGCCGTAATCGCGCACCAGGATTTCGGAGAGCGCGATGACGTTCTTGGCCTTGCCATTGAACAGGCCGATCGTCTTGATATGCTCCTTCAGCCCCGCCTCGCCCAGCGCGACCATTTCGTCCGGGGTCTTGACCAGTTCGAACAGCCGCCGCGTTGCCTTGTTTACCCCGACGTCGGTCGACTGCGCCGAGAGCACCACGGCAACCAGCAACTGATAGGTGTTGCCAAACGCCAGCTCGGTCTCAGGCGATGGGTTGTCCTCGGCCAGGCGGCGGAAGAATTCGAAGATCTCGCCCTGCTTCAAAGGCCAAGCACCTCGCCCATGCCGTACCGCCCGGCCGGCTGGCCGACCAGCCACTGTGCCGCGCGGACCGCGCCCTTGGCGAAGATCGTCCGGTTTTCGGCCAGGTGGGTGAGCGACAGCCGCTCGTCCGCACCAAGGAAATAGACCGTGTGATCGCCGGCAACCGACCCACCGCGCAGGCTCGCAAAGCCGATCTCGCCCGATTGGCGCGCGCCGGTAATTCCGTCTCGCCCCCGGGCGCTATGGCCCGCCAGATCGAGCCCGCGTCCCGCCGCCGCAGCTTCACCCAGCAGCAGCGCGGTGCCCGATGGCGCATCGACCTTCATCCGATGATGGGTTTCGGAAATCTCGATATCCCAGTCCTCGCCCAGCCGGCTCGCCGCCTCGCGCACCAGGTGGGCGAGCAGCGTAACCCCAAGCGAGGTGTTGCCGGTCTGGAGCACGGCAATGCGTTCGGCCGCGCTGTCGCAGAGCCAGTGATGACGGTCTTCAAGCCCGGTAGTGCCGACGACGATAGCCACGCCTGCCGCCATCGCGGCCTCAAGGTTGCCTTCCAGTGCAGCCGGTGCGGAGAAGTCCACCAGCACGTCGCTCTGCGCCGCCAGCGCCGCCAGATCGCCGCCCTGATCAACCCCGCCGGCCAGTTCCTGGCCCGCGGCGGCGATCGCGTCGACCAGCGCCTGCCCCATTCGCCCAGCGCTGCCGATAATCCCGATTCTTGCCATTGCCGTCCCCACTCGTGGCGTGCTTCATGGGCGACATGAGCCAATTCCGCAATATCGTGATCCTGACCGGCGCCGGGATCAGCGCCGAGAGCGGCATCGACACCTTCCGTTCGGCCGGCGGCCTGTGGGAGCAGCACCGGGTCGAAGATGTCGCCACGCCCCAGGCCTTCGCCCGCGATCCGAACCTGGTGCTGCGGTTCTACGACATGCGCCGTGCCGCGATCCAGGAAAAGGTGCCCAACGCCGCCCATATGGCACTCGCGGAACTCGACGCGGGCTGGAAGGGCAACCTGCTGATCGTCACCCAGAACGTCGATGACCTCCACACCCGGGCCGGCGCGCGCCGCGTGCTGCACATGCACGGAGAGCATCTCAAGGCCTGGTGCACCTCGTGCGACGTGCGCTCATACTGGCGCGGCCCCTTGTTCGACCGGCCGCCCTGCCCGGTCTGCCAGGCCCGCACCCTGCGGCCTGACGTGGTCTGGTTCGGCGAAATGCCCTACCGCATGGGCGAGATCTATGCCGCGCTGCGCGAGGCCGACCTGTTCGTTTCGATCGGCACCTCGGGCGCGGTCTATCCCGCCGCCGGCCTGGTCCAGAATGCGCGTGAACTTGGCATTCAGACACTGGAACTCAACCTGGAGCGCTCGCAAGGTTCCGCCTTGTTCCACGAGACCCGGCTGGGTCCGGCAACCGAAGTCGTGCCCGCCTGGGTGGCGGAACTGCTAGACCGCTGAACAACCTCGGCACTCCGGGTCCTTGGTAATCCGGATGGTTCTGAGCGCCGGGGCCAGCCCATCGAGCAGGTGGACCTTGCCCCACTGCGGATCGCCCAGCGCGGCGTGGCCTTCGGTCAGCACCCGCACCGCATGGATGGCGGCAAAGGTGCCGACCCAGCCGGCCATCGCCCCCAGCACGCCATCGTCGGCGCAGGTATCGCAATCCTCGGCATCGAAGGCATCGCCGACGAAGCAGCGGTAGCAGGACTCGCCTTCCAGGTGTCCGGCAAAGTTTGCGACCTGGCCCTGGAACCGGCCGAGCGCCGCACTGGTCAGCGCAATACCCAGCTGCACGCAGGCATCCGAGACGGCCAGGCGAGTCGCGAAGTTGTCACAGCCATCGAGCACAAGGGTCGCGCCTTCGAGGAGCTGCGCGGCACCATCACGCCCCAACCTCCCTGTGATCGCGCGCACCTCGATGGCACCATCAAACCGGCGCACCCAATCCGCCGCCGCCTCGGCTTTTGAGCGCCCGATATCCCCTTCGGCAAAGATTGTCTGGCGCTGCAGGTTGGACAGGTCGACCACATCGCTGTCGATCAGGGTCAGTCGGCCGATCCCTGCCCCGGCCAGGTATTGCAGCGCAGGAGAGCCGATCCCGCCGCAGCCGACCAGCACCACGTGCGCTGCGCTTAATGCAACCTGCCCGGCCCCGCCCAGTTCGGGCAGCACGATATGGCGGGCAAAGCGGTCGAGGCGGTCGGGGGCGAGCGTCATGCCGGCGTTCCTTAAGGTCGTTTGATCAGCGCCGCAAAGGAAGTCTCTTGCTCCCGCCCCGGCGATACGGCACCTAATCGATCAATTAAACAAAAACGGGACGAGGCATGCATTACGCACAATTGCGCCAGGTGCGCAGCGAACTGACTGGCCCTGGCGGCCCCTTCGAGATTGTCGAAGCGGAAGTTCTGGGCCACCGGATGAAGGTCTACAAGAATGCGCCGCCATCGGGCCGCGCGTTCTGGCTTTCCACCGCCGCCTTCGGCCCGCGCGACTATCTGGTCTATGAAGGCGAACGGCTGACCTATGCCCAGGCGCACGACCAGGTGCGCGCCATCACCGCCTGGCTGTGGGACCAGGGTGTGCGCCCGGGTGACCGCGTGGCCATCGCCATGCGCAACTATCCCGAATGGATGCTGATCTACTGGGCCTGCCTGTGCCTGGGCGTGGCCGCGGTCGGCACCAATGCCTGGTGGACGCCGGAAGAGCTGGACTACGCTCTGGCCGATTCGACCCCCAAGGTGATCTTCGCCGATGCCGAGCGGCTTACGCGCCTGGCCGAGTGCACCACCGCCGCCGCCAAGGTCCCGACCGTGGCTGTCCGCGCGGGCGACATTGCCGGAACGGTCCCCTGGGCCACTGTCATCGCCCACCCCGGCGCCATGCCCGAGGTAACGGTCGATCCCGATAGCGATGCCTGCATCTTCTACACCAGCGGCACCACCGGCCACCCCAAGGGCGCCCAGCTGACGCACCGTGGCTGCATTTCGAACCTGATGAACCTGCTCTATGCCGGGGCCTCGAGCGGCATGGCGACCGAGCGCGGCGGCGGCGCGGCGATCCCGGCCGAACCGCCAGTGCCGGCGACGCTGGTCACCACCCCGCTGTTCCACGTCACCGCCAACAATTGCGCCGCCTATGCCGCCACGGCCCAGGGCGGCAAGATGGTGCTGATGTACCGCTGGGATGCGGGCGCGGCGCTGAAGCTGATCGAGGCGGAACGCTGCAATGGTCTGTCGGGCGTGCCGGTGATGGCGCGCGAGCTGATCAACCATCCCGATTTCGACCAGTACGATACCTCCAGCCTGCTCAACATGTCGGGCGGCGGGGCGCAGGTTCCACCTGACCAGGTTGGTGCGATCGACCGGAAGATCCCCTCGGCCCGCCCCTCGACCGGCTATGGCATGACCGAAACCTGCGGGATCATCACCTCTGTCGGCGGGGATTTCTTCGTCGACCGGCCCAGCAGCGCCGGCCCTTCGATGCCAAACTTCGACGTGAAATGCGTTGATGACGATGGCAACACCGTGCCCCAGGGCGAAGTGGGCGAACTGTGGGTCAAGGGTTCCTCGGTGATCAAGGGCTACCTCAACCGGCCCGATGCCAACGAAGCTTCCTTCACTGATGGCTGGCTGCACACCGGCGACGTCGCCCGGATCGACGAGGACGGGTTCATCTATATCGTCGACCGCAAGAAGGACATGGTCCTGCGCGGCGGCGAGAACGTGTTCTGCACCGAGGTCGAGGCCGGGATCTATCGTCATCCGGCCGTGGCCGAATGCTGCGTCTTCGGCGTGCCGGACGAGCGGCTGGGCGAGGAAGTGGGCGTCGCCGTGGTACTCAAGCCCGGCGAGACGCTCGACGCCGATGGCCTGCGCGCACACTGCGCCAGCGTTATGGCCAAGCACAAGGTGCCGCGCTACGTCTGGTTCATGGACCAGGCGCTGCCGCGCAATGCCAACGGCAAGTTCCTGCGCCGCGAGTTGCGCGACGAACTCGCCCGCCAGACTGCGGAGGCCTGAGTGATGGGTGACCTGGACGGACGGTTGGCGCTGGTAACCGGTGCTTCGCGCGGGTTGGGTGCGGCAACGGCCCGCGCGCTGGCAGCGGCCGGGGCCAGGGTCGCAGTGACCGACCTCACCGCGCCCGAGGACCTCGCCGCCGAGATCGGCGGGATCGCCCGCGCGCAGGATGTCACCAGTGAAGCCGACTGGGCCGCGACGATGGACTGGATCCGCGCTGACCTCGGCGGGCTCGACGTGCTGGTCAACAATGCCGGGCTGTGGCTGTTCAAGCCGATCCTGGAGACGACGCTGGAAGACTGGCGGCGGCTCCATTCGGTCAATGTCGAAGGGGTGTTCCTGGGCACACGCGCGGCAGTGCCGCTGTTGGTCGAACGCGCGCATCTGTGGCGCGGCGGCACGGCGATCGTTAACCTGTCCTCGGTGGCCGGGATCGAGGGCGCGGCCGGCGGCACCTGCTATAATTCAACCAAGGGCGCGGTACGCCTGTTCACCAAGGGCTGCGCCAAGGAACTGGCCGCGGCGCGGATTCGCGTGAACTCGGTCCATCCCGGGGTGATCGACACCGATATGGGCCGCAAGCTGATCGACGATTTCGCCGGGGCGCAAGGCGTGGGCAATAATGAGAGCCTGGCCGCCGTCTCCGCGGCGCACCCGCTCGGCCATCTGGGCGAGCCGCAGAACGTAGCCGATGCCGTGGTCTTCCTCGCCAGCGACCGCGCCGCCTTCACCACCGGCAGCGAGTTGATCGTCGATGGGGGGATGACCGCCTAGGCGTCAGGCAACGGCCACTGCGACAGGATCGTCGCGGCGTCGAAATAGTCGCGCCAATAGGTGATCAGCCCATCTTGGACTTCGAACACACCGGCCACCGGCAATTCGACCCATTTGTCTTGCAACCGGTGCCGGTCGAGCCGCTCGAGAATCACGACCGGGCCATTGGCCGCCTCGCGCAGGATCCGGAACTCGTTCTCCAGCGTCGGGGCGAAGAACGGTTCGAGCACGGCCCGGATGCCTTGCGGCCCGCGCACCGTGCCAATCGGCGGCGGGTTGGTGTAAGTGCAATCGGCTGCGACCAGCGCCACCGCGCGATCATAATCGAGCGGCTCCATCGCCTTAAGGAAGGCCCTGGCGATCTCGATTGGCGCCGCAGTCATGCGGCGCGCCCTTCACCCAGCAGCAACACCTTCATGTCGCCGCGCCCACGGCTGGTTTGGACCAGCAGGTAGAGCGACAGGAACAGCATGCCGCCAAAGAAGGCGACCACCGCCAACGCAAGGCCGCCGGGGCTGAACTGGTGCCGCCAGGCAACCCACAGGGCCGAGAGCGCGAGGAATCCCATGAAATCGAGGTTGAACTGCCCGGGCCAGGCCATTTCGGCCATGTCACCGAAGAAGACCGGCAGCAGATTGAAGCCATGGTTGGCGATGGTAACCGAAGTATAGGCAGCGATCGCAACCAGGCAGGTGGCGAGGAACAGGCGGAACAGGGTCATGGGCGATTCCTTGTAGCAACTGCTACATGGTATCGCAATGTAACGCATGCTACAAGAGGCAAGATGAGCATCAGGGACGCACAGCGCGAAGCAGCGATTGAACGGCTGGCCGGGCACCTGCTCGCGCATGGCCTGGCGCGCACCAGCCTGCGCCAGCTCGCTTCTGCCGCCGGGGTGAGCGACCGAATGCTGCTCTATTACTTTGCCGACAAGGCCGAGGTGCTGGCCGCCGTGATGACGCGGGTCGCGGGTGAGCTCTCGCTGCGGCTCGCCGAAGCAATTCCCGATGGCGCACCGCTGAAACCCGCCGAACTGGTCCGCCGCGCCGCCGCCTTTACCACCGGGCCGGAAATGCGCCGGTTCATGCGGCTATGGGTTGAGGTGGTTGCTGCCGCCGCGCGAGGCGAGGCGCCGTTCCCGGCCATCGTTGCGCAGGTCATGGCCGGTTTCCGGGACTGGGTCGATACCCGGCTCGACCTGCCAGAGGGGGCCGACCGCGAAGGCACGGCGGCTGCCGTCATCGCCGTGATCGACGGGCTCGCCCTGGTCGATATCTGCAGTGAAGACGAGATCGCCCCGCGCATGGCAGCCGCGCTATCGACACTGCTAGCCGAATAGCCGCGCTGTTCACCACCCTGTGCACAAGCCTGTGCACGGGCCGTGGATCAACGGTTCATCGGCAGTGGAAAGGGCGGTCAGCTTTCCAGCTGGCGCAGCAGGCTGCGCACGTCGCCATCCATATCGGCATCGCGGGTCCGCAGGTCCTCGATCAGGCGCACGGCATGGATCACGGTCGAGTGATCGCGCCCACCGAACTTGCGGCCGATTTCAGGATAGCTCCGCGGGGTCAGCACCTTGGCGAGATACATCGCCACCTGGCGCGGACGGACCACGGCGCGGGCGCGGCGCTTCGAGGCCATTTCGGTCCGGTCGACCCGGTAGAACTGGCAGACGGTGCGCTGGATTTCGTCGATCGTGATCCGGCGGCGGTTGGCCGAGAGGATGTCGGTCAGCTGTTCTTCGGCCAGCTGCAGCGACACGGCCTGGCCGGTCAGCTGGGCATAGGCGATCAGCTTGTTAAGCCCGCCAACCAGTTCGCGCACGTTACGGTTGATCGTGCGGGCGAGGAATTCGACCACGTCACCCGGCACATGGCTGGGCGAGAAGCGCTGAAGGCGATGCTCGAGGATCGAGCGGCGCAGTTCGATGTCGGCCGGCTGGATATCGGCCACGAGGCCCATCGACAGGCGCGAGAGCAGGCGCTGTTCGACGCCGTCCAATGCCTGCGGGGCGCGGTCGGCCGCAAAGACCAGCCGCTTGCCTTCGGCCAGCAGCGCATCGATCGTGTAGAGCAGCTCTTCCTGGGCCGAGGCCTTGCCGATGATGAACTGGATGTCATCGACCAGCAGCAGATCGAAACCGCGCAGCCGAGCCTTGAATTCGATCGTCTGGTTCTGGCGCAGCGCCTGGACGAATTCGACCATGAAGCGCTCGGCCGAGCAGTAGAAGATCCGCGCCCGCTGGTGGTTGACCAGATAGGCATGGCCGATCGCGTGGAGCAGGTGGGTCTTGCCTTGGCCGGTAGCCGCCTTGAGATAGAGCGGAGCAAACTGCGGCGTTTCCGGCGCGGCCATGCGCTGCGCCGCATTGCTGGCGAGGATATTGGCGGAGCCGGTGACGAAGCTGGCAAAGGTCAGCGAGGGATCGAGCCCGATCGGTCCCTGGCCCAACGAACCCAGTTCAGCCGCACTCATGCCAAGAGCATCGCCCGGCTGCGCCAGCGGCGTGCCATCGTTGGCCGCGCGCCGGCCATCTTCCCGGCCCAGTCGCAGGCCCGGCATGGGCCGGCGGCCCGGCATGACCGAAATCTGGACATTGCGGATATCGGGACGCGCGATCTTCCAGGCCAACGACAGCCGGTCGGCAAACCGGTCCGACACCCAGTTGGCGGAAAATTCGTTGGGCAAGTACAGATCGAGCATACCGCTCTGCTTGCACAGCGCGCCAAGCTGGATCGGCTTGATCCACTGGCTGTAGAGCTGATTGCCCAGATCCTTGCGCAGGCCCCGGCTGATATCAGCCCAGTCCGCGGCGAGATCTAGCGCTTCCTGTTCATCCATCATGCGCTCTGCGTCAGCTCCGCCTGGCGCGACAGTGCCGCGTGAATTGCCAATAATTGGTCCCGACACCCCTACCGCCCCCGAAAATACCACCAAGATCCCGTCCTCGGTAGAGGACAAGACCTGCCCGTTTCCGGCCCCCAAAAGCCGGTTCGGTACCTTGATCTGTGTGAAGGCCCGATGCGAAGAATCCGCGCCGGGCTTGAAAGGTGTTATGCCCCGCTCACCGCGCAGAGCAAGGGATCGATTGCAAAAAAACTGAAATAAATAGCCTTGACTCAACTGCGCTCAGGGCATTCCCGCAGGCCAGACCTAAAGGCCTGTTAGCCATACAATTTTTCAAAGCCCTAGCCGCGAATCGCGGGAATCCTTCAGTTGTTGCAGCGCCGCATTTTCCCGGTTCGGCACAAAGCAAAACGGCCAGCGGATAGACCGCCGGCCGCTATGCCGAGTTGTTCTCATTTCGTGCCGCCGATCCGCGAATCGGCTGCCCGAAAACCCGCGCGCTTAGAGCGACGAGACCCGCTTGGTCAGGCGTGCAAACTTGCGCGAAGCGGTGTTCTTGTGAAGCACGCCGCGGGCGACGCCGCGCTGCAGTTCCGGCTGGGCAGCCTTGAGCGCCTCGGCAGCGGCAGTCTTGTCGCCACCGGCCAGGGCGGCTTCGACCTTCTTCACGAAGGTGCGGATCCGGCCCAGGCGGTTGCCGTTGATTTCTGCGCGCTTCTCGTTGCGACGGATGCGCTTCTTGGCTTGCGGCGTATTGGCCATGTCAGTCCTTCTTGCGGCTGGCGTTGCGCAGCCCGATACCGGTTGAAATTTCTTACAGAGTCGCGGGCGCTGAACGAGTCATGCCCGCGGAAAGCGCGGCCCTTAACTGGGCAAACCCGAATCGTCAACCAGAGAGAGTCTCCGTCGGTGTGCCTGTGCCATCCGGCATGATCCAGGGGGCCGGTTGGCGGAGTGGGCCGGGGATGTCTCTGCCGTCAGGCGGTCAAAGGACACTACTTCTGGCACTTCGCGCAGTGCCAGGTACTTCGGCCGCCCTGGGGGAAGCGTTGCACGGGTGCACCGCAGCGCGTGCATGGCTGTTCAGTACGATCATAAACATCAAACTGCTTGGAGAAGTAGCCCAGTTGGCCATCCGGCTGGGCATAGTCGCGCAGGGTCGATCCGCCGGCCTCGATCGCCTCGGCAATCACCGTCTTGATCGCGGGGACCAGCCGGCCGAGCGCTGCGCCGGACACCTGGCCCGCCGCCTTGCGCGGATCGATCCCGGCGCGGAACAGTGCCTCGCAGACATAGATATTGCCCAGCCCGGCGACGATTCGTTGGTCCAGCAGCATCAGCTTGATCGCGGCGCGGCGCCCGCCCAGCGCTGCCTTGAGATGCGCCGGCGTAAGTTCCTCGCCCAGTGGTTCGGGACCCATTGCGGCAAAGGCCGGCCATTCCGGCAGGGCGGCCTCGTCGACCAGGTCGACCGAACCGAACCGGCGCGGATCGTTGAGCGCCAGGACATGGCCAGAGGCCGTTTCCAGAATCAGGTGGTCATGCGCGGCGATGTCCTCGGGATCAATCCGCCAGCGCCCCGACATGCCGAGGTGGAATATCAGCGTCCGCCCCCGGTCCGTATGAATGAGGCCATATTTGGCGCGGCGCCCCAGGCTCGTAACGGTCGCCCCGGTCAGTGCCTGGACCAGGTCGGCCGGGAAGGACCGGCGCAGGTCGGCGCGGCGCGGTTCGACCCGCACCAGCCGCGCCCCATCGAGATAGCGCGCCAGGCCGCGCACCGTGGTTTCCACTTCGGGTAATTCAGGCATCGAATCCCTCTAACAAGCTTTGCGCAGGCCACAAACCCGCGTAAGGCGCGGCCCATGAGCGAACAGGTTTCCTTCGGCTACGAAGAGGTCTCCCCCGAGGAGAAGACGGCCCGCGTCGGCGCGGTGTTTTCGAGCGTAGCGAAGAAGTATGACGTGATGAACGATGCCATGTCGATCGGCATGCACCGGCTGTGGAAGGACAAGTTCGTCCGCCGCGTCAAGCCGCGGCCCGGGGAGCAGATCCTCGACATGGCGGGCGGCACCGGCGACATCGCCTTTCGCCTGGCCGCCCAGGGCGCGCAGCTGACCGTGTCCGACATCAACCAGGACATGCTCGATGTCGGGATCGAACGCGCGCTGGAACGCGGCCTGGATAGCCTGGTCTGGTCGCGCCAGAACGCCGAGGAGCTGAGCTTCCCCGACCGCTTCTTCGATGCCTATACGATCGCCTTCGGCATCCGCAACGTCACCCGGATCGATCACGCCCTGGCCGAGGCCCACCGCGTCTTGAAGCATGGCGGGCGGTTCTTCTGCCTGGAATTCTCGACCACCGAGTGGCCGGGCTTCCGCGAGGCTTACGATCTCTATTCGCACCGGCTGGTCCCAAAGATCGGCCAGGCGATTGCCGGGGATGCCGATTCCTATCGCTACCTGATCGAATCGATCCGCCGGTTCCCGACCATGCCCGAATTCGAAGGCATGATTCGCGAGGCCGGCTTCACCCGCACCAGGGTTGAGCCGATCCTGGGCGGCCTGGTGGCCATTCACAGCGGCTGGAAGATTTGACGTGGCCTGCGTGTTGACCGCGCCCGGCAAAGCCGTTCGCTCGCGCGGCACCGGCGCGCGGGTCGGTGCTGCTACCGCCGTGAGGCGGACAAGCAGATGACTCGTCCGGCGACCCATCTGCTGCGATTGCTGCGCTGGGGCCGCATCCTGGCCCGCCACGGCGCACTGCGCGGGATCGAGCGGGATCGCAACACACCCTTGCCAGTCAAGCGCCTGTTCCGCCTGGCCCGGCTCGGCACGATCCAGCCGCGCGTGCCGGACTATGCTGGGGCCTTCCAGGCCATCGGTCCGGCGACAATCAAGCTGGGCCAGACGCTCGCCACTCGTCCCGACCTGGTTGGTGATGAAGCCGCGCACAACCTGCTGAGCCTGCAGGACAGCCTGCCGCCCGTCCCCGTCGCCGCAATCAAGGCGGAAATCGAAGACAGCTTCGGCAAGCCGCTGGACGCGTTGTTCGCCAGCATCGATCCAGAGCCGGTTGGCGCAGCCTCGATCGCCCAGGTCCACAAGGGCGTAACCACCGATGGCCGTACGGTCGCGGTCAAGGTGCTGCGCCCCGGCATCCGCGAAAAGTTCGCCGCCGATCTCGAAACCTATGAATGGGCCGCCGCGCACCTTGAGGCGCTGGGCGGCGAGGCGGCACGGCTGCGTCCGCGCATGGTCATTGCCAATCTCAAGCGCTGGACCCTGCGCGAGCTCGACCTGCGGCGCGAGGCCGCCTCGGCCTCGGAACTCGCCGATGCGATGAAGGGTTTCGAAGGCTATCGCATTCCCGGGATCGACTGGGATCGCACCAATGGCCGGGTGCTGACGATCGAATGGATCGACGGCAGCAAGATAAGCAATCGTGCCGCGCTGGAAGCCAGTGGGGTCGATCTGCCCGAACTCGCCAGCCGCTTGGTCATTGCCTTCCTGACCCAGGCGATCAGCCACGGCTATTTCCATGCCGACATGCACCAGGGCAATCTGTTCGTGCAGGCCGATGGCACCATCGCCGCGATCGATTTCGGCATCATGGGCCGGATCGATCGCCGCGCCCGGTTCTGGCTGGCCGAGATCCTCTATGGCCTGACCACCGGCAATTATCGCCGCGTCGCCGAGATCCATTTCGAGGCGCAGTACGTGCCGAGCTATCACTCGGTCGACGAATTCGCCACCGCCTTGCGCGCCGTGGGCGAGCCGATGCGCGGCAAGCCGGTGAGCGAGTTGTCGGTTGGGCAGATGCTCGATGGCCTCTTCGCGATCACCCGCGATTTCGACATGCAAACCCAGCCGCACCTGCTGCTGCTGCAAAAGACGATGGTGATGGTCGAAGGGCTGGCGACCGCGCTGCACCCGGGCATCAACATGTGGGACGTCTCCGGCCCCTTCGTGAAGAACTGGATCCGCGACGAGCTTGGCCCGGAAGCGGCGCTGGCCGACCGGATCAAGGAAGACACTGAAACCCTGTTGCGCCTGCCCGGCTTGATCCGCCGGCTGGAAGACCAGTTCCCGCCCAAGGGCGGCGCGCCCGAACAGCCGCCGCTGCCCGACGTGGAGCTGGTCTGGGAACGGCGCAGCGCTGGGGCAGGACGCGGATGGGGTGGCTATCTCCTGGCGCTGCTGGCGGGCGGCGGCGCCGTCTGGGGCGCGACCCTGGCGGGCTGGCTCTGAACCGATGGACCTCGACGCGCTGATCCTGCACTTCTTCGGCACCGAAGACCCGGCAGAGCTGACCGAGGCGGACTATGAGCGCGGGCTGGAGAAGCTGAAGATCGGCTTCGGGGTAGAGCGCGAGCCAGGCCGCAAGTTCGCGCTGTGGACGCTGCTGGACGCGCTGGGCGTGGCCCCGCTGCCGGCCGAGGCCTTTGCCAAGGAGCCGCTGCTCAAGGCGGCAGCCGAGGATTACCTCAAGGCCGCCTTCCGGTTGGAGCGCTATGGGGAGCAGGATGACTGAACCTGCCGTGCTGTTCGTCTGCCTGGGCAACATCTGCCGCTCGCCGATGGCAGAAGGCGCCTTTCGCGCGGCGGCCGAGGCAGCGGGTCTGCACATCACCATCGATAGCGCCGGGACCGCCGCCTATCACGTCGGCGATCCGCCTGACCCGCGCGCGCAGGAAACGGCCCGGCGCTTCGGCGCCGAGATCGGCGGCTTGCGCGGGCGGCAACTGGTGGCCGAAGACTTCCGCCGCTTTACCCACGTGCTGGTGATGGACCACGCCAACCTCGCCAATGCCCGGGCGATCGTGCCGGTCGATGCAATCTGCCAGCCGCAATTGCTGCTCGACCTCATACCAGGTCGAGAGGGTGCCGCAGTGGCCGATCCCTATTACGGCGGCGAGGAGCATTTCGAGGATACCTGGGCCGACGTCAGCCGCGCGGCTGCCGCGCTGGTCGAGGCGCTGCGGCGATGAGCCATGACAGTGCGGTCGCTTGGCTGGCGCAGCACGCCCCCGATGTTCGCCTGATCGACCAGGCCCAATCGACCGCCACTGTCGCCGAAGCCGCCGCCACGCTGAGCGTGGAACCGGGCCGGATTGCCAAGACGCTGGCTTTCCGCGTTGGCGAAAGCGCCATGCTGCTGGTGACGCGCGGCGATGCGCGGCTCGACAATGCGCGCTGCAAGGATCAGCTGGGCGGGCGGCCGCGGATGCTCGATCCCGACGAGACGCTGGCGCTGACCGGCCATGCGGTGGGCGGGGTCTGTCCGTTCGGCCTGGCGACACCGCTGCCGATCCTGGCCGACCGTTCGCTGCTGGCTTATCCCACGGTCTTCCCGGCGGCGGGGTCGCGCACCTCTTCAGTCGAGCTGGAACCGCAACGCCTTGCCGAGTTGGTGGGCGCCCGCTGGATCGAGATCTGCCGGCTTCCGGAATAGGTCTGGCCGTATGAAAAAGGGCGGAAGGGTTGCCCCTCCCGCCCTCGATCAAGTTAGCCTTCTCTAAAGCCTTGCGGCTCCCGAGGCCTCCTCTCCAACTCTAGAACTTGGTTCCGGCGCGCAGGCCGAAGGTGCGCGGCGTGATCGGCACCACGTAAGGCCGCTGGTAGCACTGGCCACACTGGACAAAGCGCGAGGACTGGCCGCGTTCGTCGAACACGTTGGCGGCGAACAGCTCGACATTGAAGCTGTCCCATTCGATCCCCAGAGCCAGGTTCACCGAAGTGAAGGCTGGCAGTTCGCCCAGTTGCAGAGCCTGGGGAAGCCGAACGTCGCCGCTGGCCGCGCCCTGGTAGGCCACGTTGATCTGGCCATAGGGCTTCGAATTGCCCATTTCGGCGGTGTAGCGCGCGGTGCTGGCAAGCTTGAACTTCGGCGTGACCGGCAGGCGCGTGCCGGCCGGGGAAACCGGCGATCCGCCGCAGGTGAAGGTTGGATCGGCTGTGGCGCAGAGGTTCTTGGTGGTCTTGGCATCGGTATAGGCCGCCGAGACCTGGAAGAACAGGCCACCCCCGTTGTAGCTCAGATCGGCATCGACACCGCGGATGCGGGCATCGGGACCGTTCTTGATCTCGGTGAAGCTGTTCGCGCCGAGGTACGAATACTGGAAGTCGTTCCAATTCTGCTGATAGATCGCGCCGTTGAAGCGCAAGCCCGGGGCGAGCGTCGACTTCCAGCCGATCTCGTAATTGATCAGGAAGTCGGCATCATAGGGACCAACGTCGGCACGGCGGTTGACGCCGCCCGGACGGAAGCCCTTGGAAGCCGTGGCATAGACCATCAGGTCGCTGGTAGCCTTCCACGACAGGTTGACGCGCCAGGTGAAGCCATCGTCCTTGATCCGGACCGGATCGACGCCCGAACCGTTCCATTCGCCCAGGTTGGTGCAGGGCGTGCCATCGACCACACCCGGCAGCAGGGCGACGCCCGGTGTGCCTGCCACGGGGCGCAGGCGCGAGCCGGTAGTGGTGAAGCAGCCGGCGACCCCGGTGCGCGAGCTGCCCGCCGCATTGTAGGGCGTCGTATCGAAATTGTTCGCCGGATCGCGTCCGAAACCGAAGAACCCGATCAGCGTATTGTCGAACTTGTAGGCGCGCAGACCGGCGGTCAGCGTGACGTTCTGAAGCAGATCGTAGCTGAGTTCGCCAAAGGCCGCATAGTCGCGGTCGACGCGTTCCTGCTTGGTCAGCCAAAGGGTTCCCGGACGGCCATTGACCGAAACCCGCGAACCGAGGCCCGCGACCTGGTAATCCTGGAAAATGTCGTTCGACTGGCGCTGGTAGAACAGGCCGCCAACAAACCGCAGCGGCTGGTCAGCCGGCGAGGCGATCCGCAATTCCTGGCTGAGCTTCTTGAAGTGGTCGCTGCCGATCACCTTCTGGCGCGGGTCGATGTTGTTGCCGGCCGCGTCCCAGAAATAGAAGTAGCCCGCGAGGCCGCCCGACGAGGCGTAGAGCGCGTCATAGGCTTCCGAATAGTCGGTGTAGTCGCTTGAGCTGTTGCGCTTGCGATCGAGATAGGCCCCGGCATAGGTCACGTCCCAGTTGCCGATCTTGCCTTCGATGGTCAGCGCCGCCTGGACCCACTTGTCGTTCAGGAATTCGGGGGCAAAGCGCTGCAGCTGAAGATCGCCGACACTGGGATCGTAGGCGAAGGAACCCTGGCTCTTCATTTCCTGGTAGGCGACCGCCGGAGTGACAGTCCAGCTGTCATTGAGATCGACCTTCAGCGCGGCGCGGCCGCCCCAGGTTTCGGTGTCGTTGTAGTTCTTCTCAAGGAAAGCATTATTGTTGACGCAGAACCCGCCCGGCTGGGGCAGGAAGCAGCGGCGGCCCGCGACATTATCGATATAACCAGCATCGTGCTGGTAGAAGCCGACCACGCGCAGCGCGGCGCTATCACCCAGCGGGGCGTTGATCATGGCATCGAGCTTGCCGCCGATGTCGCCGCTCTTGACCGTGTTGATCTCGCCATCGATCGAACCTTCGAAGCCGGCGGTGCTGGGCTTGTTGGTGATGATGCGGATCGTGCCGGCCTGCGACGAGGCGCCATAAAGCGTACCCTGCGGGCCCGACAGGCTTTCGATCCGGGCGATGTCATAGATATGGACATCGAGGTTGCCGCCGATCGTCGTGACCGGCTGTTCGTCCAAGTAGACACCGACCGAGGGCAGCGAACCCGAGTGGTTGCCGTCGCCGCCCGAAGCCACACCGCGCATGTAGACCACGTTGGTACCCGGCGTGCCGCCCGACTGGAACGAGACCGAGGGCAGCTGCTGGGCATAGCCCTTGAAGTCCGAAATGTTGAGCTGTTCAAGCTTGGCCGTGCCGATCGCCTGGATCGAGATCGGCACGTTCTGGAGGTTTTCCGACCGCTTCTGCGCGGTCACCACGATTTCGCCGGGATCAACCTCTTCAGCTTCTTGCGCCAGAGCCGGCAGGGCAGTGAGCGAAGTGGAGGCAAGCAGCAGTGCACCAGCAGTGCGGCGAACAGAAAACGTCATGGATACCCCATCCAGCTTAGTTGCAGAGTTCTGTCTGAATCCCGGACAGCGCAAGGTCAAGCCGCCCAGCCACGCCGCCGGTCGATCACGTCCGCCGCGTGACAGTTTTACAACGCTTGGGGCGCATCGGGATAGGCTTCCAGCACCGCGCCCAGCGCGGCCTTGAGCGGATCCAGCCAGGGTTCGAACGGCACATGCGCCTCGGTCCCTTCGCGGAATATCGGGCGGCGAACCTGTTCGGAGCTGGGGGTGCGCACGGCCCGTTCGGTGCGGTGGAATTCCAGGCAGGCCTGCTCGAACGGCAGGCCGCAATAGTCCAGCAGGGCGCGGACCGCGGCTTCGGTATCATCGACCATGTTTTCGTAGATCACGCGATGCACGCGGCCGGGCTGGGCCCGGTCAAGATGCGCCATCAGCCGGACATAGTCGGCGTAATAGCGGCCCATGTCCGCCAGGCTGTAACTGAAACCCTGGCCCCGCGCGAAGTGCTGCTTGAAGTTGGAGAAGCAGCAGCCGAGCGGATGGCGGCGTGCATCGACGATCTTCGCGCCCGGCAGGGCCAGCATGATGAACACCACGTGCATCCAGTTGTTGGGCAGCTTGTCGATGAAGAAGGGCCGCTCGGTCTTGCGCTGGATGCGCGTGCGCTTGAGGAACTCCTCGCCCCGCCGGGCCAGTTGCTCAGGCGTAAGTTCGGGCAAGCTCAGCGGATAGTTGCCCTCGCGCCGGGCCAGCGCCGGGATATCGGGCAGTTCGGTCGTCCCCTCGACCTGGCTGTGGCTGGAGAGGATCTGCTCGACCAGTGTCGAACCCGCACGCGGCATGCCGAGCACGAAAATCGGGTCCGGCGCATCGCAGCCCTGCCCGGCGCGGGCGGCGAAGAAGTCCGGCGTCGCCAGCTCGATCACGCGATCAACAAAGCGGGTGGTCTCGTCCGCGTCATAGTCCAGCTCGGTGCGGCGCAAGGCATTGCCGGCGGCGTAATGCGCGAAGCTGGCCTCGGCCTCACCCCGATCCTCCAGCGCCTTGCCGAGCGCGAAGTCGAGGTGGAAGCGGTCCTCCTTGGCAACGCCGCCCTGCTCCAGCGCGGCCGCCATCGCCGCAATATCGGCATCGCCGAACTTCACGGTCTTGAGGTTGGCCAGGCTCCACCAGGCCTCACCCAGCGCCGGCATCAGCTCGATGGCCTTGCGGTAAGCCGCGATCCCATCGTCCAGCCGCCCGACGGTCTTGAGCATGTGCCCGAAACTCATCCAGACACGCGGCTGGTTCGGCGCCTGCTGAAGTACCCGCTCATACAGCGTAATCGCCTCGTCGAACTCGCCGATCCGGCCCAGCGCAGCGGCCTGGAGGTTGGCGTGGCCGGGGTTGTCCGGCTCTTCCTCGGTCACCCGGTTGAGCTCGGCGATGGCATCGGCCGGACGGTTCTGGCGGTAAAGCACCAGCGCCAGGTTGGCCCGCGCCGGGGTAAAGGCCGGGGCCAGTTCGAGCGCGCGGCGCAGCAGGTTCTCGGCATCGTTATAGCGTCCGATCCGCCCGGCCAGTTCGGCGAACATCCGGATCGCGAAGACGTCGAAGGGATCGTCTTTCAGATGCTGGCGCAGCAGCGGTTCGGCGCGCGGCAGGTCGTTGTCGTTCAGCGCCAGCGCGGCCTCGATCAGCCGGGGGTGATAGGCGCCGGCGCGCGACAGCCAGGATCGGGTGGTAACGGTGCTCATGCCGCTCCCCAAGAAACATGGTGACGCGGCGTGATCAAGCGATAGTCTGCCCACCGAAGGGGATAAGGCCGATGGAACGCAAGTTGGGGTACTGGGCGCTGCTGGCGCTCGTCATCGGCAATATGGTGGGTTCGGGGATCTACATCCTGCCCGCGCAGCTGGCCCCGCTGGGCTGGAATCAGTTCGCCGGCTGGGGGATCACGATTGTCGGCGCGCTGGCCCTGGCGCGGGTGTTCGCGGCCCTGGGCGCGCGACTACCGCTGGCTGGCGGGCCCTATGCCTATGCGACTGCGGCTTTCGGCCCGCTGGCCGGGTTCACCACGGCCTGGGCCTATTGGGTGATGAGCTGGGTCGGCAATGCCGCCGTCGCCGTGGCCGTGGTCAGCGCCTTGTCGCTGATCTTCCCGGCGCTCGGCACGACCACCGGCGCGCCGGCCCTGCTGGCGGTCGCCTGTGTCTGGATCGTCACCCTGATCAACATCCGCGGCGTGCGCGAGGCCGGGCGGCTGCAGGAAGTGACCGTGGTGCTGAAGCTGCTGCCGCTGGTCGCGCTGATCGGAATTGCGATCTGGCTATGGCTGACTGGATCGCCCCGCGCGCCCGATCCCGGCGTGCCCTTCACCGCGGACAATATCGCACTGGCCGCTGGCCTGACGTTCTGGGGCTTCCTTGGCCTCGAAGCCGCAACGGTCCCGGCCGACAAGGTCGAGAACCCGGGCCGCAACATCGCCCGCGCGACCGTCATGGGCGTGATCCTCACTGGCCTCGTCTATTTCGGCATCTCCTTCGCCTTCGCGCTGTTCATGCCGGTCAGCGAAGCCGCCGCCAGCCCGGCCCCGATTGCCAGTTTCCTGGGCCGTTACCTCGGCAGCGACGTGGCCATGGTGGTTGCGCTGTTCGCGGCGATCAGCGCTTTTGGCACGCTTAACGGCTGGGTGCTGGTTCAGGCCGAGATGCCCTGGGCCATGGCCAAGGGCGGAGTCTTCCCGGCCTGGTTCGGCGTCGAGGGCAAGCACGGCACCCCGGTCCGCTCGCACCTGGTCTCATCCAGCCTGCTCAGCGGGATCACCCTGCTGAATTACCAGAAGGGCATGACCGACCTGTTCGGCTTCATCGCTTCAGTCAGCCTAGCGGCAGGCCTTGTGGCCTACCTGATGGCCGCCCTCGCCGCATTGCGGATTGCGCGCGACAACACGCTGACCCTGCTTGCGGCTGTGGTCGCGGTCGCCTTCTTCTGCTGGGCCGAATATGGCCTGGGCGCGGTGGCGATCGGCTATGCCGCGCTGCTGATCGGCGCGGGCTTGCCGGTCTACCTGCTAGTCAAGACCGCAAAAGCTTCCTGATCAGCGGGCGGTCGGCCAGGATCGCGTGGGCCGCATTGTGGCCGGGCGCGCCGGTCACGCCGCCGCCGGGATGGGTGCCGGCGCCGCACATGTAGAGGCCCTTGATCGGCCCGCGATAGTCGCCATGCCCCAGCACCGGGCGGGCCGCCCAGAGCTGGTCGATCCCCATGGTACCATGCATGATATCGCCGCCGATCAGCCCGAACTTGCGCTCCAGATCGAGCGGCGAGTGGATCTGGGTGGCGATCACCGACTTCTTGAAGTTGGGCGCATGGTCGTTGACCGTGTCGATGATCAGGTCCGCAACCTTATCGCGGTTGGCGTCCCAATCGACCGCTGGATCGAACTGCTGGCAGAACAGCGAGGCAACGTGCTGGCCCGGAGGGGCGAGGCTGTCGTCCACGGTTGAGGGAATCTTGATCTCGACGATCGGCTTCTTTGACCAGCCGTGTTGCTGGGCATCGATAAAGGCCTGGTCCATGTAGTCCATGCCCGGCGCGATGATGATCCCGGCAGTGTGATGCTCGGCCCGTTCCTTGCCGGGCAGCACCGAGAAGTCCGGCAGCTCCGACAGCGCAACGTTCATCCGGAAAGTGCCCGAGCAGGTCTTGAAGCCCTTGATCCGGCGCTGGAAGTCCTCGTCGAGATCGCTTGAATCGACCAGCTGGCGATAGAGCAACGCCGGCCCCGCGTTCGAAGCGACGATCGGGGCAACGATCTCTTCCCCACTCTCCAGCTTTACGCCCTGGACCTTGCCGTTGTTCACCAGCACCTGGGCAACCGGCGCTTCCAGGCTGATCTCGACCCCCTGGTCCTCGCAGGCGCGGGCCATGGCCTGGGTGATCGCGCCCATCCCGCCAACCGCGTGCCCCCAGGCACCAAGCTTGCCGTTCACTTCGCCGAACACGTGGTGGAGCAGGACATAGGCCGAACCGGGGGTGGAAACGCCGGCATAGTTGCCGACCACCGCATCGAAGGCGAAGGCGGTCTGGATGTGATCATGCTCGAACCAGCCATCAAGGAACTGGCGGGCCGACTTGGTGAAGATGTCGAGCAGGTCGCGCTGGACCGACAGGTCGAGGTTGGCCATCGGCCAGCCCTGCTTGGCGGCCGCCACAAGCGAGGACAGGCCCCCGCCGACATTGGGCGGGATCTGCAGAGACAGGTCGCGCAGCACATTGGCGACCTTTTCCAGTGCGGCATCGTACTTCGGGTAAGCCTCGGCATCCTTCTTGGAGAAGCGCGCGAATTCCGCCTCGGTCCGGCCCGGTCCGCCACCAAGCTTGACGTAGTCGTTCTCGAACGGAAAGAAGTTGCTGATCGTCCGCTCGATCACGCGGTAGCCGTAATCGTGGAGCTTCATGTCCGCGATCACCTTGGGGCGCAGCAGGCTGACGGTGTAGCTGGCAGTCGAATTGCGGAAGCCCGGGTGGAATTCCTCGGTCACCGCCGCCCCGCCAACGATGTGCCGCCGCTCCAGCACCCGCACCCGCATGCCTGCGCGGGCCAGGTAGAAGGCGCAGGTCAGGCCATTGTGGCCCCCACCGATGATCAGTGCGTCGTAGGTCTTGGTCATGGCTTGCTCCAGTCCGCTGCGGGCGCGAAGGGTTGGCGGGCTTCGGGGATCAGGGTCCGGATCTTGCGGGCGAAGCTGCGCAGGCAGACCTCGCTCTTGCCGATCGGGCCGTGCCCGTAAGTCTTGCTCTGCATGCCCTGCTGGACGCGGCTGATCAGCCAGGTGTCCTCGGCATTGACCACGCGGTTGATCCGCCAGTTGGCATAGCGGGCAAGCTTCATCTCGCGCCGACCATCCGGCAAGGCGTAAGCGACCTCGCGCAGCAGGCACTCGGTCGGGCTGATCGGTAGCCACTGCATGAAGTCAATCTGGTCGGCGTAGATGTCGAAGGCCATGTTCGGCCACAGCTTGTAGTAAAGCCAGCGGCCATGGGCCTGCTCGGGCAGGTGATCCACGCGCGGCAGGTGGGTGCGGTAGAAGCTCTCCCAGAAGTTCTGCTGCTCGTTCTTGACCACATCGCCATAGAGCCGGTCGGCCCAGCCGTGGGCCTCGATCCGATAGGTCTTGCCGACCAGCCGGTTCAAGCCATCGTGGGCGACCGGGATGTGCAGGTTGTCCGAGTAATTGTCGCCGACGTTCTTCCAGTTGACCGAGCGTGGGCGGAGCCGAACCGGGGCCATCCGCTCCATCTCCTCAAAGCGATACTGGCTGACCTCGCCTTCGAACGGGGCCATCATCTCATTCACTGTCGGGAAGCCGCCGGGGGCGAGATTGACGAAAATGAAACCGTGCCAGATCTCGGTGGCAACCGGGACCAGCCCGTTCTCTTCCAGCTTCAGCGCGGGATATTCGCGCTTCATCGGCACGCCGGACAGGCGCCCGTCGGTCTCGTAAGTCCAGGCGTGATAGGGGCAGACCAGCTTTTTCGCACAGCCCATCGGCCCTTCGACCAGCCGCATCGCACGGTGCCGGCAAACGTTGGTAAAGGCGCGGATCCGGCCCTCATCGCCGCGGATCACCACCACGCTTTCGCCCAGGTAGTCGATTGTCTGGTAATCGCCCGCGTTCGGGATCTCGTTCACATGACAGACGATCTGCCAGGATGGGCGGATCACCCGCTCCATCTCCAGGTCGAAGAATTCGCGGTCGTGGTAGATCCAGCCGGGCAGGCTGAAATCGGCATCGGGATCGACCTCGGGCCCGTCGATCTCGGCCACGATGCTGTCCAGCTTGCCCACGGAATGCGACTCCTCAAACCTTGTTGGACGCTCGTACAACAAGTGCTAGAACGCCGCAAGTGACCACCCAACCCGCCTTCCGCACCCCGGCTTACAAGCGGGCAGAACCGGACGCCCGCCGCCTCAGCCTGATCGCGGCCTGCGCCCGCGTGCTGGCGCGCGAGGGGATCGCCGGAGCGAGCGTGCGGACGATCGCGGTCGAAGCCGGGGTCTCGGCGGGCCTGGTCGGGCATTACTTTCCCGGCGTCGATGCGCTGATCGCGGCAACCTATGCCCACACCGGCGCGCGGGTCGATGCCGCGCTCGAGGCAGCCGTTGCCAGCGCTGGCGATGATCCTCGCGCCCGACTGGAGGCCTTCGTCACCGCCAGCTTCGCCGCACCGATCGCCGATCCCGAACTGCTTTCGACCTGGATCGCCTTCGGGAGCCTGGTCCGCGCTCGCCCCGAAATCGCCGCGCTGCATGACGAGCAATACGGCGGCTTTCGCGCGCAGCTGGAGCGCTTGCTGGCCGATTGCGGCCTGCCCGCCGCAACATTGCGGCGGACCGCCATCGCCATCACCGCGCTGGTCGACGGACTGTGGCTGGAGCTGTGCCTCTCACCGCACGAGCTGGCAGCAGAGGAAGCCGCCGCCATTGCCCGCGATGCGCTGGCCCGGCTTACTTCGCCCGCGCGGGCCTGACCGCGCCTACTTTGAAAGCGCCGGCAGCAGGCTGAAGTAATAGACCAGCCCGGGGCGGATATTGCGCAGCTCGACCCGTTCATTGAGGCCGTGCGAGAAATCGTCGCTGTCCTTGATGAAGATCGGACTGATGCCATAGCTCGGCACGCCCTTGGCGCGGTACCACATCGAATCTGACGCGCCCGAGCTTTGCGCCGGAATCACCGGCACTTTGGGCCAGGACAGGGCCATGGCCTTGTCCACCGCCGCCAGATAGTCGGGCCGCATCGGCGAGGCATTGCTTTCAGTCGCGGTATCGCCGGTCACATCGGTGAACTTGACCTCTGGCACACCCGCCACTTGCTCCAGCTCGGCAATGATCTGGGCGCGGGTGTGGCCGGGGAAGACCCGGCAGTTGACGTTGGCCGTGGCCCGCTGCGGCAGCGCGTTCACGGCATGGCCGCCGTGGACCATCGTCGGCACGCAGGTGGTGCCAACCTTGCCGACATAGCCGGTGCTGGCGCGCAGGGTGGCAACCGCCGCCGCATCGTTCACGTCGGCGGCAAAGGCGCGCATTGCTGCGGCCAGCTTGGGATCGCTTTCGAACTGGGCGGCCTTTTCGAAATAGGCCTTGGTCAGCGGGTTCTGTTCCGCCTTGAAGCGATAGCCGCCGATCTTGGCGAGGGCCTGCGAAAGCTGGGCAATCGCATTGTCGGCACGCGGGGCAGAGCTGTGGCCGCCCGGGTTGGTCACCTCGAGCTGGATATCGACATAGGTCTTTTCGGCCCCGTCCCAGGTCCAGAACAGCGGCTTGCCCGTGACTTCATCCAGCGCCCCGCCCGAACCATCGGTATTCAGCACCATGTCGGCATTGGCAAAGCGTTCGGCCAGGATGCGGCCGGTCTTCATGGTGGTTTCCTCATCGCCCGAGAAGGCGATCACGATGGTCCGCTTGGGCTGGTAGCCGCCCTTGCGCAGCTCCATCAGCCCGACCATCGCCAGGATTTCGGAGAACTTCTGGTCGCTGGCGCCGCGGCCATAGAGATAGCCGTTCTCCACCACCGGGGTGAAGGGATCGCGGGTCCAGTCCTTGGGATTGGCTTCGACCACGTCCATGTGGCCGGAAATGATCAGCGGCTTGAGCTTGGGATCGCTGCCCTGCCAGGTCGCCACGAGATAAGCGGTATCGTCGACCGGGGTGATCTCGATGTCCTTCTCCGCCCAGCCGGCGCCGAGCAGCGCGGTCTTGTAAAGCTGCGCCACCTCGCCCGTCTTGTTGCCTTCGCCTTGCACCGAACGCAGCGCGATCGCCTGCTTGGACAGCTCCAGCACCTGGGCCTCGGCGGCGGCGCTCGGCGCCTTCGGCGGGGCGGCAAAAGCAGGGGCGGCAAGAGTGGCGGCAAGCAGCAGGGCGGTCCGACGCATGGGCATTCTCCTTTGGACCGCTGCCTAGAGCAACGATCCGGATTTGCAAACTAGTGCTCCCAGTCCGCAATACGCGGACCGTGGCTGAGGCCGGCGATGGCGCGGTCGGCCACTGTCAGCCCCAACCGCGCCGCCCAGGACCGGAGCGCCGAGCGGTCGCTGGCGAGCGGCGCAGTGCTGCCGGCCTGCAGCGGGAACAGCACATGCTCGCGGAATTCAGCGATCAGCGCGGGATCGTGCAGTACCGCAACATATTCCGCATTGGCGCGGTAGGAGACGAAATCGAAATTGCTTGAGCCCACCACCAGCGCTTCACCATCGATCAGCGCGGCCTTGGCGTGGGTCATCATCGGGGTCAGGCGGATCTGGATGCCGGCCGCCTCGGCCACGCCCAGCAGGTAATCGCGGATGATCGGCTTGTTGTTGGGGCGCGGGGTGTAGAGCGTCACCTGGGCTCCGCCCCGGGCCGCCCGGCCCATTGCCTCGACAAAGGGAAAGGTCGGATAGGCGCTGACCACCTCAAGCGAGCGGCGCGCTCCGGCAAAGGCCGCGATCAGCGGCGCGAAGCCGGCGGGATTGTCCGCTCCGTCCAGGCTCAGCACGGTCGCCCCACCAATCTCCGCCACGGCGCTGCCACCCTCGCCGCGCCAGTCGCGGTCGAATTCACCGGTCAGCCAGTCGGCCAGACCGGGATGCACAACCCGCACCATCATGTCATGCCAGGCAAAATTGTGGTCGGAAAAGTTGATCCCGCCGAGCCAGGTGACATCGTCGATCACCAGCAGCTTCTTGTGGTTGCGCAGGGCATAGCGCAGCGGGTTGCGCCCGATCGGGTTGGTTACCCGCACCCCCGCCCCCTGCCGCAGCAGCCGGTCGAACATTGCGGCGGTGGCGCGCGCTTCGGCATGGATCGCCGGCTTGCGGCTCAGGACCAGGAACCTGTCGTTGATGACCTGACGGGTATAGTCATCGACCAGCACCCGCCGGACCGCCGCGCCGCTGATGCCGATGGCTTCGGCCACGCCCAGGC
>JBEGOD010000017.1:0-7734 GCA_041182185.1 Pseudomonadota bacterium
TCGCCCTGGCTGGCCCAGCCGCGCGGCGGCGGCGCAATTGCAGGCCGATCAGGCCGACCCCGGTTCCCGAACCCGCCACATGGGTCATGATGATCGCCGGGGTCGGCCTGATCGGCCTGCAATTGCGCCGCCGCCGCGCGGCTGGGCCAGCCAGGGCGATTTGACCCAGCTCATGCCGGGCAAGCGCATCGTTATCGCTCTTGCCGCAGCGCTGGCCGCGCTGCTGATAGTCAACCATCTTCAGCAGCGCCGCTCTGTCGAAAACCGCCTGGCAGCACAGGAAGCGGCTGCCAGGCTGAGCACAGCCGACCGGCAACGGATCACTTACCCGGTCGACGCGCAGCCGCGGCTGGAGCTGCCCGGCGGGCAATCCCGGCCTGTGCGCAGCCTGATCAACCTGCCCAAGCAGCTGAACTATGGCGAGTTTGCCTGGGATGACCGCGCGGTCGCAGCCGGGCCAGTCTGGATCCGGATCGACCTGACCCGCCAGCTCGTTTCGGTCTTCCGCGGCGAGGATGAGATCGGCACCGCGGTGATCCTCTATGGCGCGCCGGGCAAGCCCACGCCCAAGGGGGCCTTCCGCGTCATCGCCAAGGCGACCGACCACTATTCGCGCAGCTATGACGCGCCGATGCCCTTCATGCTGCGCCTGACTGACGACGGTATCGCCATTCACGCCAGCCAGGTTCGACCGAACGGTGCCACGCACGGCTGCCTGGGCGTGCCGCTGCGCTTTGCCGAAAAGCTCTATTCCGTGGCTGGCATGGGCACTCAAGTGTTCATTCTGGCCGAACCTGTCCCCGCCCCCGGGAAAACAGCGTAACGCCGCCGTTAACCTTCTTACGCAACCAGGGCCTTAACCAGCCACCCCGTATCAACCCGTTGTTTGACAGACGGGCTGAACGCGATGGCTGGATCACCGACACTGCGCAAGTTGCTGGGCCTGGGCCTTGCCATGGCTGCCCCGGCGCTGATCGGCGCGACCGACCTGTCGAGCAATTTCGATCAACGCGTGCTTGCTGCCCACAACCGTGAGCGTGCTGCCCTGGGCCTGTCGCCGATGGCCTGGGATCCGGCGCTGGCCGCTTCGGCCCGCCAGTGGGCCAATACTCTGGCCGACACCGGCAGATTCGAACACGCACCGTTCAACCCGGGCAACCCGCAGGGCGAAAACCTCTGGGCCGGCACGCGCGGCTACTTCTCGGTCGAGGCCAAGGTCGATGCCTGGCTGCGCGAAAAGCAGCACTTCGTCCCCGGCGTCTTCCCCAACAACAGCCGCACCGGCCGGGTCCAGGACGTGGGCCACTATACCCAGATCGTCTGGCGCGACACCGGCAAGGTCGGTTGCGCGGTTGCTGCCGGGGCCGAGGAAGAGGTACTGGTCTGCCGCTATGCGCAGCCCGGCAACTGGCGCGGCGAGCGCCCCTTCTAACCCAGCGCCAGTTGCAGCAGTGCAGCGCCCAGCGCCAGCACCAACGCCACCCAGACCCGCGGCCCCAGGTAGACCGAGAGCTCGCGCTGGGTCGGGAAGCTGAAGGTCACCGGAATGCCCAGCGCCTTGTAGGCGTGATGTTCGGCAAAGCGTGGATCGGCTACCAGCCGGACCAGATCGCGCCGACTGCGGTAGCGCATCAGGCCAAAGATCGACCAGCCCGGATCGCCTTCGACATTCCAGGCATCGACATAGGGCCCGACCTTGCGCCCGACCATGCCGGGGTGGCCGCCATTGGCGATCAGGCGGCGCACGAACGGATCGGAATAGCGTCGCATCGCCGCCCGCCCCTCGATCTGCCCGCCGGTGGCCGGATCGGTGACCATGCCGCTCTCGATCTTGACCAGGTTGAGCATGACGAACTCCTTGCCGTCATCCGCCTCCAGGAACGAACGCAAGACCCCGGCTTCGTTGCCGCCGGAATACTTGCCGTGGACCTGTTCGATGAAGCTGTCGACTTCCGCCTGGCTCAGCGGCCCGCGCCAGTTGTCGTACCACAGCCGGAACAGCCCATAGAGCGCCGCCGCAGCGCCCCAGATGATCCAGCCGCTCATTTCGCCGCCGCAACCTTGGGCGGGGTGCCGAACGGCTTGATCCCCAGCTTGGTGTAGACTTCGTCAGGGAAGTAGACCGTCCCCCCGCGCGAAACCATGCGGATGGTCTTGATCGCTTTCAGATCCTTGGTCGGATCGCCGGGGATCAGGAAGAAGTCGGCCAGCTTGCCGCGCTCGATACTGCCCAGCGCCTGATCCTGGCCCAGGTATTGCGCCATTTCCAGTGTCGCGCGGCTCAGCACGTCGGCCGGGCTCATGCCCAGCTGGCCGAACAGTTCCAGTTCGCGGTGATAAGTGAACCCGCCGCCCAGATCGGTGCCCGGGATCAGCATGATCCCGCGGCGGTGCATCTCGGCCAGGGTGTCCTTGATCTTGGCGAAAGCGGCGATGTAATCGGCACGCTGCTTGGGGGTATCGGCCCCGAACAGGGCCTGCTTCAGCTGGCGCTGCTCGGCCGGCGGCATATGATCGATATAATCGACCGAGCCGGGGTTCGGCACGCCATCAAGCGCGGTCAGCCCCAGTTCGTGGATCGCGATGGTCGGTTCGTGGGCGACCTGCTTCGCCACCATGGCATCGAGCGTCTTGGTCACCTTGTCCGACTTGAGGTCGAGACCGGGGAACCGGGCCTGGGCGGTGAAGCGGAACAGGGTGCGGGTATCCTCGCCCGGATTGAGCACCCAGCCCAGCATCAGCTGGTTGACGTGGGTAATCTCGTTGAACCCGGCGGCGATCATCTCGTCGGCGCTGGAGAAGGCGGGAACGTGTCCGGCTACACGCATCCTCAGCCGGTGCGCCTCGGCCACCACATTCGGCGCCCACTTGGGGTCCATCGAGTTGTAGAGCTTGGCCTGGACATAGCCGCGCGCGGCATACCAGCGCACCGCGTCGATCGCCTCAGCCTCGCTGGACACCAGCTTGCCGGTGGCCGAACTGAACGGGCTCTTCCCTTCGATGAAGCCCGAACGGGTGATCCGCGGCCCGGCCACTTCGCCCTTGCCGATTCGGTCGATCAGCGTGTCGAGCACTTCGTTGCGGTTGCCCATGTCGCGGACCGAGGTGATCCCGGCCAGCACGTTCATCAGCGCATCTTCCTGGCCGATATGGCCATGCATTTCGAACATGCCGGGGACCAGCGTACCGCCCTCGCCGTCGACGGTGGTCTCGCCCGGCGTGGCCACACTGCCAGCCGGGACGACGCCCGAAATGCGGCTACCCGACACGACCACATCGCTCAGCGCCGACAGCGCCTTGGCCTTGGGATCGAACACGCGGACATTGCGGATCCGCACCGGGCCGGAAAACCGCTTCGCGCTTTCGCTCTGCAACTGGGCGAACCGGCCTGAGGCGAGTTGCTCGGCCAGGTCACGCAGCGGCTTGTCCGCCGCGCGTTCATACCCCTTGCGTGCCAGGATGAAGCCGGCGCTGGCCAGCGCGAACAGATCGCCCTTGGCATCCAGCGTGACGTAGGTGGGGTTCAGCGAGAGGCCGGACAACTCGTAGGTCACGACTTCAAGCTTGCCTTCGGGGCCATCAAAGGTCCGCCGGTCGCGCTCGGTCAGCCGTGCGGTCCCGCCCGGTGCCACGGCCATGGTGCGATCGGCGTCGGCCAGCAGTGCCTTGGTGAGCAGCGCGACATCAAGCGGCGAGCCATTCTGCGTCGAATAATAGTGCGGCGCATCCTTGCCCTTGATTCGCCCCGGCCCAGCCAGGTCGCGCCATTCGACCCCTGCCGCGGTGCGCTTGAAACTTTCATTGACGGCATTGCCAAAGGTGGTGCGGCCGGTGATCGACCAGGCGGTCGGCGCGCCATCCTTGTCGAGCGTCACTGCTTCGGTGATCGTCGGCCCGCGGCCGTTCTGCTTGATGTTGTAATCGACCGCAATCTTCTGGCCCTGCCGGTCCAGCTTGAGATGGCCGACATCGCGTTCCTGGATCAGCGCGCGATACTCGACCTGCTCGGCCAGCGCCGGTGCGGCAAGAACGGTGGCCAGCGCCGCGGCGGCCAGCAAGTGCAGTTTCATGAAGAGTCTCTCCCTGTCAGTCGGGAGCAAGACTAACGCCTCAGCGCATTCCCGCCAGCGCCTTTTGCCGGCGGCGCTGAACCGAAGACCCCAGCCCGATCGCTTCGCGGTACTTGGCGACCGTGCGGCGAGCAAGGTCGAAGCCCTTGGCCTTGAGCAGATCGACCAGGGTGTCGTCCGACAGGATCGCCTTGGGATCTTCGGCATCGATCAATGTCTTGATCGCGGCCTTGACCGCCTCGGCCGAAGCCCCGCCCTCGCCATCGACCGCGCCGACGCCCGAGGTGAAGAAGTACTTCAGCTCGAAGGTGCCGCGCGGGCAATGGAGGTACTTGTTCGAGGTGACCCGGCTGACGGTCGATTCGTGCATGCCGATCGCTTCGGCCACGGTCCGCAGGGTCAGCGGCTTCAATTGCGAAACGCCGTGGCGGAAGAAGCCGTCCTGCTGGGTCACGATTTCGCTCGCCACTTTCAGGATCGTCTTCTGGCGCTGGTCGAGCGCCTTGATCAGCCAGTTGGCATCGGCCAGCTTGTCCGACAGCCAGGCCCGCGCGCCCTTGTCATCGCAGGCACCGCGCATTTCGACATAGTAGCTGCGGTTGACGATGAGGCGCGGCAGGGTCGCCTGGTTGAGGTTGATATCCCAGCCGCCATCGGCCCGCGCCGCCAGCAGGATGTCCGGCACCACCGGATCGCCGCCGCCCCGGTTGAAGCGCAGACCGGGCTTGGGATCATAGGCGCGCAGCTCGGCGAGCATTTCTCCGAAATCCTCGTCGTCCACCCCGCACATCCGCTTCAATCGCGGCAGCTCGCCGCGTGCGAGGAGATCGAGGTTTTCGAGCAACCGCGCCATCGCCGGATCATGGCGGTCCGCCTCGATCGCCTGGAGCGCGAGGCATTCGCCCAGCGACCGCGCGCCGACTCCGGTCGGATCGAGCGACTGGACCAGCGCCAATGCCGCCTCCGCCTCGGCCAGCGACACGCCGAGTTCGCCGGCAACGTCGCGCAGGCTGGCTGGAAGATAGCCGGCCTCGTCCAGCTGATCGATCAGGTAGCGGGCGATAAATGCCAGCCGCGGGTCGCGGGCCTGGGCACCGAGCTGGTCGTGGAGGTGGGTTGGCAGGTCCTTGTCGCCCTCGCCGCGCTCGTCGATCTCGGGCCCGCTTTCGCCGGCCGGACCGATCCGCTGGTCGGCACCCCATTCACCACCGCCGCGCTCCCCGTCACCGGTATCGCGGTCGCGGTCGAGCGCGGTCTGGTCGATATCGAGCGGGCGATCGTCGGCAGCGCGACCTTCGGCCACCAGCTGATCCACCGGCGAGCTTTCCAGCGTCGTGCGGCGCAGGTCGGCGATGTCCTCGATGGCCGGCGAATCCGGTGCCACTTCGCCAATGTCGAGCAGCGGGTTGCTCTCCAGCGCCTCGCCGATGAAGGTCTCGATCTCAAGGTTCGACAGCGCCAGCAGCTTGATCGCCTGCTGCAGCTGCGGCGTCATCACCAGCGATTGCGATTGCCGAAGGTCAAGGCGGGGCCCGAGCGCCATGAATGAACCTTGTCTGCTTCAGCCCACGCTGAAGCAGGTGCTACTCACCACTCCGCACCCCCGGCCCAACCGTCCACAGGGTGCCATGAACGGGTGGTTGGGCCGGGGGAGTGGCGCGAGGCCATCCGCAGGATGGCCGGTCAACGCAATCACAGCGTGAAGCCCTCGCCCAGGTAGAGCCGGCGCACGTTCTCGTCCGCGACCAGCGCCTCGGGGCTACCAGCAAACAGCACCTGGCCGCCATAGATGATGCAGCCCTTGTCGCAGATATCCAGCGTTTCGCGGACGTTGTGATCGGTGATCAGCACGCCGATACCGCGCTGCTTCAGATCCCGCACCAGGTCGCGAATGTCGCTGATCGAAAGCGGATCGATCCCCGCAAACGGCTCGTCCAGCAGCATGATCGACGGCTTGGCGGCCAGCGCACGGGCAATCTCGGCGCGACGGCGCTCACCGCCCGACAACGCCATGGCCGGGCTGGCGCGCAGCCGCGTCAGCCCGAAATCGTCCAGCAGCCGCTCCAGTTCGGCGGCGCGGACCTCTGCATCGGGCTCGACCAGTTCGAGCACGCAATTGATGTTCTGCTCAACCGTCATGCCACGAAAGATGCTGGTTTCCTGCGGCAGGTAGCCCAGGCCCAGGATCGCCCGCCGGTACATCGGCAGGTTGGTGACATCGACCCCGTCCATCAGGATCCGGCCCGAATCGGGCCGGACCAGGCCCATGATCGAATAGAAGCAGGTGGTCTTGCCCGCACCGTTCGGCCCGAGCAGGCCCAGCACTTCGCCCTTGCCGACCGACAGCGAGATATCGGTCAGCACCGCGCGCTTGTCATAGGACTTGGCGATCGAGATTACCTCCAGCCCACCCTGAGGAATCGGCTGGTTGGCGTTGGCCCGGGCGGCTTCGGTGACGGTGCTATCGGTCATTGCGTGTGATCGTTTAGGACTGCTGGCGGCACTCGGCAAGCCGCCGCGGGCCATTTGGCAGGTTTCATGCATGGGGCATCGACCAACGACATAAGGCATGATTGGTAAACGAGGCTTGATTGCAGGCCCCTTCGGTGTTTTACTCCCCCTTGTCCTGAAGGGCGGCGCAGACTGCCGAGGCGCTGGGGAATGATAAGGGGATTGTCGATGGCCAAGGCATGGCACCGCGCAGCAACTGCGGATCATACCGCCCACAAGTCGCTCGACTGGCGCAAGCGGATGAGCGACCACATTGCCTATGCCCTGCTGGCCTATACCGGCCTCCAGATCTTCGTCACCATGGGCGCACTCAACGCCAAGAGCGGCTCGCTGCTGCCCTATTTCGCGCTGATCGTGCTGGTCGCCGCGATCATTCCGGCCTGCCGCCGATTCGAACGCCGCTGGAACCGCCTGTCGGACGAACAGGCCATCGACCCCGAGCTCGCCCCCTATTACCGCCGCGATCGCAACTGGGTCTGGGCGCTGGCCCTGGGCCTGCCCTTCGTGGTGACTGCGGTGTTCAAGCTGCTGGCTTTGACCTTCACCTGATTGCCCTTCGGCCCATCAGTACCTAGATCGGCCACTCCGCTTCCGGAGTGACCCCTGCATGCTTACCCCCTCTGCCGCCCAGGAACGCGCCGCCGCGCTGATCGACCTTGCCCGCAAGGCCGGGGCCGACGCCGCTGACGCGATCTATTCGGGCAGTTCCTCCGAAGGGGTCCAGGTCCGGCTCGGCAAGCTGGAAGATATCGAGCGCAGCGAAAGCGAGCACCTGGATCTGCGCGTCTTCGTCGGTCGCCGCTCGGCCTCGATCGGCTCGAGCGACCTGTCCGATGCAGCGCTGAAGGAACTTGCCGGGCGCGCCGTCGACATGGCCCGGGCCGCGCCCGAGGACCAGTACGCCGGCCTTGCGCCCGATGAACTGCTGCACCGCGCCGAACTGGCCCAGCTCGATCTGGAAGACAGCGCCGAACCCAGCCCGCAGGACCTGCTGGCCCGCGCCCTCGCCGCCGAAGATACCGCTCGCGCTGTCGCCGCGGTGACCAACAGCGAAGGCGGCTCGGCCAGCCAGGCCCGCCGGGTCATGGCACTGGTTACCAGCCACGGGGTTGCCGGCGCCTCGGGCGGCACCAGCCACGGGATCAGCGCCGTG
>JBEGOD010000018.1:0-5514 GCA_041182185.1 Pseudomonadota bacterium
AGCCGCCCGGCCAATAGCGAGATGTCGAACACGTTGGCGCGATCCTGCTCTTCCTCTGGCGTCAGCAGATCGAGCAGCAAGGTGGCAAATCCGGCCCGGTTGAGCGCGGCGGCAACATAGCCGTTGCGCGGGCTGAGCCGTCCGCTGCCGCTACCATGGGCAAAGATCACCAGGCCGGCGGCAGCCGGCGGTACGGCGAGAATGCCCTGCAGCCGGCGCGATCCGATCGCCACCTGCTGCTGGCGGGGCAGGAGTGTGTTCCCGGTCATAGGCCGAACGGCCAGGTTTCGGGCGCTCCGGCTGGCCGGTCCGCCGCGATCGGGGTGACCGCACGGGTTTCTTCGAACCAGACGTAGGCATCGAACTGTTCGGCCAGAACGGCTTGGAAGTAGTGGCTGGCAAGCTCGGTTTGCGGCCGGTAGACCACGCCAATGGCCCGCTCCAGCCGTGCCTGCGTCAGGGCATCGCGCAGTTCCGGGGCCTTGCTTCCCCGCCAACTGGTAAGCGATCGGGCCAGTCCGGTCCGGCGAAAGCAGGCTTCCCAGCTGTCCTCGCGCGCGGGCAGCACGGTCTTAATCTCCATCGCGCCGCCCCAGTCGGTAGCGGCAGCAACGCTGCCCCGGTCGGTGCCGAACCCGATCAGCACCGCCTGGTCGCCATAGGCCGCGCGGCACAGCTGGCCGATGTTGAATTCACCCTGCCAGCCCATTGCCGTCGCGGCGGCATCGCCAATGTGCGAATTGTGCGCCCAGACGATTACGCGGGCATCGGCGTGGTGGGCGATCAGCGCCTGGAGCGTTTCGAACATGTGGCGGTCGCGCAGGTTCCAGCTTTCGGCGCTGCCACGGTAGATCGCGCGGTAATACTGTTCGGCCGCCAGGACGATCCGGGCGTTGCGCTCGGCCGCGAAATAGTCCTCGCCGTCGTCGGCCATCAGTTGCATCCGGCGGCCCAGCAGTTCTCCCAGCTGGGTGATCACGGCATCTTCGCAGCTATCCAGTCGGCGGCTGGCAACCGCCTGGCCGTAAGCTTGCGGTTGATCTTGCCAGGGTGTCAGGCAGCCATACCTGCGGCGTGCTGCCTCGGCCTCGGCAGGATCGTGATCGTCAAGATAGGCGATCACGGCGTGGATCGATTCCCCCAGGCTGTAGACGTCCAACCCGCGCATGCTGACCTGTAATTCGTTGGGCAGGCCATGGTTGTGGCCGCGCAGCCAGTCCGCAAAGGAAAGGACCTCGTCGTTGCGCCACATCCAGGTCGGAAAGCGCACAAACGGATCGCCGCGCCGCGGGCGCGAGGCGTTATGGCGAATGTAATCGTCGATCCGCGCGATGTCGGGCCAATCGCCTTCGACCGCGATGATGTTGAAACCGTGATGCTCGATCAGCCAGCGCGATATCGCTGCCCGCGCAGCATAGAACTCGTGCGTGCCGTGGGTCGCTTCGCCCAGCAGCACGATCCGGGCATCGCCGAAGGGTTCGAACATGGCGCCGAACTGTTCGGCGGCCTCGGGAGAGGGAAGCGGCTGTGCGGTGCTGCGCAGCAAGGACACCAAGGTATCGGTAGGGATGGCCAGACGCGATTGGATGTTCACGGCAGTCTCCAACTGGTCGGAACCGGGCGGAGGTCGGGGCTCCTGGCAGGTCGGTCCGCGGTGCAGCGTGATGCCGGGTCTTGCGACTTTGGCCCTCACGTGCGCCGCGAACCTATCCTGCCGGGTCCTAGTCCTTTGACGAGATTGCAGGCAGTCCTTGCGTCTCGCCCAATCACTCGCCGCCGACTCGCCGACTGGCATCAGGAGAATGCCACGGGCGCGGCGCTGCAACTTGATGTGCATCAAGTCGCCAGACGGATTCCTGGAACGGTGTGCGAAACCGAACCAGGGCCGAGGCCGCGTTAAGTAGATTATCCCAATGCCTGCGGCACGCGGCCAGACCATAACGGGGCAGTCCAACCACAGAGGCGAAATGATCCCATGCTGGTCAGCCCCCTAGCCGAGTTCGAACCGCTGCTTGCCGTCATGCCGGCCAATGCCGGCGAGGTGCTGTTCCTGGAGGGGGAGCCTTGCGAGCATGTCTATGAATTGCGTAGCGGGATAGCGCGGGGCATCAGCATCACGCTGCAGGGTGAGCGCCAGATCACGGGGTTCTTCTTTGCCGGAGACCAGATCGGGCTGCCGGTTTGCGATGTCTATCGCTTTACCGCGGAAGCGGTCACCGACCTGGCCTATGTCCGCCATTCCCGCAGCCGCTGGCAAGAAGCCCTGATCCGAAGCTGCCGCGAGGATGGGCGGCTGCTGGCATCGATCGGCGCCGAACAGGACCCCGCTTTTCGCCGCGGTATCATCATTGGCCGGCACGATGTGCTGACCCGCGTCTGCACCTTCCTGGTCTCGATTGCCGATCGCCTGCCACAGCGTGACGGAGCGCTGCTGTTCCCGTTCGGTCAGTCCGACATCGCCGACTATCTCGCAACGACACCGGAATCGGTATGCCGCAGCATGCGGCTACTGCGCGAGCGCCGCATCATTGCCATGCATGGCCGCGATCTGCTCAAGGTGCTCGACCCGGCCAGGCTGGCCGAAATTGCCAGCGGCCGCCGCGATCAGGGCCGATCGGGATTGGCCAGATAGTTCAGCAAGTCAGATCGGCTCAGCATCCCGACGAGCTTGCCGGCATCGACCACCGGGAGCCGGTCGACGTGCCGCTGGGCAATCGTGCGCGCCGCATCGGCCACAGGCACATCGCCATCGATCACCGGTGGCCGGGTCTTCATGACCTCCGCTGTAATGCGCTGACGCAGTTGTGCATCGCGCCCGGGCTGATTGAGCTCGAGCAGGCTGGCCACCAGGCAGTCCTCGGAATCGTTGCCAAAGAAGTCTGCCTCGCTGACCAGGCCGACCAGGTTGCTGTGCTCGTCCACCACCGGCAATCCCGCGATGCGATGCGCGTGCATCAGGTTGAGCGCTTCCAGCAAGGGCGTTTCCGCGCGGATTGTAGCGACGCCGAAGGTCATGATATCGCTGACTTTGATCATTTCACACTCGTTTTGGCCAGGATGACTGAAGGTTGTGGAACCTGCGGCAACAGCCGCTCCAGATCTGCATTGCGGCACAGGTCGGTGCCGGGGGACAGGACCGCCGCGGCCCCCGCCGCTATGCCGGCACGAAAGGCTTCGGGCAGCGAGTGGTTCGCGGCGATTGACCAGACCATTGCCGCCAGAAAGCTGTCTCCGGCCCCGACCGAGCCTTGCGCGGTAACCGGGACCGCCGGCAGCCTGAGCACCGCATCGCCGGCGGCGACCAGCGCGCCGTCCCTGCCAAGCGACACGGCGACGATCCGGGCCTTGCCTTGGGCTACCAGGGCGGCGGCGGCGGCGGCGATCTCGGCTTCATTGCCGAACTGCCGGCCGAGCGCCTGTTCCAGTTCGGCCCGGCTCGGTTTGACCAGATACAGGCCGCCAGCATCGAGCGCCGCAGCCAGCGCTTCGCCCGAAGTGTCGAGGACCAGGCGGCGGCCCTGTTCGGCCAGGCGGTGTGCCAGCTGGGCATAAAAGTCGGCTGGCACCCCGGGCGGCAAGGATCCGCTGGCAACGATCATTTCCGCCGGATCGGCCAGGATCGCCGCGAGGCAATCACGCCACTCCGTCTCGCTCAGCGGCTCGCCCTGGGGGACGATCCGGTACTGGCGGCCAGTGGAGGATTCCAGCACTGCAACACTGACCCGCGTGGCGGCGGCGACGGGCAAGCGGTGCACCACCAGCAGATGCTGATCGAGCAGGCCGCCCAGCGCCGCGCCGGCCGGACCGCCCGCGCAGTAATAGGCTCGGGCGGTCATCCCCATTCGCGCCAGCACCCGGCTGACGTTGATCCCGCCGCCGCCCGGCTCGAACCGCCCTGGTCCGCTGCGCAGCTTGATGGTCGGCTCCAGCCGGTCGACGGCATAGGAAGTGTCGATGGTCGGGTTGAGCGTGAGAGTGGCCACGGTTTGCATGATCGCAGGACTAGGGCGCCACGCGCCTGGTGCCATTCGGAAATGTCCTGATCCGGCCTGGCACGGATCAGGCCGGGCTGCTGGCGCGAGCCGGCTGCCGCTTGCTGGCGGACTGCAACGAATAGCTGACCAGCGACACCTGTCCCGGTGGTGGAAAGCCGGCCGGGCCACTCACCTGCGCGCCATCGATTGTCTGTTGGTGCCGTCCGGTTCGCGTCACTGTCAGCGCGATGTCGCCCCGGCCCAAGGCCCTGCCACTGATCCTTGCGGTATAGCCGGGCCAGTCCGCCGGCAGGCAGGGGGATAGCGTGATCGCCTGGTCCGCGATCTCGATCCCCAGGATGTGATGGACCCCGAGTTGCCAGGCCCAGCCGGCCGCGCCGGTGTACCAGCTCCAGCCGCCCCGGCCGCTGTGCTCGCCCCCGGCAATATCGGCCGCCGCTGCATAGGGCTCGGTCCGATAGCGGGCGGTTGCCTCCGGACTATCGGCGTGGCGGACC
The DNA here is from genome assembly GCA_041182185.1 of Pseudomonadota bacterium. Lineage (GTDB taxonomy): Bacteria > Pseudomonadota > Alphaproteobacteria > Sphingomonadales > Sphingomonadaceae > Novosphingobium. Next base: position 4,493 of record JBEGOD010000018.1, read on the forward strand.
GGATTGCTCCGGTCGAAGCTCGCCTTGGCTCGGTCGCCATCGCCGGCCGCGGCGAAGGCAATGCCTAGCCAGGCGGCGGCGTGGCTGTCTTGCCCGCCGTGCTCGCGGATGCCCGGCGGATAGGCCTTGATGTAACCGGGATCGCGCGCCGTGCGATTGAAGGGCGGGTCGAGCAAGCGAACACTCGCGTCCCCCGGCTGGACCAGCTGGCTCCAGGCCGCTTCGAGCGCCTGCCGCGCGCGCTCCGGATCGCCGCCGCCGCAGATCGCTGCCCAGGCCTGTGCCAGCGCGTCGATCTGGCATTCGTCGTTTTCCTTCGATCCCCAGGGACGGCCAATGTCGTCGAAGGCGCGGACATACCAGTCGCCGTCCCAGGCAGCGGTGTCGACTGCCTCGATCAGTTGCGCGGCGCGCGGCAGCCACAGGCTGGCGAATCCGCCTTGCCGAGCCCCATCGTCGATGGCCGCGAACTGGCGGATCGTCGCTGCCATGAACCAGGCCAGCCAGACACTTTCACCGGCTCCGTGATCGCCGATCCGGTTCATCCCGTCGTTCCAGTCGCCATCGCCGATCAGGGGCAGGCCGTGCGCGCCCAGCCGCCAGGCGCGCGCAAAGGCCCGCTCGCAGTGGTCGCGCAGCGTACCGTCGGACCCGGCAGCGAAGGCGGCATAGCGATCATGCTCATCGGCGGCGAGTTCGGGGGCTGCCAGGAAGGCGGTTCGCTCGTCCAGTATGGTCCGGTCGCCGGTGGCCCGGACATAGCGGGCCGCAACATAGGGCAGCCACAGCAGGTCGTCCGAACAGCGCGTCCGAACCCCGCGCCCGCCCGGCGGATGCCACCAATGCAGGACGTCGCCTTCCGCGAACTGATGCGCCGCCGCGCGCAGGATCTGCTCGCGCGCAAGAGCCGGCCTGCCGACCAGCAGCGCGAGCACATCCTGCAGCTGGTCCCGGAACCCGAACGCGCCGCCGGCCTGGTAGAACCCCGCTCGCGCCTGGAGCCGGGCTGCCAGCGCCTGGTG
>JBEGOD010000019.1:0-6954 GCA_041182185.1 Pseudomonadota bacterium
GTAATCCGGGCATCGGAAATGTCGGTCTGGACCGCGCGGCGCTCGGCAAAGGCCACGTTGCGCGACGCCTCGCTGGCGGCGCGATCCTCGGTCCGCACCCCCTCTTCGGCCAGCGACAGGGCATTGCGCGCCGCGGCCAGACTGGCCTGGGCAGCCGCGACCGCCGCTTCAGCAGTCTGGACATCGGCCTTACTGATAAAGCCCTTGCCAACCAACGCCTGGCGCCGCTCAAGCTGGCGGCGGGCTTCAAGCAGGCGCGCTTCGGCAGCGGCAACGGCGGCGCGGGCTTCACCGACTTCCTGAGGGCGCGATCCGTTGGCGTCGCGGGCAGCCGTGGCACTGGCCGCATCGAGCCTCGCAGCCGCACCGGCCAGGCGATCGTCAAGCGGGCGGGTATCGAGTTCGGCCAGGAGCTGACCCGGAGTAACCCGATCACCTTCATCGACATGAAGCTTGCTGATCCGTCCGCCGACCCGGAAGCCCAGCTGGACTTCGCGAATCTCGACATTGCCGTAGAGCTTGAGCTGGCCATCGTTCGGCGCACCCCACAGACCGGCCCAGCGACCGCCGAGGTAGATCAGGCCTGCCAGTATAATCAGCAGGATCACCGGCTTTAGCCGGTTCGGTTTCGCGGTCCCTGCGGGCGTTTCGCCCATTACTATCCTCCCCCTGGAATCTCGCGGATTCACAAGCGGAAGCTACTCGAAGCTGCCACGCGGTCAAGGCCGTCAGGCGATGATCCCCAACCGCGCCAGCGATCGATCGAGCATCAGCAATTGCCACAGCAGCCGGCCATGATCGGCGCTGCCGGCAATGTGCTCTTCGGCTATGCGCGAGAGCGATGCTCCATCGAACCACCCGGTGCGGGCCAGCGCCGTGCTGCTGCCGATGGCGCGCGCGGCACCTGCCAGCGGCCCGCGCAACCATTGGCTGATTGGCGTCACGAAGCCCTGCTTGGGCCGGAACAGCACTTCATCGGGCAGGTAGCGGCGCATTGCCTGCTTCATCAGCCACTTGCCCTGCCCTTGCCGCAAACGCAGCTTTTCAGGCAACGCCGCAGCAAATTCGATCAGGCGATGATCGAGCAAGGGCTCACGCGCTTCCAGGCTCACTGCCATGCTGGTCCGATCAACCTTGGTCAGGATATCGCCCGGCAGCCAGAACTTGAGATCGGCATATTGCGCCTGGTCCAGCCCCGAGCGCGCCGGAGCCTGGTGCATTAGATCGACAAAGGCTTGTTCGGCCCGGTAATCGCCACGCTCGCGCAGGAACTCGGGCGAATATAGCCGCGCGCGCAGTTCCGGCGGCGTGAAGCCCACCGCGCGGGCATAACCATGCGCACCATCCACTGCGAGCGACTGGAACGTGGCCTTGGCCCGCAAGGGCCGCGGGGCCCAATCGGCCTTGGGATAGATCGCCCCCAGCGCACCGAATACCGGCTGGCGTAGCGCCCCTGGCAGCAGCGAGCGCACCCGTTCCTCGGCATGGTGGAAGCGGTGGCGGCGGTATCCGGCCAGCGCCTCGTCAGCCCCATCACCGGACAAGGCGACGGTGACCGTTTCGCGCGCCAACTGGCTGACCCGCCAGGTCGGCAGCGCCGAGGCATCGGCAAAGGGTTCGTCGAACATGCCCACCAGGGTATCGACGTGCTCGAAATCGTCGCTGCCCACCACCCGGGCACGGTGGTTGCTGCCGAAGCGTTCGGCGACAAGCTGCGCATAAGCGGTTTCGTCGAGCGAGGCTTCGTCGAAACCGATGGTGCAGGTATTCACCGGGCTTTGGCTCGCCTCGGCCATCAGCGCGACCACGCTGGAACTGTCCACCCCGCCCGACAGGAAAGCGCCCAGCGGCACGTCGGCGACCATGCGAGAGGTGACCGCCTGGCGCAGCAGGTGCAGCAGCTCTGCCTCCAGGTCGGCGGCACGGCCCTGGCGGCGCTCGGCAAAGCTGACGTCCCACCACTGCACCGGCGCTGGCAATGATGCGCCGTGGCGGAGCAACAGCGAATGCCCGGCCGGCAGCTTGTGGACCCCGGCCAGGATCGAGCGATGGTCGGGAACATAACCCCAGGCCAGGTAATCCTCGATCGCCAGCGGATCGACTTCGCGCCGCAGCAGCGGGTGCGCGGTCAAGCCCTTGAGCTCCGAGGCAAAGGCCAGGCTGCCATCGCTGAGCGGGGCATAGAACAGCGGCTTTACGCCAAGCCGGTCGCGCGCCAGGAATAGAGTGCGCGCTTCAAGGTCGTAGATGGCGAAGGCGAACATCCCGTGCAGGCGCGGCAGGCAGGCCGGTCCCCACTTCTGCCAGGCCGCCAGGATCACCTCGCTGTCGCCATCGGTGCGGAAGGTGGCACCGCCCGCGCGCAGTTCCTCGCGCAGTTCGCGGTAGTTGTAGATCTCGCCATTGAAGACCAGCATCGCCCGGCCATCGCTGGAAGCCATCGGCTGCGGCGATCCGGCCAGGTCGATGATCGACAGGCGCAGGTGCCCCAGTCCGACCCCGGGCGCAGTCCAGACTCCCTGTCCATCCGGACCGCGATGGGCCATGGCCTCGCACATGCGCTCGACCCTGGCGGGATCGACCGGCTTGGGCGTGGACAAGTGAAAGATCCCGGCAATTCCGCACATAGGCCTTGTCGCCTAGCGGACTGCCACGATGCGGTCCATCCACGGACCGACCGGACCAGTCGCTTGACGGAAACCATTCAGCGCAATCGCGCCACTTTCGCCCGGGGCCTGCTCGGTCGACAGGATCAGCATAACTGTCGGTTCGCGGCGCAGCAGCAGCCGGTCGGCAATAGTGGCGAGCTTGAGCTTGAGCGCAGAGCCGGTCAGCAGATCGCCGTTGCGGTAATAGGTTTCGGCCAAGCGCTCCACCGAACCGCGCGCGCGCAGCAGATCGGACTTGCTGCCAGCAGCCGGCGGGCCAGCGCTGTTCCAGGACCATTCGCTGTTCTCGGGCAAGGCCCCTTCACCAAAGCCGCTGGCCTCGCGCCCTTCGCTTTGCGCCGGATAGAGCGCCAGGAAGACGTCAACCTTGCGGCCCCTGGCATCGGCATAACTGCCAAGCAGGCGATGCTCGGCGCCGGCCGCGCGAGGTTGCCATGGCACGCTGGAACCGAAATCCACGCGCTGCCAGCCAGGCACATCCGGCAGGAAGATCTGGCGCGGCATTGGCGCCAGCATGGCCTCGGCAGTCCGGGCCCAGGCCTGCCCGCCCAGCACCAGTGCTCCGCAAAGCAGGATCGCAAGGGGCGCCGCAAGCCTGGCCCGGTTAAGCCAACCGGGCAGCCTGGCCGCTTCAATCGCAGCAGCATCGATCATGGGATCATCCACCGCACGGTCAAAATATCGCCAGGACAGCCCCAGCACTCCGGCAATGACCAGCGCGAAGAATACCCAGCCATAGACGATATGATCGAACCCGCCGGCCTTCTCCGCCCCGACATACTGTGCCGCCAGGATCGTGGCCCAGGCGCGCACCCCGTTGGCGAGGATCGGCGCCACTATGCACAGCGCCATGAACAGCGATCGCCGCTTCCAGCTGCGGAAGCAGACATTGGCAACCAGTGCGCCCAGCGCGATCATCGCGATCAGGAACTTCACGCCGGAGCAGGCCTCGGCCACTTCGAACAGTCCGGCGGGCGTATCGATGAATACCCCGTCGACCACGGCCGGAATGCCACTGAGCTTGACCAGAGCGATCGTCAGCGCGGCAGTGATCATCTGTAGTTGCGGTACCAGTTCGTCTCCGAACGGCACCAGAAAGGCCATATAGGCCAGGGGAAAAAGTAGCCCCAGGGCAACCCTTGGACCCAACAGAGCGATCAGGCTGCCCGGCAGAACCAGGACCGCGCCCGCCTGCTGGACCAGGCTGAACCCGGCAAACCGCCCCAACACCCAAAGCAGCACGCCCCCGGCAACGAGCAACAGGCCCGGCGCCCAGACCTGCGGGGTCAGCTTGCGCAGCGCATTCCACCGCAGCGAAACCAGCCAGGCCAGGATCGGTGGAACCAGCAGGATGTGGTTGTAGGTTGAACTGTCCCACCACTGCCGCACCATTGCCAGCCAGTCGCTGGCAAAGGCCAGGACCAGGGCCAGCCATACCGCACCGAGGCGCAGCAAGGTCTGGCGCCAGATCGACGGGGCGCTGGCGCTGAAGGTCAGGCTGGCGGCAGTGTCAGGCGGCATCGCGTTTGCGTGCCTCGCCGATGCCAAGCAATCCCGGCAAGGGGGCAAGACACGCCTGCCAGCTCAAGTTATCGACCACGAACTGCCGGGCCGCCCGCCCGATCGTCAGGCCCTGGCGCGGATGCGCAATCAGGGACGTCACCCGGTCGATCAGTTCCTCATCGCTGTCGGCAGCCAGGAAGTGCTTTTCATTGGTCCCGCCGATGCCCGTAGCGGCACCGCCGGTCATGACCACCGGCACGCTCATGGCCATGGCCTCCAGCACCTTGGTCTGGATGCCGCGAGCGATCTCGAGCGGAATCAGCGCCAGGTCGGCAGCGGCCAGCCAGGTTCGCATGTCATCGACCGCGCCCCAGACATAGACACCGCCGCGCCCATGATGCGCCACCAGCTCATCGGCGGGATTGCGCCCGACGATATGGAAAGTGGCGTTCGGAATGTGCGCCCGGATACCGGGCAGCAGCCGCTCGATCACCCGCAGGCAGGCTTCGACATTGGGGGCATAGTCCATCTGCCCCGAATAGAGCAGGCGGGGCCCGGGGCTCTCGGCAAGCCGGGGTTCGGGCCGCACGGAAGTGCGGTCGAAATGCTTGCTGTCGATCCCGCACAACAGCGTTTGCACATCGCACTGCACCGCTGCCGGCGGCGATAGCCGGGCGCGGAACAGAGCCGTTTCCTCTGGCGTGACCAGCAGGCTGACCGAAGCGCGGCACGCCTGGCGTTCTTCCTCGGCGCGCAGCAGCCGGGCTTCGCGGGCGTTGATCCAGCGGCGCAGGCCAGTGTCACGCTCGGCATAGGCTTCGAACTTGGCAGAATCGACATCGACGAAATCAAACACGATCCGGCCCTTGAACCAGTCCGGAATGTACTGCCCCATCTGCCCTGAAAAGACATAGATCGTCGCGATCGGCCGTTCGCGCAGCACCTGTTCGACATAGCGCGCCAACTCGACATTGGCGAAGGCCGGCAAGCTGACCGGCTCGCGCTGCAGCAGCGATTGCAGGCCAGCCAGGACCAGCGGCTTGACCCGGCGGACCAGGCGGTAGCTGCGCGCGATTGCCGCAAGCTCCACTTCCTCGGCCAGGTCGCGCTCATCATCGGCAAAGGTCGCGACGTGGACCGGGGCCAGTGCCGCCAGCCGCTTCAGCACATGGTGCGAGCGGATCTTGTCCCCGCGGTCGGGCGGGAACGGCATGCGGTGCGAAATGAACAGGATCTCGTTGGTCATGCCAGTCCTCGGGCGATAAATGGCCCGACCAGGTTTGCGACCGGCAAGGGGAGTTTCTTCCAGAGCGCAATCCGCGCGGCGTGGCGATCGCTGGTGGGGTCCGCATCGCGCGCTTCGGCGCCCGGCGCGGTCCAGCTGGCATAGCCCAGCGGCTCAGCCTCGAAACCCCAGTTCTTCTTGAACTCGCCCGCCCCGGAATTAACCTTGGACCGGCCGAAATCGAACCGCGCGCAGCCGCGCCGCCGGGCATGAAGCATCAGCTCGAAATACATCCGGTCGTTGGCGCGCAGCTTTCGTGCGGCCTGCGTGCCGCCGCCCCAATAGGGCATGACCGTGCCGCGGTGGTAAAGCGAGAGCACACTCGCCACCGGCTGCCCCTGGTCCCACACGGTCAGGATATCGGCAGCCTCGCCAAGGGCATCGAGCACTTCGGCAAAGAGCCGCTTCGGGAAGACCGGCGTGCCGAGGTTCCGGACGCTTTCGGAATAAACCGCGTAATGCGCCGCACGCTCAGCGGCCGAAGTTCCCACCGATACGGTCAGATCAGCGGCCAGCCCCTTGCGCACCTCGGCGCGCTGCTTGCGCGGCACCCACAGCAGCTGCGCTTCGTCATCTGCCGCAAGCTCCGCGACATAGCCGCAGTGCGAATCATGGCGAACTTTCCAACCCGCACGGCCTTCGGGCAGTGCCCCGCCGCGCAACTCGATGGTCGGGCAGGAACGCCGCAAGGCCTGCTCCTCGGCAAAGCTGAACAGCGCCTCGGCCTGGCCCCGGCCCGTCGTCAGCACGCCGCCGCCAACGCCAAAGCCGCTGGAGACCAGCACCCGGCCGAACAACGGCGAGTGCACTTCCAGCAATGGCAGGGTGGCAACCAGATCCGGGCCATGCTCAAGCGCCAGCACCAGCGCCTTGTTGCCCGATCCCTTGGCAACTGCCGTCAGCCAGCCGGGCCGATGGAACGGCGTTGCCTGTGGATGGGCAGCGACCAAGGCTTCGATCCGGGCGGCCGCATCGGGTTCAGCCGGATCGAGCAACGCAAGACTGGCGGCATGGCGGAATGGGGCGTTCACGCGGCCAGTTCCACTGCATGCTGTGCTTCACGATGGGCCAGCAAGTCCATGCGGCCCCATTCGAATTCGCGGATCAGCTGCTCCAGCTTTTCCGCCATGACGTCGAGATTGGTATAGTGCCGCAGCTTCGAACGCAGCGGCGCCCCGGCCACGCGCGGCTGGGCCGGGTCGATCTCCCACGGGTGAAAATAGAACACCGCCGGGCGCTGGTCCTGGCCGTTGACCTGGCGGATCGCCCAGCGCGAAAAGGCATAGGGCAGGACGCGGAAGAAGCCCCCGCCCCCGGCCGCCAGGCGCTTGCCGGCAAACTGGGCGGTCGTGACCGGCACCTCGACCAGGGCAGACCAGGCGAGTGGCCGGACGGCAAAGCGCGGCGCGTCGCGCCAGCCATAGTGATGGTGGGTAATCGGCGCGACGCTGGCGCTATATGTGTAACCCAGCTCGGCCCGGACCGCGGAGGCCCCGG
>JBEGOD010000020.1:0-3704 GCA_041182185.1 Pseudomonadota bacterium
GTGCGCGCCGTGCGCCGCGCCAGGCTGGCTTCCCAAGCGGTGCTGACCGATCGCCGTACCAATGGGTGGGCAGTGAGCAGAAGCTCAGGGCCTGGGGTGCTGACCAGTTCGGCGCAGCGCAGCAGCATCCGTGCCGCCGCCCCCGCCCGGTCGGCGGCAAGCCGGTGCAGCAGCGATGGCCGCTCGAGACGGGCGACCAGCTGCACCAGGCCAAATCCGTTCATCGCGGTCCGCTCATGCGGCCAGCCCTGCAGTGCATCGGCCAGAGCTGCATCGACCACCTGGCGATCAGCCTTGTCCGACAGGGTCGGGAAATCGATCGCGATCGAACCGGCCAGGTCCATCCGGCGGATCGCCGCGGCCAGCGCCGGGACGGCCGCCAGCGCCAGCCCGCGCGGAGGCAGGTCACCGTCGATATCGATCACGGTCATGGCCGGGGTCGGCGTGATGGTCAGCGCGCCGCCAGCGAAATCCAGACTGCCCTGCCAGGCTTCGGACCAGACCTCTTCCCACAGGCCAGCCGGGAAGCGTGGCACGACCTTGCCAGGCGGCGGCGGCGCGGGGCAGGGGGCATCGGTTGTCGGCCGGGCCTGGGCGCGCTTGCGGCGGCCGGCCTCCGCCATGGCGCCGCGCAGCACCTTCAGGCGGATCGGCGCGCCTTCGCGGGCATCGGGTGGCAACTGGTCGACCAGGGCTTCCTCGCCCGCGGCAAAGCGGGCCGTGCCGCGACGCGAACCGGCGGAGCGGGCGATCAGCGTGGCATCTTCGACTTGCCCGGCCGCCAGCGCGCCCGGCCAGTCAAGCCGCGCGGCAACGAGTGCGGCACCATCGAGCAGGATCGCGCGGGTTTCGCCGATCCCGGTCTCGATCAGCCATTCAGCCAAGGGGGTAGCCCGCCGAAAGCAATAGCGCGCGCGTTTCGAACAGCGGCAGCCCGATCACGCCTGAATGGCTACCGGCAACAAACCGGATCAGCGCCTCGGCCCGGCCCTGGATGGCATAGCCGCCGGCCTTGCCCAGCCCTTCGCCGCTGGCGACATAGGCATCGATCTCGGCCTCGGACAGTCGCTTGAAGGCGACCACGGTTTCAACCGTGCGGGTGCGGGCAAGGCCGGCCTGGTCGATCACGCAGATGGATGAGATGCATTGGTGCCGGCGCCCGGACAGCAGGCCAAGCAGCTTGCGCTGGACAGTCTCATCATCGGCTGGCGGCAGGATGCGGCGGCCCAGCGCTACGGTTGTATCGCCGGCGAGGACGATTTCATTGGGTGCGCGCGCCACTGCAGCCGCCTTGGCCTGGGCGAGGCGCAAGGCATAGGCGCGGGGCAGCTCACCTTTCAGCGGCGTTTCATCGATATCGGGGCTGGCGATCCGGGCCGGAGCCACGCCAATCCGGGCGAGCAAATCGCGCCGGCGCGGCGATGACGAAGCCAGGACCAGGTCTGGTGCGGTCACCCGCCGGGCTTAACCGTACTGGCCAGGGCCGCCGCGGCCGGGCATGAAGCGGTAGGTGATGCGGCCCTTGGTCAGGTCATAGGGCGTCAGTTCGACCAGCACCTCGTCACCCACCAGCACACGGATGCGGTTCTTGCGCATCTTGCCGGCGGTGTGGCCAAGGATTTCGTGGTCGTTCTCCAGGCGCACGCGGAACATCGCGTTCGGTAGCAGTTCCACCACCGTTCCGCGCATTTCGAGGAGTTCTTCTTTCGCCATCCGGGCCTAGATTCCGTTGCTGTTCGCCGACAATGCGGCGCGCCATAGCGACGGAAGGTTAAAAAGGAAAGCCTTGGGCGCCCATCGCGCCCTGATTGTCGTTCGTCGAACTGCGACATTCTATTACTCGGGAATGTCTTGCCATTACCGAAGCAAACGACCATCTGCCCAGCCGGGTAGGGGATGCCAGATCGTAATTGTCGAGCGATCACGGAGTATTAATGCGCAATTTGTCCTTCCTCCCGCTTCCCTTGTTCCTGCTTGCCGGCCCGGCGCTGGCAGCAGAAGCAACCGAAGAACAGGCTACCCCGCCTGCCACGCTAGAGGCCGAACCGGCCGATACCGAGCGCCACGGGAACGAGATCCTGGTGGTGGCTGAGCGGATTCGCGGGCAAATCGAAAGCCCGAACCCGCCGATCGCCGTGCTGGACGAGAAGGACATCCAGGCCCTGGGCGCGACGACCCTGGCCGACGTGCTGACCCAGCTTGCCCCGCAGACCGGTTCAGGCCGCGGGCGCGGCGGCGGCCCGCCGGTGGTGCTGATCAACGGCCAGCGGATCGGCAACTTCCGCGAGATGCGCAACTTCCCGCAGGAAGCGATCCGCCGGGTCGAGATCCTGCCCGAGGAAGTGGCACTGCGGTTTGGCTTCCCGGCCAATAGCCGCGTCGTCAACATGATCCTCAAGGACAATTTCTCCTCGAAGACGGTCGAGGTGGAAACGGCCATGCCGACGCGCGGCGGCTTCCAGACCTATGAGGTCGAGGCTACCGCACTGCGCATCGATGGTCCGCAGCGCTTCAGCGTGACCGCGAAAATCGACGACACCTCCGAGCTGACCGAGGCCGAGCGCGGCGTGATCCAGGCGGCCGGCTCCGTGCCGACCGTTGCGACCGACCCGGACCCGGCGACATTCCGCTCACTGATCGCCGACAGCCGCGAACTGGGGCTCAACGTCTCGCTGGCGCGGGGCCTGGGCAAGGATGGCCTGGGCGGCACTTTCAGCCTTAACGGCAACCTGACGCGGACTGACAGCCGCCGCAATTCCGGCCTCGATGTGGTCGTGCTGACTGCCCCGGGCGGTGCCACGGCGATCCGCACGCTCGACGATCCGCTTGAGCGGCGCACGCGCACGACCACGGCCCAGGGCGGTGCGGCGCTCAACTCGCGCCTTGGCGACTGGCAGCTCAATGCAACGCTTGACGGCACCCATGCCGAGAGCCGCACCCTGATCGACCGCCGCGCCAATACGGCGGCGCTGGTGACGGCAGCAGCGGCCGGTACGCTGCCAATAACGGAAGCACTGCCGGCAGTGGCCGATGCCGGATTCGACACGGCGACTTCCAATTCGGACCGGCTGGAAAGCCTGGTCACGTTGATCGGTCGGCCGGCACGGCTGCCCGGCGGCGAAGTGACTGCCACGGTGCGGGGCGGGTTCACTTACCTGTCCTTCGATACCGAAGATTCGCGCAGCACGCTTGGCACCGTTTCGCTGCGGCGCGACCGGGTAACCCTGGGTGCCAACGTTGGCGTGCCGCTTACGAGCCGCCGCGAGAACTTCGGTGCCGGTCTGGGCGACCTGGCGCTCAATTTCAGCCTCGGTTGGGATCACCTGTCCGACTTCGGTTCGGTGAATGACTGGAGCGCCGGCCTGACCTGGTCGCCGCTGACGCTCGAGAAGCTGAGCCTGACGGCCAGTTACCTGGTCAACGAAACGGCGCCCGGTCTATCCGAGCTGGGCAATCCGCTCACGACCACGCTCAACGTGCCGGTGTTTGATCTGGTCCGCGGCGAAACCGTGCTGGCGACGGTGATCAGCGGCGGCAATCCGGCCCTGCTCAAGGAGCGTCAGCGCGACCTCAAGTTCGGCGCCAACTGGCAGCTGCCATTCCTGCAGAACTCCAGCCTGGTAGTCGAATATTTCCGCAACCGTTCGGACAATGTCACCGCCAGTTTCCCGCTGCTGACGCCCGAGATCGAGGCGGCCTTCCCG
>JBEGOD010000021.1:0-4004 GCA_041182185.1 Pseudomonadota bacterium
GTGACCGCGGCCAGCAAGCCCACCGCCACGGCCAGGCCGACTTCGCCCGAAATGCCGATGGCGGCGAAGTCCGGCACTATCTTGCCGAGCGCGAACAGGGCGACCAGCGCCGCGGCGGTAAAGCCCAGCAGGCGCTTGCCGTCGATCCCGTCGGCCGAGGCCTTGGCATCCGCCGCGCGGTCTTCGCGTGGCAGCCACGGCCCGGCCTTGATGTACAGCAGCAGGCCCGCCACCATCACCACCCCGGCCGTGCCAAAGCCGTAATGCCAGCCAACCTTTTCGCCCAGGGTGCCCGAAATCAGCGGCGCGATGATCACGCTGACATTGATCGCGATGTAGAAGATCTGGAAAGCCATCGCCCGGCGCAGGTCCTTGGGGCCGTACAGTTCCCCCACCTGGCTGGCGATATTGCCCTTGAACAGCCCAACGCCGACCACCAGCGCCAGCAGGGCGAACAGGAACAGCCCCTGGAACGCCATCAGGAAGTGGCCGATCGCCATGATGACCGCGCCGGCCAACAGCGTCGCGCGGCGGCCCAGCCAGCGGTCGGCAATCAGGCCGCCGGCGATCGGGGTCAGGTAGACCAGGCTGGAGTAGTCACCGAAGATGGCCGAGGCGAGCGGCTGGCCTTCCTTGCCGCCATAGGCCGCGGCTTGCAGCCACTGCAGCCCGATCACGCCGGTCATGTTCTCTGGCAGCAGCAGGTACTTGACCATGTAGAGCACCAGCAGCGTCTGCATGGAATAGTACGAGAACCGCTCACACCCCTCGACAAAGGCAAGGTAACCCAGCCCCTTGGGATGGCCCAGGAAGGCGCGATCGTGCGCTGGCAGTTCCAGCTCTGGCGTGGCTTCGGCAACAGTCATGTCATCCCCCCGGATGGTTTCCTGTGTAACGGGCTACCCGGCTGACGGGGCGCTGGCAAGCACCGCCCGCGCCCCGGCAGCGGGCCGCTCCAGTTGACACAGTTGACACCGCGTCCGCTTCTTCCAACAGCGCGCAGGCCGCGGAATTGCACGGGTTCTGGCGTGAAACACGGCATTTGCGCAGCTGGGCGCAGAAAAAAAGCACCCCCCAGACACCCCACGGCCGCGCACCTGGCGCGGCCTGGCGGGGACAGAGCGGAGAGCAGCGCGACTCATTGCGCGGGGCAGGGTTGGGGCATGGCCGGGAGGGGGGCAGGTTTTGCCGGTGTAGGAAAATGGGGGGCAGACTCTTGAGTCATAAGCCTTTCGGCACAGGTCCAAGGTATAGCGGTAGTAGTCGAACAGCAGGTCGGTCTCGGTCGCATCGTGACGGGCGATGCGCGCAGTTTCGGCCGTGCGGGCCAGCGCGGCGATGCCATCGAGCAATTGGCTGGGCCGGGTGGTCATCGCGCCACAATTGTCGCGGCGAGGTCAGCGCCCGGGCTACGGACAGGCAGAGGGCCACTATCCAACGGTTCAGTTGCGCTGTATGCGCCATGATTGCCGATGCTGCTGGATTTCCCTTGCTGCGAGCGCCCCTGGTTGCCGCACCGAACGGGCACTCCCCATTCCCGCGCGCCAGCGATCGAGCCATGAAAGCCCGCTGCTGAAACCTATGGAAGTGCCCGATCCCCTGCTTGCCCACCTTGGCTGGAAAGCGTTTTTCAGCACGCAGGTGTCGGCCGATGAAGCGCAAGCGTGTCGGCCAGTGCGCGTGATGGCCGTCCACCGCGGCGCAATCGCGGTCGCCGGCGCGGAACTGGAGTGCCAGATTACATCGCACCTGCCCGCTTCCCGCGGGGAGGAGGATCGCCCGACCGTGGGCGATTGGCTGCTGATCGATCGCGACAGCCTGGAACCGGTGCGGATCCTGGACCGCGCGAGCCTGTTCAAGCGGCGCGCACCCGGCGATGACCGCAGGCTCCAGCTGATCGCGGCCAATGTCGATACGCTTTTTATCGTTGCGTCCTGCAACCAGGATTTCAACATTCCCAGGCTGGAACGGTATCTTGTGCTTGCGCGCGAGGTTGCGGTGAAGCCGGTGGTCGTCCTGACCAAGATCGACCTGACCGATCGGCCGGAACGGTTTCGCGATGCGGCGCGCGAATTGCAGCCGGGCTTGCAGGTTGAGCTCGTCAACGCGCGCGATCCCGCCAGTGTCGCCCGGCTGGCGAGCTGTTGCGGCTGGGGTGAGACGGTTGCCCTGCTGGGATCGTCCGGGGTCGGCAAATCGACCCTGGTCAACACCTTGCGGGGATCGGACAGTATCCTCACCCAGGCGGTGCGCGAAAACGATGGCAAGGGGCGCCACACCACCACCGTGCGCGAAATGCACCGCCTGGACCATGGCGGATGGCTGATGGACACGCCGGGCATGCGCGAGTTCCAGTTATCGGATGCGGCCGCGGGCCTTGCCGAAGTGTTCGATGACATTGTCCTGCTGGCGCTCGAATGCCGGTTCACGAACTGCAGCCATGCGGCCGAGCCTGGCTGCGCCATTCAAGCCGCGATCGCCCAGGGCACGCTGTCCACGGCCCGGCTCGGGCGGTGGCACAAGCTGACCGCAGAAGACATCATCAACACCGGCAGTCTGGCCGAGGGGCGAGCCCGCAGCAGAAGGCCGGGAAAAAGGCAATGAAACATGGCTGACCTGTATCAGAAGGCGCTGGAATCCGAGCGCAAGCGGCTGTGGGCCGCCTGTCGCCTCAAGGGGCTGGCCAGGGGCACGCCGGAACGGCTGCGGATCGAGGAACTGGACAGCCTGCTTGCCGAGCACAAACTGAAGAAGGCGGTCTAGGCGCCGGAGCAGGCGCCAGCTGCCCACCCGCATCCTAGCTTAACCATCAGTGTCGCTATGATCCCGCCGGCTTAAACCCTGTGCGACCAGCAACAGCAGCGGCGGCAAGGATCAGGCGATGGGTATTCTCGACAGTTTTCGGCTCGATGGCCAGGTGGCGGTGGTGACCGGCGCGGGCAAGGGGATTGGCCGGGCGATTGCGATCGGGCTGGCCGAGGCCGGGGCCGATGTCGCCGTAGCCTCGCGCACCCAGGCCGATCTTGATGCCGTGGCGGCGGAAATCCGCGCGCTGGGGCGGCGGGCCCTGCCGCTCGTCACCGATGCGACCGATGCCGCCGCGCTGGAGCGGCTGGCGGCGGAGACGGTCCGCCAGCTCGGCAAGCTGACGATCTGGGTCAACAATGCGGGCGGCATCCCCGATGGCACCCCGCGCTATCTGACCCGCACGCCCGAGGACAATTTCGACGCGCAGATCGCGCTCAACCTCAAGGGCGTCTGGCTGGGTGCGACGACCGCGGTGCGGGCGATGCAGGCCAATGGGGGCGAAGGCGGGGCGATCATCAACATCTCGTCGCGCTCGGCCTATGGTCCGCAGGTCAAGAACGGGCCCTATGGCGCGGCCAAGGCGGCGGTGAACAGCCTGACGACCACGCTGGCGGTCGAAGTTGCGCCGAAGATCCGGGTCAATGCGGTGGCCCCCGGGCCGATCCCGACCGAGAACTTCGACGATTGCATGGGCACCGACACCGATGAAAAGCGCGCCAAGCTGCTGGAGATGATCGGCATCCCCATGGGCCGCTATGGCATGCCGGAGGATATCGCCGCCGCCGTGGTCTATCTCGCCTCGCCCGCCTCGAGCTGGGTGACGGGGCAGTGCCTTTACGTCACGGGTGGGCGTTAGCGCGCCAGCGCATCGTCCAGGAAGGCGGCAACTTCGCTCAGCTCCACGTCCTTCGCCAGGAAGGCCTCGCCGATCTGGCGCAGCAGCACGAAGGGCAGGGTGCCGGCGTCCATCTTCTTGTCGTGCAGCATATGCGCGACCAGCGCCTGGCCATCGCAGTTGAGGCCAAGCGCAGCGATCTCGCTCGCCATGCCCACGTCCGCGAAGTGAGCGGCGATCCGGTCGGCATCGCTCCCTGCAATCAGCCCGCGCCGGGCCGAGAAGCGCGCAGCCAGAACCATGCCGAGCGCCACACCTTCGCCGTGGAGCAAGCGGTCCGAGAAACCGGTCTGGGCCTCCA
>JBEGOD010000022.1:0-9236 GCA_041182185.1 Pseudomonadota bacterium
GCAGGCCGAAGGGATCGACGCGACTGGCCCGCACCCCGCCGACGCGCTGTTCACCCCCCGCGCCCGCGCCACCTATGACGCAGCGCTATGCATGTACCACGACCAGGCACTGGTGCCGCTGAAGGCACTCGATTTCGATGCGGGCGTCAACGTCACGCTCGGCCTGCCAGTCGTGCGAACCAGCCCTGACCACGGCACCGCCTTCGGCATCGCCGGCAAAGGCCTGGCCGATCCCGGCGCCACCATCGCCGCGATCAGGATGGCCGGAGAGATTGCCGCCCGCCGAGCTGGAATTGACCTTGGCTGATCTCCCGCCGCTGCGCGATGTCATCAACCGCCACGGCCTGTTCGCCTCCAAGGCGCTCGGCCAGAACTTCCTGTTCGATGAGCAATTGCTCGGCCGGATCGCCGCGATCCCCGGCAAGCTCCAGGGGAGCCAAGTGCTCGAAGTCGGCCCCGGTCCGGGTGGCCTGACCCGCGCGCTCTTGCGGGCCGGAGCCTTGGTCACCGCGATCGAGATGGACCGCCGCTGCCTGCCGGCGCTGGCCGAACTGGCCGAGGCCTTTCCCGGTCAGCTGCGGGTGATCGAAGGCGATGCCACCAAGGTCGATCACGGCCTCGAAGGTCCGTTCCACGTCGTCGCCAACCTGCCCTACAATGTCGGCACCGCGCTGTTTGTCGGCTGGCTGAGCGGTGAGGGCTGGCCGCCACAGTGGGCCAGCCTGACGCTGATGTTCCAGCTTGAGGTCGCCCAGCGGATCATCGCCGAGGCCGGCAGCGATGCCTATGGCCGGCTCGCCGTGCTCGCCCAGTGGCGCTCCACCGCGAAGATCGCGATGAAGGTCCACCGCAGCGCCTTCACCCCGCCGCCCAAGGTGATGAGCGCGGTGGTCCACGTCACCCCCGCCGTCATGCCCGAGGGCGTCTCCGCCCGGATGCTCGAACGCGTCACCGAAGCCGCCTTTGGCCAGCGCCGCAAGATGCTGCGCCAGAGCCTCAACGGTCTGCCCGGTGCGCTCGAGGCGCTGGAAAGCCTGGGCATCGACCCCGCCCGCCGCGCCGAAACGCTGAGCGTGGGCGAGTTCGTCAGCCTGGCGCAGGTACTCTCCTAGCTGCCCTTTTTCACGCGCCGCCACTGGTGCAGCAGCGGCTCGGTATAACCGCTGGGCTGTTCTACGCCCTTGAACACCAGGTCCAGCGCGGCGCGGAAGGCCGGGGCCGCTTCGTTGCCGACCAGCGGCTCGTAAAGCGGATCGCCGGCGTTCTGGGCATCGACCTTGGCGGCCATGCGGCGCAACGAGTCCATCACCTGCTCACGCGTGCAGACGCCGTGGAGCAGCCAGTTGGCCATGTGCTGGCTGGAAATGCGCAGCGTGGCGCGGTCTTCCATCAAGCCGATGTCGTTGATGTCGGGCACCTTGGAGCAGCCGACGCCCTGGTCGATCCAGCGCACGACATAGCCGAGCAACCCTTGCGCGTTGTTATCCAGTTCCGCCCGCACTTCTTCTTCGGACCAGTTGGTCCCCTGCGCCAGCGGCACGGTCAGCAGCGGATCGAGGCCTGGGGTGGGCTTGTCCGCCAGCTCCTTCTGCACCGCGAAGACATCGACCGCGTGGTAATGCATCGCATGGAGCGTCGCGGCGGTCGGGCTCGGCACCCAGGCGGTGTTGGCGCCAGACTTCGGGTGGCCGATCTTCTGGACCATCATCTCGCCCATCAGGTCGGGCGCGGCCCACATGCCCTTGCCGATCTGCGCCTTGCCCGACAGCCCACAGGCCAGGCCGATCTGGACATTGCGCGCCTCATAGGCAGAGATCCAGGAGCTGGCCTTCATATCGGCCTTGCGGATCATTGCACCCGCGCGCATCGAGGTGTGGATTTCATCCCCGGTGCGATCGAGGAAGCCGGTGTTGATGAACACGATCCGGTCCTTCACCGCATGGATGCAGGCGGCAAGGTTGGCCGAGGTGCGGCGCTCTTCGTCCATCACGCCAACCTTCACGGTGTGGCGCGGCAAGCCGAGCAGGTCTTCGACCGCATCGAACAGATCGTTGGTGAAGCCGCATTCTTCAGGCCCATGCTGCTTGGGCTTGACGATGTAGATGCTGCCGTGGCGGCCGTTGCCATACTTGCACAGCCCCGCCCGGTCATGCGCGCCAATTGCGCTGGTGACCACGGCGTCCATGATCCCTTCGGGAATCTCGCTGCCATCGGCCAGCAGGATTGCCGGATTGGTCATCAGGTGGCCGACATTGCGGACGAACAGCAGGCTGCGGCCCGGCAGTGTCAGATCGCCCCAGACCCGGTCGCCATTGAGCGTGCGGGTCATCTGCCGCCCGCCCTTCTCGAAGGTTTCGGCCAAGTCGCCGCGGATCACGCCGAGCCAGTTGCGATAGGCACCCAGCTTGTCCTCGGCGTCGACTGCCGCGATTGAATCCTCCAGATCGCAGATCGTGGTCAGCGCCGATTCCAGCATGACGTCAGCAATGCCGAGCGGATCGGTCTTGCCGACCGGGTGCGCCGGATCGACCACCACTTCGATATGCAGGCCGTTGTGGCGGAAGAGGTAACCGCCGGGCTTGGTGGCGACCAGGTGCTCGCACGAACCGCCGCTCAGCGCGGCTTC
Organism: Pseudomonadota bacterium; assembly: GCA_041182185.1. Taxonomy (GTDB): domain Bacteria; phylum Pseudomonadota; class Alphaproteobacteria; order Sphingomonadales; family Sphingomonadaceae; genus Novosphingobium. Next base: position 2,627 of record JBEGOD010000022.1, read on the forward strand.
CCAGCCGGGAATGGCCGCGTTGAGGAACTTGCGGACCGCCGCGATAACCGCCGCGCCGCGGACCTCGTCATAACCGCCGGGACGGGCCGGCGCGGCATCCAGCGCGTCGGTGCCGTAATAGGCGTCATAGAGGCTGCCCCAGCGGGCATTGGCCGCGTTGAGCAGGAAGCGGGCGTTCAGCACCGGTACGACCAGCTGCGGCCCGGCCATCGTCGCGATTTCCGGATCGACGTTCTGGGTGCCGACCGCGAAGGGCGCCGGTTCGTGCACCAGGTAGCCGATCTGACGCAGGAAGGCCTGGTATTCAGCGCCATCAATCGGCTGGCCAGCGCGAGCCGTGTGCCAGGCGTCGATCTGCGCCTGCAGGCTCTCACGCTTCGCCAGCAGGGCGCGGTTGACCGGCACGAAGCGCTCCACCAGCGCGGCGAACCCGGCCCAGAACTGCGCCACATCATGGCCGAGCGGGGCGACGACCTCATTCTCGATAAAGGCGGCCAGCGCCGCATCGACTTGCAGGCCTGACTTCTCAACCCGATCGCTCATTGTACCTCACACTGGACTTGCGCCGGAACGCACAGGCGATCCGGCTTGGTGACTACCGATTCCGGGGAGGAATGCCCGGCGTTTGCCGCATTGCAGCGCAATTGGCAACCATGCTCTCGCGCCCAGCCGCTGTTGGAAGAAGTTGACACAGTTGACACTCTGTCCACTTCTTCCAACAACCCGGATGCAGCGAAAATCCGCCGATTTTCCGGCGTGGAACATCAGTTGTGTTTCCAACACGAGAAAAAATCCTGCGGGGCCAAGTGCGACAATCCTGCATCCATCTGCTGTCTCATCTGCACCTCAAGTAGGAAAGCCATAATGCAACCGTTGCAAGCGACGGGTCGGGGGTTGGACTGCCCGTCCGCCTCGGCTAGAGGTCGTTGCACATGCAACAACTTACCCCTGTTGAAGCCGCGCTGGTCGCCAGCGTCGATGCTGCACAAATGCTGGACCAGGTGCTGGCCTGGAGCGCGGTCAACACCGGCACGGGTAACCTTGGCGGATTGGCGCAGTATGTCGCCATGCTGGCTGATGCATTCGCCGCATTGCCGGGTGAGATCTCGTTGGTGGACCCCGCGCCAGTCCGGGCCGTGGCGGCGGACGGGCGAGAGATCGACATGGCCTATGGCCAGCATCTGGTATTGCGGGTCCGCCCGACGGCCAACCGCCGGTTCCTGCTGACCGGGCACATGGACACGGTCTTTCCGGCCGATCACAGTTTCCAGGCTACCCGCTGGCTCGACGGCGAGACCCTGAACGGACCCGGCGTGGCCGACATGAAGGGCGGGATCGCGGTGATCCTCGCCGCGCTCAAGGCCTTTGAGGGCAGCGCGGCCGCCTCGGGCGTCGGCTATGACGTCTTGCTCAATTCGGATGAGGAGACCGGCAGCCTCTCCTCCGCGCCGCTGATTGCCGAACTGGCAGCAGGCAAGGTCGCGGCACTGACATATGAGCCCTCCGCCCTGCCCGATGGCACTCTGGCCGGCGCGCGCGGCGGGAGCGGGAATTACAGTCTGATCGTGACCGGCAAGTCCGCCCACGCCGGACGCAACCCGCAGGATGGCCGCAATGCGATCGTTGCCGCGGCCGCCCTGGCACTGGGGCTGAAGGCGCTGGAGCGTCCGGGCCTAAGCATCAACCCGGCCAAGATCGAGGGCGGCAGCGCCAACAACGTGGTGCCTGATCACGCCGTAATGCGCTTCAACATCCGCCCGATGGAAACCGACCTGGCGGAATGGTTTGAACAGAATATCAGGCAGTTGATTGCCACTGTTGCGGTAGAACACGATGTTTCGATCCACCGCCACGGCGGGATCAGCCGCCCACCCAAGCCGCTCGATCCACCAGCCGAACGTCTGTTCGAACTGGTGCGCGACTGCGGCGCCGCGCTGGGCCAGACGATCCGTTGGCAAAACTCGGGCGGGGTTTGCGATGGCAACAATATCGCCGCTTGCGGCGTCCCGGTGGTCGATACCATGGGCGTGCGCGGCGGTTCGATCCACTCACCGGACGAGTTCCTGATCGTCCCCAGCCTGGCCGAGCGCGCGCAGCTTTCCGCGCTGGTCCTGCACCGACTTGCTACTGGAGTATCCTCGTGACCTTCGTGATCCGCGCGGCCCAGCCGCAAGACCTCCAGCATCTGTACGAGATGGCGAAACGCACCGGCGGCGGTTTCACCAACCTGCCGCCCGATCGCAAGGCGCTGACCGCCAAGCTGGAGCGCGGGGCGGAAGCTTTCGCCCGGACCGAGCAGACGGTGGGCGATGACCTGTTCGTCTTCGTGCTGGAAAACACCGCGACTGGCGAAGTGCGCGGCACCTGCCAGGTGTTCTCCGCCGTCGGGCTGAAGTGGCCGTTCTATTCCTACCGGATCGGCGCGCTGACCCAGCACAGCGAGGAACTCGGCCGGACTTTCCGGGCCGATATCCTTAACTTGTCGACCGATCTTGAGGGTGCAAGTGAAGTTGGCGGTCTATTCCTTCATCCCGGCGAGCGCGCCGGCGGCCTGGGCCTGCTGATTGCGCGCAGCCGCTATCTGTTCATCCGCGCGCATCGCGCCCGCTTTGGCGAACGTTGCATTGCCGAACTGCGCGGAGTGATCGACGAGGCCGGCGGCTCACCCTTCTGGGACGGGGTGGCAGGCCGTTTCTTCGGGATGAATTTCCAGGACGCGGACGAGTTCAACGCCAAGTTCGGCAACCAGTTCATTGCCGATCTGATGCCCAAGCACCCGGTCTATATCGCGATGCTGACCGATGCCGCCCGCGCCGTGATCGGTGTGCCCCACCCCTCGGGCCGGGCCGCCATGCGGATGCTGGAAGAGGAAGGCTTTGCCTGGGAGAACTACATCGACATCTTCGATGGCGGGCCAACCATGACGGTGCGAACCGACCAGATCCGCTCGATCCGCGAGGCCAAGGATGACACTGTCACCGCGATCGATACGGGCCTGGGCGATCATCTGGCGGGCGAGAAGCGCCTGCTTTCGGTGGGCCATCTCGCCGATTTCCGCACGGCCTATGGCTGGGTGGAGCAGCGCGATGGCGGCATTGCCATCGACCCCGGTAGCGCCGCAGCGCTGCGCATCGAGCCGGGCATGTCCGTCACGCACGTTGCACGGTGGTGAGCCATGAGCCTGGTTGAAATCAACTTCGACGGGATTGTCGGCCCAAGCCACAACTATGCCGGCCTCAGCCTGGGCAACATCGCCTCGGCCAGCAATGCCGGTGAGACGTCCTACCCGCGCGCCGCGGCGCTGCAGGGCCTGGGCAAGATGCGCCACAACCTGGCGCTTGGCCTGACGCAGGGCTTCCTGCTGCCCCTGCCGCGCCCCAATGCGGCCTTCCTGAGCGCGATCGGGGCCGATGGCAGCGAGGACCGGCGGCTGCTGGCGGCGGCCTGGTCGGCCAGCTCGATGTGGACGGCCAATGCCGCGACCATTTCCCCGGCGCCGGACACGGCCGATGGGCGCTGCCACCTGACCGCGGCCAACCTCGTCACCATGCCGCACCGCTCGCAGGAATGGCCGGACACGGTGAAGCAATTGCGCCTGGCCTTTGCCGACCCGGCCCACTTCGCGGTCCATGACGCTGTGCCCGCCTGCTTTGGCGATGAGGGGGCGGCCAACCACATGCGGATGGGAACCGCCCACGGTGCACCGAGCGTGGAAATCTTTGTCTATGGCAAGAGCGGCGGCGCCTTCCCCGCGCGCCAGCACGAACAGGCCAGCCGCGCGGTGGCCCGGCTCCACGGCCTCGACCCTGCCCGCACCCTGTTCGTCGAGCAGAACCCCGCTGCGATTGCCGCCGGGGCCTTCCACAATGACGTGGTGGCAGTCGCTAACGAGCGGGTGCTGTTCACCCACGAGTTGGCCTTTGCCGACCCCGAGGGCACCTATGCCGCGATCCGCAATCTGCTGCCCGAGGCGGAGATCGTGATCGTCCCGGCCGATGCGGTCAGCCTGGCCGATGCGATCAAGTCCTACCTGTTCAATGCCCAGCTGCTCACCCTGCCGTCCGGCGAGATGGGCCTGGTGATCCCGCTCGAAGCCTGGGAACACCCCCGGGTCCGCGCCTGGCTCGATGGCATGCTGGCCAGCAACGGCCCGATCCGCCGGGTCTTGCCGGTCGATGTGCGCCAGTCGATGGCCAATGGTGGTGGCCCGGCTTGTCTGCGGCTGCGCGTGGTGGCCGATCCAGCGGCGGTCGATCCGCGCTTCCTGCTCGACGAGGCGAAGATTGCCCGGATCGAGGCAGTGGTGGCGGCCCATTGGCCCGAATCCATCCGGCCCGAGCAGCTGGGCGAGCCAGCGCTGGCCGCGCAGATCGTTGCGGCTCGCGCCGCGCTGCTCGAAACCCTCGATCTTGCCGAATTGGCCTGACGTCGGGTGCGCTTACAACCCGGCAAGGCGTTAACCAGTGCCTTGCGCAGATGTCCTAAACTGGCATGATGGTTGCTGAGAATCCTGTTAAGGACGCGCGAGGGACCATGCTGCAGAAAATCAGCCGGCTGTTTATGATCAAGACTCCGCTGGAGGCTTACCTGATCATCTATGCGCTGGCGCTGGGTGCGGTGGAGCGCGGCTCGGTCTATCTGACGCAGTTTCCGGGCTTTGGCGGCAAATTGCTGTTCCTGGCCTGCACGGGCGCGGTTTTCATGGCCGGCGCCAAGGTCCTCGATTGCCTGAAGCACGAGAAGCGCCTCCAGGAGCAGCCTGAAGCTGGACGCTGACACTGCTGGAATAAGTGGGGGTTTCTGTTGCTACGTACCCCCGGACGCCCGGTTTCCGATTCTGTTACCCGGTTCGGTCCGAACCGTGCTGTCGTTTTGTAAATTCAGGCCGTGAGGCCGTCACATTACGCCGCGAGAGCAAGTGCTTCGTTGTCGTTGGCACTTGTGAGTTTTGAGCCTTGAACGGGTTACTCAGCCCGGGCAAAAACTGCGCTTTTCAACACACGTCGATCCTAGTTCGGCCCCGTCAACACCTCTGCGACAACAGATACCCGCCGAAACGGGAAGGTGATGGTGGAGCCGCCGGGTACCGCCCCCGGGTCCGCTGCGCCTATTGCACGCCGCAATTTATCGCCATAGCCGGGCGAACCCGGCGAAAGCCGATATAGGGAACCTGCTTGCAAATGAAAAGGGCGGGAGCCTGGCCCCCGCCCTGTCATCTTGCGATCCGTCGCAAATCAGCCCTTCTTGAGCGAATCCCGGATCTCGGTCAGCAGGTCGACTTCGCTCGGTCCGCTAGCAGCCGGCGGCGGCGGCATCAGCTTGCTGGCCTGGCGCACGATCAGGAAGATCACGAAGGCCAGGATCAGGAAGTTGATGATCGCGGTTACGAAGCTGCCCCAGGCGATCACCGTCGCCCCGGCGGCCTTGGCGGCTACGAGCGTCGCTCCGGCCGGCGCTTCACCGGCCAGCACGGTGTACTGGTTCGAGAAATCGACCCCACCGGTAATGAAGCCGATCACCGGCATGATCACGTCATCGGTCAGCGACGAAACGATCTTGCCGAAGGCCGCGCCGATGATCACGCCGACCGCCAGATCCAGCACATTCCCGCGCGCGATAAAGGCCTTGAATTCACTAAGCATATTGCGTCCCCTTCACTTTTCCCAAGCTGGCGCGAAAATTGCCATGAAAGTCCGGAAGCGACAACAATCAATTGCAGCGCAACGATTTTCACGCGCGCTGCTTGAACGCGGCGCTGGCAACGCTACATCCATCGCCAGTCGCGGCCGGGTGGGCCGCCTTGGAATAGGGATGCACTGCATGACCGCTGCGATTGTCCGCCGTTTCGGCCGTTTTGCCCTGGTTGCCGCTGCTGCTGCCGCATTGGCGGGTTGCGGGATCAATTCGGTGCCAACCACCGAGGAAGCCGCCAAGGCCAAGTGGGCCGATGTCGAGAGCGCCTATCAGCGCCGCGCCGACCTGGTGCCCAACCTGGTCGAGACCGCCAAGGCCGCTGCTGCTTCGGAAACCACCATCCTGACCAACGTGACCAATGCGCGCGCCGCCGCGACCTCGATCAACGTCCGCACCGAAGACCTGTCGGACCCTGCGACTTTCGAGAAGTTCCAGAGCGCGCAGAACCAACTGACCCAGGCGCTGGGCCAGCTGCGCACCGTGGTTGAGAACTACCCCCAGCTGCAAAGCCAGGCCCGCTTCGCCGACCTGATGGCCCAGCTCGAAGGGACCGAAAACCAGATCAATGTGGCCCGGATGCGCTACAACGAAGCAGTGCAGGAATATAACACCACGATCCGCACCTTCCCCGACGCGATTGGCGCCAAGGTGATTTACGGCGCCAAGCCGATGATTCCGTTCAAGGCCGATCCGGGTGCCTCGGCTGCGCCCAAGGTAAACTTCGGCACTGGCCCGGCTGCACCCGCTGCCGGCGCCAATGACAACGCCGCGCCGGCCTCGTCCGCCGCGGCCGCCAACTGATCACCGGAGCAACAGGAACGCGCACCATGCGCCTGATCCGTATCTGGCTGATCGCCGCGCTGGCTCTGTTCGGTGCCAGCGCGGCGCAGGCCGACTATCCCGCCCGGCCCGAAGG
>JBEGOD010000023.1:0-15270 GCA_041182185.1 Pseudomonadota bacterium
GCGGCGGAGCAGGTGGAATGGCTTCCTCCGGACGCGGGGCGGCGGCTTCGGTCTGTTCGGGCTGCGGCCGGCTGCTGGCGGCCTCAGCCCGGGCATCGGCGCTGGCAACGGGGTTGTCATCGGCGGGCTTGGGCGCGCTGGTGCCATAGCGGGCTTCATCGGCGCCATCACGGGCGGCCATGCGCTGCTGCGGGGTGCCGCCCCAGCCTTGCTCCATCTCCAGCAGGACCTGCATGGCCTTGGCCGGATCGAACAGGAAGGTCATGACATCGCGGGCGATCGGATAGGCTGCGGAAGAACCGCCGCCGTGTTCGACCACCACCGCGCAGGCATAGCGCGGATTGTCGAACGGCGCGAAGGCGATGAAATGGCCGTGGTCCCGGTATTTCCAGGGGCCTGACTTGCCGTCCGAGATATGCAGGCCCACCACCTGCGCCGTTCCGGTCTTGCCGGAGATCTGGATGTCCGGAAACGGCAGGCGGGCCCGGCCGGCCGTGCCGGGGCCATTGACAACGTCGAACATCGCCTGGTGGACATAGGCCAGATGTTCCTGGCTGAAGCCCATGCTCGGCACATCCGGCGTCTTCTGATCCAGCAGCAATCGGGGCTGGAGCAGCTTTCCGCTGGCAATGCGCGCGGCCATGACCGCCTGCTGCAGCGGGTTTACCAGCATGTAGCCCTGGCCGATCGTGGCGTTGACCGTATCGAACACCGCCCACGGCTTCTGGTATTTCCGCAACTTCCATGCAGCATCCGGCACTGTGCCATAGGATTGGCCAACCACCGGCAGATCGAACTTCTGCCCCAGGCCGAGCCGCCGGGCCATGGCCGCGATCGGATCCATGCCGATCCGCTGGGCAAAATGATAGAAGTAGACATCGCAGCTCTGATAGATGCCCTTGGCCATGTTGACAGTGCCGTGGCCGCGCCGGTTCCAGCAGCCGAACACCCGGTTGCCGACCCGCAGGCCGCCGCCGCAGAACACGGTTTCATCCGGATCGAGCCCGGCTTCCAGGAAGGACAGCGCCACCATTGGCTTGACGGTCGACCCCGGGGGATAGAGCCCGCGCAGCACCTTGTTGCGCAACGGGACGTGATCGTCCTCGGACAGCATCTTCCATTCGATCCGGCCAATCCCGTCGGAGAAACTGTTGGGATCGTAACTGGGCATCGAGGCCATGGTGAGGATATCGCCAGTATGGCAATCCATCACCACGACGGCGCCGGATTCAACGCCCAGCCGGCGCGCGGCGTAGTCCTGCAAAGGGGCATTGATCGCAAGGTGCAGCGGCTGGCCGGGCACATCTTCGCGCATCTCGAGGTCGCGGACTACCTTGCCGCTGGCGGTCACCTCTACCCGCCGGGCACCTGGCGTGCCGCGCAGGGCGGTCTCGAAGCGCTTTTCCAGCCCATCCTTCCCGATCTTGAAGCCGGGTGTCACGAGCAGCGGATTGCGTTCCTTTTCGTAATCCTCGGCCGAAGCAGCCCCGACATAGCCGACCAGGTGGCCGACCGAAGGACCGGTCGGGTACCAGCGCGAAAAACTGCGCTGGGCCAGCACGCCGGGAAGATCCGGCAGGCGCACGGAAATCGCGGCGAAGCTGTCCCAATCCAGGCCCGCCGCAACTTCCACCGGTTGGAAACCGCGCGCCTTGTCGAGCTTGTCCTTGAGATCCTTGATCCGCACATCGCTCAGCTTGAGCAGGCGGCCAAGTTCGGCCAGGGTGCGATCGGCATCGACCAGCCGGTCGGGCACGAGGTCGACGCGAAAGTCGGCGCGGTTGGCGGCAATCGGCGCGCCATTGCGATCAAGGATCGCTCCGCGGCGCGGCGAGATCAGGGTCAGGTTGACCCGGTTGCTCTCCGAGGCGAGCCGATACTTCTCGTTCTGGGCCAGGCTGATCCAGGCCACGCGGCCCGCCAGCAGCACGCCAACTGCCGCCTGCAAGCCACCGATCAGCAGCGCGCGGCGATCATAGGCATTCTTCAGCGTGCCAGAGCTGACGTGCTGGCTTGAACCCGTCAGCATCAGACTTCCCGCACCTGGATCAGCCGCAGCCGGTCAACCAGGCCAACCAGCTGGGCGGCAATCGGATAGGCAAGGATGGAAAGCACGATTTGCGGCAGCATTGCCAGCAGCAGGTCGGGCTGGCGGTGCACACCGGCAAACCAGGCTGCAACCAGCAGGTAGCCTGCGATCACGGCCGAGGCGACGACCCAGTTCTGGATAAAGCCGCGCCAGGGAAACCTGGTTTCGACAAAGTCCATCGCGATCGTGGCCAGCGACCACAGCAGAATCGCGGAGCCGAGCGGCTGCCCGCTGTAGAGATCGTCGAACAGTCCCAGCGGCAAGCCCGCCCAGACCGGAAACAGGCCCGGGCGCAGATGCAGCCAGCCCAGCAGAAACAGAAACCCCAGCGGCGGCATCACCGGTGCGGAAGAGATGACCGGCCAGGCCGGGCTGAGGCTGCCCAGCATCACCAGGACCCAGGGCAGGGCGATCGCCAGCAGCGGCGAGGGTGCGCGGTTGATCCGCGGGCGGACCAGGTCGTTCAGCTGTTCGGGCAGCGGCGTGGGCATTACTGCCCCTCGGCGGCGGGCTTTGGTGCGGTCAGTTGCTGCGCCGCAGTGCCTTCTTCCCACAGCGGCTGGACTTGCACGAATTCGGTCGTGCCCGGATCGCTCAGCGCGCGGGCGATAGCGCCGTCGCGCGTCAGCCGCGTCACCACGGCAATGGCCGTGCCGGGCCAGTAGAGCCCGCCTGAACCGGATGTCACGAAGGCGTCCCCTGGTCTAAGCGGATTGGTGCCGAGATTGATCAGCCGAAGCTGCAAGGTGCCATCGCCGCGCCCGGTTGCGAACGCAGCGGTGCCATCGCTGGCGCGGCGCACCGGGACAACGCTCTCCGTGTCCGTGATCAGGAGGATGCGCGCGGAGCGATCCCCCGCTTCGAGAACGCGGCCAACCAGGCCCTCGGGTGAACGCACCGGCATGCCGACGGCGACGCCTTGCGACTTGCCGGCGCCAAGCAGGGCGAAGCGGCGGGTGCTGGTCGAGGTGGAACCGATCAGCCGCGCCATCGCCACTGGTTCAGGTTCTGTCTCGCGCAGGTCGAGCAGCGCCTTAAGCCGCCGGTTCTCATCCTTCAGTGCAGCTGCTTCGGCCAGGCGCACACGGGCGACCGCCAGCTCCTGTTCGTTGCGGGCGACGCGGACGCCGTAAGTGAAGTAGCCCTTCAGCGCCGACCAAACGCCCTGGCTCTCGCTGCGGCCGACAGCCGCAGCCTCGCCAGCCGGGGCGACGACATCGGTCGCGCTGCTGCGCAGCCCGGAAAAGGCGCCGGCATTACCCGTCGAGAACAGCAACACCGCAACGCCAAGGATCACGCCCGCAAAAGCGATCACGTAACCCAGAAATGTCGAGTACTGCGCCCTGCGGGAACTGCCGGGGCGCCGGTTCGACGACGGCGCCATGCGGTGCCTTCTCCCCTTAAGTGGCCGCTCAGGCCGTCATCAACACGCCGCGATAGATCGGATCTTCCATGGCCCGGCCCGTGCCCAGCGCCACGCAGGACAGCGGATCTTCCGCGATCGACACCGGCAGGCCGGTTTCCTCGCGGAGATAATCATCCAGCCCCTGGATCAGTGCACCGCCACCGGTCAGCACGATGCCCTGGTCAACGATGTCGGCGGCCAGTTCGGGCGCGGTGTTTTCCAGCGCGATGCGCACGCCTTCAATGATCGCGCCGATCGGTTCGGACAGGGCTTCGGCGATGTTCGCCTGGGTAATGGTGATTTCCTTGGGCACGCCGTTGACCAGGTCGCGGCCCTTGATCTGGATCGATTCGCCGATCCCGTCAGCCGGGACCATGGCGACGCCGTAGTCCTTCTTGATCCGCTCGGCCGTGGCTTCACCGATCAGCAGGTTGTGGTGGCGGCGGACGTAAGAGACGATTGCTTCGTCCATCTTGTCCCCACCGACGCGGACCGAAGTGGTATAGGCAAGGCCGCGCAGCGAAAGCACCGCGACTTCCGTCGTGCCGCCGCCGATATCGACCACCATCGAGCCGACCGGCTCGGTCACCGGCATGTTCGCCCCGATCGCCGCGGCCATCGGCTCGAGGATCAGGTAAACCTGGCTGGCCCCGGCATTGCTGGCGGCGTCGCGGATTGCGCGGCGCTCGACCGAGGTCGAGCCCGAGGGCACGCAGATCACGATTTCCGGGGGCGAGAACATCGAGGTGCGCTTGCCGTTCACCTTGCGGATGAAGTGCTTGATCATTTCTTCGGCAATTTCGATGTCGGCAATCACGCCATCGCGCAGCGGGCGGATCGCTTCGATGCTGTCCGGGGTCTTGCCCATCATCATCTTGGCATCATCGCCCACGGCCTTGACGCGCTTGATTCCGTTGATCGTTTCGATCGCCACGACCGACGGCTCATCCAGCACGATGCCGCGGTCCTGGACATAGACCAGCGTGTTAGCTGTCCCGAGGTCGATCGCCATGTTCTGCGAGCCAAACTTGAAGAATCGGGACAGGAAGTTGGCCATTGGCAAATCCATAAAGTTTCCAGCCACTTACTGCAAAGATTGCAGAAGTCAAAAGCCGGTAGGTTGGCGTGAATCACGGCTCATTATCGCAAGGGGCCGACAAAGGCTAAAAATTTGTCCGAAACATGGGGATTGCGTCCGTTCTTCCGTCTCGAATTCAGTGCACTTCATCGCTAGTGTCAGGAACCAATGCCAGTGATCCGCCGCCTTCCCGAGACCCTGGTCAACCGCATCGCCGCCGGCGAGGTGGTCGAGCGCCCTGCTGCGGCACTGAAGGAGCTGGTCGAAAACGCCATTGACGCAGGCTCTACCGCCATTGCCGTGCGCCTGGCCGAGGGCGGCCTTGGCCTGATCGAAGCGACCGATGACGGGTGCGGGATGACCTGCGCTGACATGGCCCTGGCACTGGAACGTCACGCCACCTCGAAGCTGCCGGACGAGGCAATCGAACTGGTCGCCACGCTCGGTTTCCGGGGCGAGGCGCTGCCCTCGATCGCCAGCGTCGCGCGGCTGACCATGGAAAGCCGGGTGCGGGGGGCGGAAAGTGGCTGGCAACTGGTGGTCGATCATGGCCAGCAGGTTGCCGAGGGCCCGGCAGCCCTGCCGCCGGGCACGCGCATCCGGGTGGAGGACCTGTTCGGCAAAGTGCCCGCCCGGCGCAAGTTCCTGCGCTCGGCCCGCAGCGAATATGCCGCCTGCCTCGATGTCGTGCGCCGCCTGGCCATGGCCCGGCCCGAAGTGGGCTTCACGCTCGAACACGATGGTCGCCGCGTGCTGGCGGTGCAGGGCGGGCAAAGCCTGGCCGCGCGCGTTGCGCAACTCGTGGCCCGCGAACTGGCGGATGATGGCGTGCTGATCGATCGGGCCCGCGGTCCGGTTCGCCTGACCGGGGTCGCCGGCCTGCCGACCTTCAACCGCGGCGTGGCCGATCACCAGTACCTGTTCGTCAATGGCCGCCCGGTGAAGGACCGGCTGCTGGTGGGGGCGGTGCGCGGGGCCTATGCCGATATGCTGGCGCGCGATCGCCATGCCGTGCTGGCGCTGTTCCTCGACCTGCCGCCAGAGGAAGTCGACGTGAACGTCCACCCGGCCAAGACCGAGGTGCGCTTCCGCGACCCGGCCTTCGTGCGCGGGTTTATCGTTTCCGGCTTGCGGCACGCGCTTGAAGGGGCCGGGCAGCGTTCGGCCCAGGCCCCGGCCGCGCCCGCGATGGGGAACTGGCAGTCAGAGCCGATCAGCCGCGGGGCAGCTCCGGCGCTGGGATCGCTGTTTGCGCGCAATACCGAACCCTATGCGGTACGCGATACCGGGCAGGTCTGGCGCGGTTACGAAGCCTCGATGCTGGCTCCGGCTGCACGCGCGGAGATGGCCGAAGCCGCACCCGAACCGGCCACGTCGCATCCGCTCGGCGTGGCGCGCGGACAGGTCGCCAACACCTATATTGTGGCGGAAGCGGAGGACGGGCTGGTGCTGGTCGATCAGCACGCCGCGCACGAACGCCTGGTGCTCGAACGGCTGAAGGCGGCCGGTGCGCAAGGCGCCATCACCGCGGCGCAGGCGCTGCTGATCCCCGAAGTGGTCGAACTGGGCGAGCCCGATTGCGACCGCCTGGCCGAAGCCGCGCCGCAGCTGGCCGAGCATGGCCTGGCGCTCGAACGCTTCGGCCCCGATGCCATGCTGGTCCGCGCGGTCCCGGCGGCGCTGGCCGGGGGCGATGTCCAGGCGCTGGTGCGCGACGTGGCTGACGATCTGGCCCAGAACGGTGCCGCGCTCGTACTTGGTGAGCGGCTCGACCTTGTCCTTGCAACCATGGCTTGCCACGGTTCGGTCCGGGCCGGGCGGACGTTGTCGGTCGCGGAGATGAACGCCCTGCTGCGCGAAATGGAACGCACGCCGCGCTCCGGCCAGTGCAACCACGGCCGCCCGACCTGGGTCAAGCTGGCGCTCGAGGATGTCGAGAAGCTGTTCGGGCGGCGGTAGGGGCCAGGTACCGCGATTGGGGTGATCTGCATGACAAGACCGGTTCGCAAATTTGTCGATGGTCAGCATGGCCAGATTCACCTGCGCATCGCCGCGCCGGCCGCGCAGCAGAAGCGCCCGCTCGCCTGCTTGCACATGAGCCCAAAGTCGGGCCGGATATTTGCCAAGTTCATCGAGCGGGCTGCAGATGACCGGATCGTCCTGGCCCATGACTATCCCGGTTTCGGCGAGTCCGATCCCCCGCCGTCGTCACCGCCAGTATCCATCGAGGATTATGCGCGCAGCCTGTGGGATGTGGTCGATGCGCTGCAACTTGGGGTGATCGATGTGGTCGGCTATCACACCGGGTCGGAGGTGGCGGCAGAGGCCGCGCGGCAGCGGCCGGAGCAGGTCGGCGGCATCGTGATGATCTCGGCACCGGTTTTCACGCCTGAAGAACTCAAGCTGATGCACGAAACCTACGAGCACATTCCGCTGGATGTCGCAGGCACCCGGTTCCGGATAATGTGGGAAAAGGTGGTCCATCATCGCGGTCCGGGAACCGATCTGGAATCGATGGCGATGTCCTTTGCCGAGAACCTCCGGGCTGGTGAAGACTATGAATGGGGGCATCGGGCGGCATTCGACTATGCGCCCAAATATCCCGCGGTCGTGGGCGCGCTGCCGCACCGGATAACCGTTTTGATGCCGGGCGATGAACTGGCGGAGTTCACCCCCCGAATTGCGCCTTACCTCGCCAATGGTGAGATCATCGCCCATCCCGAATGGGGCCACGGCTTTCTGGACGCGCACACTGACGCGGCTGTCGCAGCCGTCAAAGCGGCACTGGACTGAGGCCGATCTTGCCGGCCTGAAGGACTAGGCAAATCAGGGCCGTCAATTTTCCTACATCGCCTCCGCCTGCTACCTTCGCAGCGGCTCTTTCTAATCGTTGGTTTCGCCGTGTTTCACGCCGCGCGCTTGTTCACGCAGGCGGAACCGCGTCCTGCGCGCGTGTTTTATCAACTAACTCGCGGCGACTCGGCAGATCCGCGTTGACGGCGCTGCGCTGTCAGTCGCGAATTTCGGGATTGCGCACCGCAATCAGGCCGATTGAGCGGAAGGTCATCACCTTTTCGTCATGCTGGTTGCGCACCGTGACGATCGATTTGAAGCTGCCCATTTCCGGGCGCGAGCGGCTGCGGGTCTTTTCGAGCAGTTCGGTTTCGACGCGCAGCACGTCACCGGGATAGACCGGGCGGTGCCAGCGCAGCTCGTCCTGCCCCGGTGAGCCGAGCCCGGCCTGCTTGCGCTCGGTGATGTTGTCGACCAGCATCCGCATGGTCATGGCGCAGGTGTGCCAGCCACTGGCGGAGATGCGGCCGAAATGGGTCTTGGCAGCGGCCTCGTCGCTGAGGTGGAAGGGCTGGGGATCGTACTTGGCCGCGAATTCCAGCACTTCCTCGCGCGTCACCTCGTAGCGGCCGAAGCTGGCCCTGGTGCCGATCTCGAGGTCTTCGAAGTAGAGCAGGTCGCCAGACATCGCCGCCTCACACGTTGAACTTGAAGTGCAGCACGTCGCCGTCCTGGATGACGTAGTCCTTGCCTTCCTGGCGCAGCTTGCCGGCATCCTTGCACGGACCTTCACCGCCGAGCGCAACATAGTCGTCGAAGGCGATGGTTTCGGCGCGGATAAAGCCGCGCTGCATGTCGGAGTGGATCTCACCGGCTGCCTCGGGGGCCTTGGCACCTTGGTGGACGGTCCAGGCGCGGGCTTCCTTGGGGCCGACGGTGAAGAAGGTGATCAGGTGGAGGAGGTCATAGCCCGAGCGGATTACCCGGGCGAGGCCGGTCTCGTGGAGGCCCATTTCCTCAAGAAACACCATCCGCTCCTCGTCGTCCATGCCGGTAAGCTCGCTCTCGATCGCGGCTGAGACGATGACGGCGTTGGCACCTTCGGCCTTGGCCTTGGCGAATACGGCTTCGGAAAAGGCGTTTCCGTTGGCCGCGCTTTCTTCCTCGACATTGCAGACATAGAGTACCGGTTTGGCGGTGAGCAATTGCGCCGAGGCAAATACCTTGCGCTCTTCCTCGTCAGTCGGCCAGGCGAGGCGGGCGGGCTTGCCCTCGCGCAGCAGGTCGAGCGCCGGGGCCAGCACCGAAGCCAGCAGCTTGGCATCCTTGTCGCCCTGCGCGGCCTTTTTCTGGGCCGCGGGTACGCGCTTTTCCAGGCTTTCGAGGTCAGACAGCATCAGTTCGGTTTCAACGGTGTCGGCATCGGACACCGGGTCGATCTTGTTGTCGACGTGCTGGATATCGTCATTCTCGAAGCAGCGCAGCACGTGGACAATGGCGTCAACCTCGCGGATGTTGCCGAGGAACTGGTTGCCCAGGCCTTCGCCCTTGCTGGCGCCGCGGACCAGGCCGGCAATGTCGACGAAGCCAAGCTGGGTCGGGATGATCTTGGCTGAACCGGCAATCTTCGCCAGGGTATCGAGCCGCGGATCGGGCACGCCGACATTGCCGACGTTCGGCTCGATCGTGCAGAATGGATAGTTGGCCGCCTGGGCGGCCTGGGTTTCGGTCAGCGCATTGAACAGCGTCGACTTGCCGACATTGGGCAGGCCGACAATTCCGCAACGAAAACCCATTTCACACTCCGATCGAACTGATGCGCGGCGGCCCATAGCGGGAGAGGGCCGGTTTGACCAGTTGCGGCAGGGCAATCGGAGCGTTTCACCGAATTTTCAGGGGTTGGTGGCAGGATTGCCCGATGCGCAAGATCCTCATCATGCCCGCCCTGCTGGCGCTCGCCGCCTGCTCCGCCTCTCCGCAAGAGCAGGCCGCCGACGCGCGTACCGCCTTTGCCGCCAATGACTATGCCAAGGCGCGGATCCTGGCTGCTGCGGCACTTGAGGGCATGCCCGGCAACAAGGAGCTCTTGCTGCTCCAAGCCAAGACCCTGCTGGCGCTGGGTGATGGCGCCGGAGCCGGGGCGGCGTTGCAAAAGCTGGCCGCGGCGGGCGGCGTGCCGGAACAGGCTGAACTGACTGCCGAAGCCGCCCTGCTGCGCAATGCGCCGCAAGTGGCGCGCGATGCACTGGCCAATGCCGCGTCCTCCGAGGCTGACCGGCTGCGCGGCCTGGCGGCGATCCAGGATGGCGATACCGCTGCAGCTGCCGGCTTTTTCGCCAAGGCGGTCGCGGTCGGCGACAATGCCCGGGCCTTTGCCGACATGGCGCGGCTGCGCCTGATGGAGCGCGATATCGCTGCGGCAGATGAGCTGACCGGCAAGGCTGCCGCACTCGCTCCGCACGGGATCGATACATTATTGGTCAAGGGCCAGATTGCGTTGGTCAAGGGCGACCTGATGGTCGCGCTGGAGACCTACAGCGACGCCGCAAAGCGCTATCCGACCAGTCTGGCGGCGCTCAATGGGCAAGCCGCGGCGCTGGGCGATCTGGGACGCTACAAGGACATGCTCGCCGTTGCCGACAAGGCCGCCGAGGTCGCCCCGCGCAACCTGCAGGTCGCGTACCTGCGAGCCCGCGCCGGGGTGGCGATGCAGAACTGGCAGCTGGTTCGCTCGACCGTCCAGCCGCTCGAAGCCGATATTCCGGGCGTTGACCCGCTGCGGGTGCTCTATGCAGAAGCTCTGCTCAAGCTTGACCGCAGCGAATTGGCCGCCGCTCAGTTGACGCCGATCGCGCGGGTCCAGCCGGGTAACCGGCAGGTTGCAATGCTGCTTGCCGAAGCGCGGCTGGCTGGCAAGGACGCCAAGGGCGCGATGGCAGCGCTTCAGACGATTGCCGACAGCCCGCAGGCCCGGCCCGAAGAGCTTGCCGTCATGGCCCGCGCCGCAAAGGCAGCCGGCGATCCGCGTGCTGCCGAATATGACAAGCGGTCGAAGAACCCGTCACCGCAAGTCGTGGGCGGCGATCTGGCTGAGGCCGATGCCGCGATCCAGCGCGGCGACTGGGCCAAGGCGGCAATTGCCTATGACCGCATCCTGGCCGCGACCAAGGGTGGCAATGTGCTGGTCCTGAACAATATGGCCTATGCCCAATCGATGCTGGGCAACCACGACCGGGCCCGCACCTATGCCGACCAGGCGCTTAAGCTGGCGCCTGACAATGCTTCTATATTGGATACGGCAGGCTGGGTGCGGTTCCGGGCCGGGCAGGACCTGGAAAATGCGAAACGCCTGCTCCACCGTGCGGCAGAACAGGCGCCTCAGAACAAGACCATCCAGCTGCACCTGGCCGAAGCCACGCGCACTGGCGGTTAGGGTTTAGGCCAGCGCGAGCCGCTGCTGGCTGCGACGCCGGCGGGCGAAGGCGAGGCCGGCAAGCGCGCCGCCCAGCAGGCCGATCATGCCCGGCTCGGGAACCGGCGTACCGCCCGTGCTGGTGCTGCCGCTGCTGGTCAGGGTGCCCGAACCGCTGGCCGACGAGACATAGCCGGCGCCGGTGATCGACTGATACCGCACGAAGAAATCGCTGAGCGTCAGCGAGGTCAGCGGCTGCGCGAAGTTGAGCGTGAAGGTGCCGGTGCCGGTCTGGCCGTCGAGCAGGCCGCCACTGCCGCCGCCCGAGCAGGCGCCCGTCGCGGCATCCTTGAAGCAGACGTCAACGCTGCCGATGCCGTTCGGATAGCTGCCACCAACCGTGGTGTAGCTGAAGGCCCCGGTCGAGCTGGCGCTCGAGATGTTCGGATCGGTGTTGAAGGCAAAACCCGACAGGCGCGAGTTCACCGGATCGCTGGTGGTGTTGGCCAGGCTGTAGCTGAAGGTATAGCTGTTTGCCGTGGTGCCAGTCAGTGTGAAGCTGGCGGCGGAGGTCAAGCCGTTGATGGTCGTGCCGCCCGAATAGCCATCGAAGGTGAAGCTATAGGTCTGGCCGATGTTGCCGGATCCAAGCGTGATCGCATCGGCCAGGGCCGGGGCGCTGGCAAAGGCCAGGCTGGCAATCACGGCCAACGATGAAATCTGACGGACAATACGCATGGAAACCCCCTGCAAACGAATGGTTGACGGTTAGTCTCGCAATCGCCGTGCCAAATAAGCAAAGCAGGGGATGTCAGTAGTTAACGCTCGCTTCGCGGCGTTAGGTTTGTAAGTGAAACCGACAGTTTACAGGCTAATCATGCACGGCCTTGATCCAGGGGCCGAACGCCGAATTACCCAGCCAGTTCACCTGCGTCTCAGCCGCTATCCGATTGATCGCTTCCTGCGGCTTGGGCCCGGGGTGGACTGCCCGACGCAAGGGGCGGCGGCCTGCGGGGAGGGCGGCGATCTCCGCGATTGCGCGCGGCACATCAAGCACATCGGCATTCCGGCCACCGCCGGTTTCGCTGCCCATCCGCGCGACCAAGTCGGCATAGCCCTTGATCCGTTCAGGATCGATCCGGGCCTTCAGTTCCTGGTTATAGCGATTGCGGTTGGACCAGACCTTGGTCGGGTAGCCGCCGGGCTGGATAATGCAGACCTCCACCCCGTGCGGTGCCAGTTCATAGGCCAGCTGCTCGCTCAGCGCCTCCAGCGCGAACTTGGTCGCCGAGTAGGGTCCGCCAGAGGGCGTGATCACCCGGCCCAGCTGCGAGGAGATATTGACGATCAGGCCGGACTTGCGTGCCCGCATCGCCGGCAGGACCGCCCGCTGCACACGCTGCACCCCCATGACATTGGTGTCGAAGGCCAGCTGCATCGCGGCCATGTCCTGGACTTCGATCGGGCCGGACTGGCCGATCCCGGCGTTGTTGATCACCACGTCAAGCCCGCCGCCGGCCAGCCGCTCAGCCTCGCGGACGGCCTTGAGCACCTGGTCGTCCTTGGTAACGTCGAGCGGCAGGATCGTGACGTCGAGCCTTTCGGTCTTGGCCGCCGCAGCGAGCTCGGTGGCTTCGGGGCGCGGCAGGTTGCGCATTGTCGCGAACACCTTGGCTCCGAGCCGGGCATAGAGCAGCGCGCCGGCATAGCCGAAGCCGGAAGAGGCACCAGTCACCAGGATCGACTTGCCCTTGAGTAAAGGCGTGTCGCTGGCTCTGGCCTTGCTGGTGGGCAGCATGGCAGCTGAGGCGAGCGAGGCGGCGCTGGCACCAATCAGGTTGCGGCGTGAAAGCTTGGTCATGGCACGGTCCCCGAGGCGAGATTACTTCAGGATAGTGAGATCAAGGCACCCAGCCTGTCGAGCTGGAATTGGGCTGTCTTGAAAACGATTCGGCTGCCCCTATCTGGTGCGGCTATCTGGAAACGGGCAAGAGTCCTGCGGGATAACAGGGAGAAGCAGGCGATGCTGGTGGTGCTGAGCTATATGCTCGATTTTTCCGCAGTGCTGGCATCGGCAGTGGCGGCCTGGTTCTGGTACAGGGCCAGCAACCAGCTGATCCATCGGGTAACCCCGCACGAAACCTTCGATTACCACGATCTCAATCGCGTGATCGTGGCGATTAACCGCAATGGTATCCGCAATCGCCGTGCCGCCCTGGCCAGCGCCGTGGCGGCCGCGATCTTCGCCCTTGACCTAGCCTTGGCAACTTACCTCAGTTGATCCAGCCATTCCGCGGTTCGGCGCGGATCCGAAAAGCGCAGCACCGTCCCGCCGAACCCGCCAAGCGCAGCCGCATTGCGGTGCTGCCAGGCGCTGCGGAAGCTCAGGACATAGCGCAGGAATTCGAGGTTGAGGTTCTCCGGGCAACCCTCGGTCATGTCGGGCCGTGCCTTGCCGCGGTATTGCCACCAGCGCTTTAATACCCGGCCCAGGCATAGCGAGGTCGGGTAATCGAGCCAGACCACCGTGTCGGCGCGGGCAATCCGCATCGGCATGGTGGAGCCGTAATTGCCATCGATGATCCAGCGCTTCCCGGCCAGGACCTCGGCCAGCTCGGTGCGGCCCTCGTCACGGTCGCGCTCGACCCAGCCCGGTAGCCAGAACAGCTTGTCGAGGTGGAACAGCGGCAGTCCGCA
Source organism: Pseudomonadota bacterium (assembly GCA_041182185.1). Taxonomy (GTDB): domain Bacteria; phylum Pseudomonadota; class Alphaproteobacteria; order Sphingomonadales; family Sphingomonadaceae; genus Novosphingobium. The sequence continues at coordinate 13,475 of JBEGOD010000023.1, forward strand.
CCGCGCCGCCAGCTGATGCGCCAGGGTGGACTTGCCCGCGCCCGGCGAGCCGATGACCAGCACGCGCTGCATGGCAATCAGTCCTGCAACCGCAAGGCCAGATCGCTCATGAATCGGGCGTCGTCACCCTTGGCCAGCCATTCGGCTTCGGCGGCGATCCCGCCCAGCATCGCGGCCAGATCGTCCTGCTCGGCCTTGGCATAATTGCCCAGGACATGGCCGGTGACCCGATCCTTGTGGCCGGGATGGCCGATCCCGATCCGGACGCGTCGAAAATCCGGACCCAGGTACTGATCGATCGAGCGCAGCCCGTTGTGACCGGCCAGTCCACCGCCCATCCGCACCTTGACCTTGAACGGGGCCAGATCGAGTTCGTCGTGGAAGACGGTCAGGGCTTCGACGTCCAGCTTGTAGAAGCGCAGGGCCTCGCTCACCGAGCGGCCGCTTTCGTTCATGAAGGTCGCGGGCTTGAGCAGCAGGATCTTCTGCCCGCCAAGCCGCCCTTCGCGCAGCCAGCCCTGGAACTTCTTCGCTTCCGGACCAAACCGATGCACTTCGGCAATGGTGTCGAGCGCCATGAAGCCGACATTGTGCCGGTGCAGGGCATATTGCGGTCCCGGATTGCCTAGGCCGACCCAGAGCTGCACGCGCGTCCTCCCAAACTTGTCCGGTCAAAAGAAAACCGGACCGCATTGCTGCGGTCCGGCTTCTGATGGGGCAGGCGAGCCGCCCCGGTCAACCTGAAGGGCTTAGGAAGCCGCTTCGGTCTTGGCGTTATCGCCTGCTTCGCTGCGCAGACCCGAAGGGGCAACGATGGTGGCGATGGTATCGTCACGATCAGCGTGGGCGGCGGTGACGCCGGCCGGCAGCTTGACATCGTGAATGTGGATCGAGGCGCCGACTTCGAGGCCGGTGACGTCGATCAGCACTTCGTCAGGGATGTTGTCGGGGGCGCAGACCACGTCAAGATCGTGCAGCACGATATTGAGCACGCCGCCGCGCTTGAGGCCTGGCGAAGCATCTTCGTTGGTGAAGTGCACCGGCACGTTGACGTGGACCTTGTGGTCCTTCGAAACGCGCAGGAAGTCGGCGTGCAGCGGGCGATCGTTGACGGGATGGAAGGCAACGTCCTTGGGGAGCGTGCGCAGGGTCTTGCCGCCGACTTCGATCTCGACGATCGAGTTGAGGAAGTGGCCGGTGCCAAGCTGCTTGCGCAGCAGCTTTTCTTCGACGTGGATCGCCAGGGGCTCTTCATTGCCACCATAGATGACGGCGGGGACGCGGCCTTCACGACGCAGTGCACGGGAGGCTCCCTTGCCAGCCCGTTCGCGCGTCTCGGCCGGCAGGTGCAGCGTATCGCTCATTGCATTGCCTTTCAAAACTCTGGATTACAGTTCTTCTCCGTCACGCCTCCAGGGATGACCATGACGGGAAGCGCGGGCCGTTAGCGGCAATGGGCGGGAAATGCAAGGCTACTGCAGCCGGGTCACCTTGAAGCCCTGCCGCTCCAGGTCGGCGAGCAGCCCATCCCGCCCGACCAGATGCAGCGCGCCAACGGCGACCAGCGGCTTCTCCCCCCGCTGCAACATTGGCTTCAGTTGACCGATCCAAGCCATGTTGCGGCGAACCAGCAGCGCCTCGCGCAGTTCCGGATCGGCCAGCAGTCCCTGATGGTCGAGCGCCGCCAGCGCCGCCACATCGCCGCGCAGCCAGGCCCGTTGCAGGCTGCGGCCGTCTTCGCGTGCCGTGGGGGCAGAGCGGATCACGGCCGACAGCAGGTCGCGCTGCTCGGCCTC
>JBEGOD010000024.1:0-13634 GCA_041182185.1 Pseudomonadota bacterium
GTTGGCGCCCTTGATCGCCCCGCCGGTATCCTGGGCCACCCACAGGCCGCTGGCCTCGCCCCGCTCCAGCTTGAGCCAGACCGGCGCACCCAGCGGCACATAGGCGGGATCTGCCGCCACGCTGCTCTCGCGCCGCACCGGCACGCCCAGCGCGCCGAGCGGGCCATCGCCGGTCAACTCACGGAAGAACACGAAGCTCTTGTTCTCGCGCATCAGCGCGTTGCCGGCCTCAGGGTTCTCGCGCACATATTGCATGATCCCCTGCATCGATCCGGAATACTGCCCCGGCAAAGTGCCCAGCAGCCCGCGCTGGCGCATCACCCCGCCGATGCCGGTATAGGCTTGGCCGTTCTGCCCGGCATAGCCGATCCGGATGACCGAACCATCGGGAGCGCGCAGGCGGCCCGAGCCCTGGATCTGGAGGAAGAACATCTCCACCCGGTCGGCCGCCCAGGCAATCTCCAGCCCCTTGCCTTCAAGTACGCCGTCGTAGATCTGGCCGCGCTCGAAATAGGGCACGAAGGCGCCGCTCTCGTCATAGCGGCCAAGCGGCATGGTGCCATTGGGATTGGGCGGTGCATCGCCCGGCCTGGCGCGGACCAGGTCGGGCGGCACGGCATAGACCGGCACGTCAAAACCGGGCTGGCGGGTGCGCACCCCGGCAATCTCCGGTTCGTAATAACCGGTGGCAAAGGCCTTGCCGTCACCAATCTTCACGGCTTCGAAATGCTGGACGAAGAAGCGCTGCGCCTGGCCCTCCGGCCACTTGGTCGCGGCTGCGCAGGCTTGCTGCCAGTCGGCTGGGCGAGTCAGGCCAGAGGCATCATCGCGCGACACCAGCCGCGGGCAGCTTTCACGGAACGAGGCGAGCGCGGTTACGGCGTCATCCGCGGCAATGCCAAGGCTGTCGATCGGAGGGCCGGCCCAGAACCCGGCAGCCAGGGCAGTGGTTGCGGCTACGCCTGCAGGCGGTTGGGCGATGCCGCTGGGCGCGGGAATGATCCGTCCGCAGGCGGCCAGCAGCGCCAGTCCGGCCAGCGCAGCGATGCCACCCGGCCGCATCGGGCGCTCAGGCCTCGTCAGTCTCGTCGAGCAGCCAGTCGGGCGAAGCCGCGGTGACGTTGCGGCTGAAGGTCCACAGGTCGCGCGAATCGATCGCATCGTCGAGCGAGCCGGCCACGACCTGGCCTTCGGCATTGCGGGTGACGGCGGCGATATCGGCGGCAAAGCGCATCGTGATGCGGGCCATCGGCGCTTCAAAGGCTGCGGAGACGATGACCGCCTCCTCGATCCGGATCAGGCGGTTGTCGAGCGTCTCACCCGCGGCCTCGCGCGCAGCGATGGCGGCGATGAAGCTGTCATAGACGTCGCGGTCGCACAACTCGCCCAGCGTGTCCTTGTCAGCCTTCCAGAAGGCTTCCAGCACCATGCGGTAAGCGCCCTTGGCCCCTTCGACGAAGGCGGTGATATCGAAGCGGCGGTCGGCCGCGGCAATTTCACGCAGGCCGCGCTCGATCGCGGGGGTGACGCCAGCCACGGGCATGCGCACCGGAGCCTGGCCACGTTCGGCGGCTTCACCGCCGGCAACGCGTGGCGCTTCGGCCGGGCGCGGACCCTGGATCACTTCCTCCTCGTGCTCGGCACGGCGGCCCAGCACCGAGTAAAGCCGCAGCCCCAGAAAGGCTGCGATCATGGCGAGGATGACGATCTCAACGGTCTTGTCCACGTGCGTAAGTCCCTGCCGCAGGCTTGCGGCGTTGCAATTCCCTATGCCTAAATAGGTAGCCGTGACAAATGAACAACGCGTGGACGTCGCCCTGACGGCAATTTTTTGCGGCAAGTGGCGCATGCCGGTCACAGCAGCGCAAAATCCTTTGCCGCAGCACCCCGGCAATGCTAGGCGCGCGGCCAAATTCCAGTCCATTTCCAGCCGAAAGAACGCTGCATCATGTCCGACGAAGGCAACATCATTACCGACCTTGGCCTTGGTGGCCCCGCCATGAACGGCGCCGATACCGCGCCTGCCGCCGGGATCATCTCGCAGTACGTCAAGGACCTCTCGGTCGAGAACCCCAATTCGCCGGACAGCTTCTCGTGGACCGATGCGCCGCAGATCGACGTGCAGTTCAACATCGGTGCCCGCCAGCTGAGCGACGAAGTGAGCGAGATCGAGTTGAAGATCGCGCTCAAGTCGATCTGCGAAGCCGGCACGGCCTTCATCATCGACCTGTCCTATTGCGGCCTGCTCGGCATGCGCAATCTCGACGAGCCCTCGAAGCATGCCTTCACTTATGCCGAAGCGCCGCGGATCCTGTTCCCCTTCGCTCGCCGGGTAATTGCCGACGCCGTGCGCGATGCCGGCTTCCCGCCGCTGCTGCTTGAACCGATCGATTTCAACGGCATCTACCTGCAGCAGCTGGCAGCGCAGCAGGGCGAAGGCGCAGATGGGGGCGAAGCGGCACCGGCCGGAAACGCCTGATCGCTAGCCGGGGGGCAATCGCGTGAGCCTGATCCGCAACGTCGGCACGATTGGCGGGCTGACGGCGGTTAGCCGCGTGTTCGGCTTTGCCCGCGACATGATCCTGGCCCGGGTGCTGGGCGCGGGGCTGGCGGCCGACGCCTTCCAGCTGGCCTTTACCCTGCCCAACACCTTTCGCCGGCTGTTTGCCGAGGGCGCCTTCAGCGTGGCCTTCGTGCCGCTCTACAGCCGCGCGCTGCACGGCCACGATGGCCAGCCGGGCAGCGAGGAAGCGGCCGAGAAATTCGCCGACGATGTCCTGGCTGTGTTCGTCTGGGTGCTGGTGGCCTTCAGTGCGCTGGCGATGCTGGCCATGCCGGGGATTGTCTGGCTGCTGGCCAGCGAATTCCAGAAGGTGCCGGGCAAGTTCGAACTGGCCGTCACGCTCAGCCGGGTGACCTTCCCCTATCTCACGCTGATCAGCCTGGTAGCGATGCTGTCGGGCCTGCTCAATGCCCGCTCGCGCTTTGCACCGGGCGCGGCGGCGCCGATCCTGCTCAATGTCAGCCTGATCGGGGCAATGGGCACGGCCTGGTACATGAACCGGGGCGACGACCTGTTCGCGGCCTGGTCGCTGGCGGTCGGGGTCTCGGTCGCCGGGGTGCTGCAACTGCTCTACCTGGGCTGGGCGACCCGCCGCGCCGGCGTGCGGCTCAAGCTGACCCTGCCCAAACTGACCCCAGAGGTGAAGCGGCTGGGCGCGCTGATCCTGCCCGCCACTTTCGGTGCCGGGATTTACCAGATCAGCCAGCTGGTCGACACCTTCTTTGCAACGTCATTGCCGCAGGGTTCGCTGACCCTGCTCAAGCTGGCCGACCGGCTCAACCAGATGCCGCTGGGGATCTTCGGGATCGCGCTGGGCACGGCGATCCTGCCGATGCTTTCGCGCCACATCCATTCGGGCAACCGCAGCGAGGCGCAGCGGCTGCAGACCAATGCCTTCGAGATCGCCACCCTGCTGACCCTGCCGGCCGCCGCTGCCCTGGCGATCTGCGCCCCGGCCTTCGTCACGGCCTTCTTCGTCGGCGGCAAGTTCCGACCCGAGGACGGGGTAATCATGGCCCAGATCGTGGTCGCGCTGGTCGCGGGGCTACCGGCCTATGTGATCGTCAAGATCCTCAACCCCGGCTTCTTTGCGCGCGAGGATACCCGCACCCCGGTGTGGACCGCGCTGGCCTCGCTGATCTTCAACGTGCTGCTGAACTTCTATGTCGTGCGCCAATACGGCATTGTCGGCCTGGCCGCGGCAACGGCCTGTTCGGCCAGCCTCAATTGCCTGCTGCTCTATGTGATCCTGCACCGGCGCGGCTGGTTCCATTTCTCCGCCAAGCTGGCGTCACGGATCGCACGGCAGGTGATCGCCACGGCCCTGATGGGCGCTGCACTGTGGCTGCTAATGCCGCTGCTGTCGCCCTATTTTGGCGCTTCGGTGCTGAACCGGATCTGGTCGCTGGCGGTGCTGGTCGGCACCGGGATGGCGGTGTTCTTCGGGGCGGCCTATGTCATCGGGGCGCTCGATCCCGATCTGGTCGCCATGCTGCGCCGCCGCCGGCCCAAGCGCGATGAGCGCGACGATGAAATCCTGGAGGTTCAGTAATTCCCATGCGTGTCGTTTCCGGTATCCAGCCCACAGGCAACCTGCACCTTGGCAATTACCTGGGCGCGATCCGCAACTGGGTGCGGATGCAGGATGACGTGACCGCGGGCGGCGGCCAGTGCCTGTACTTCCTGGCCGATCTCCACGCGATCTCGCAGCCGCATGTACCGGCCGAGCTCGCGTCCAACACGCGCGAGATGGTGGCTGCCCTGGTCGCCTGCGGGATCGATCCCGATCGCTCGATCCTGTTCAACCAGGCCCAGGTGCCGCAGCATGCCGAGCTCCAATGGCTGCTTAACGGCACGGCGCGGATGGGCTGGCTGAACCGCATGACCCAGTGGAAGGACAAGGCCGGCAAGAACCGCGAGGGGGCCTCGGTCGCGCTGTTCACTTATCCGGTGCTCCAGGCCGCCGATGTCCTGCTCTACCAGGCCACCCACGTGCCGGTGGGCGAGGACCAGAAGCAGCACCTCGAACTCGCCCGCGACATCGCGCAGAAGTTCAACAACGATTTCGGGGCGGGTGAGGAAATCTTCACCCTGCCCGATCCGATCATCCCGGCCGAGGCCGCGCGGATCATGTCGTTGCGCGATGGTTCGGCCAAGATGAGCAAGTCCGATCCTTCGGACATGAGCCGGATCAACCTGACCGACGATGCCGACACGATCATGGGTAAGGTCAAGAAGGCCAAGACCGATCCCGAACCGCTGCCGAGCGACAAGGGCGGGCTGGACGGGCGGCCCGAGGCGGCCAACCTGGTCGGGATCTATGCCGCCATGGCGGGCGAAAGCCAGGACGCGGTGCTGGCCCGCTTTGGCGGCGAAGGCTTCGGCAAGTTCAAGCCGGCGCTGGGCGAGCTGCTGGTCGAAAGCCTGGCCCCGATCAACGCCCGCTTCATCGAACTGCGCCAGGACCGGGCGGCGCTGGACGCGATCCTGCACCAGGGTGCGGCCAAGGCGCGCGCGCTGGCCGTGCCGACGCTGGAGCAGGCCTATGCCGCGCTGGGCCTGGTGCGCGGGTAAGGCGTTATTCAAGCCCGATTAAGCCGTGCTTCCTTACCTGCGCGGCAATGCTAACCTTTGCGCTGGTCCGCGTGTCGATTCGCGGCGGGCCGGTTTTTGGAGTTCCGGGTCCATGTCGCACATGAACAATTCACCATTTGCCAGGCTGAGACTGGCGGTGGTGCCATTGCTGTTGCTCGCGCTCAGCGCCTGTGCATCCAATTTCAACAGCCAGGTGACCCGCTTCGCCAGCCAGCTGCCGGCGCCGCAGGGCCAGACCTTTGCCGTAGTGGCCGATGATCCGGCGCTGGCCGGCGGACTGGAATTCTCGCAATATGCCCGGCTGGTCGAAGACCGGATGGGTGCCCTGGGCTATAGCCCGGCCCCGCCCGAGGCCGCCACGCTGCTCGTCCGCTTCGATTATGGGGTGGACAAGGGCCGTGAGCGCGTTCGCCGCACCACCTTCGGCGATCCGTTCTGGTCGGACTGGTATGGCCCGCGCTTTGGCAATTGGGGCTATGGCCGCCGCGGCTTCTATCGCCCGTCCTCGGCCTGGGGCTATGGCTGGTACGATCCCTGGTTCGATGGCGGGGTGGAAAGCTACACCGTCTACACCAGCGGAATCAGCCTGAAGATCGATCGCAAGGCCGATGGCCAGCGCCTGTTCGAAGGCAAGGCCGAAGCTGCCTCGCTCTCCAACCGGCTGCAATACCTGGTCCCCAACCTGGTCGAGGCCATGTTCACCGACTTCCCGGGCAATTCCGGGGAAACTGTGCGGATCACGGTTGCGCCGGAAAAGAAACGCCGCAACTAAGGGTGCAACACCGAGTGGGCGGGCCTGGCAACGGGCCCGCCTTTTTCGTGCCTGCGTGAAATGCGCGTCAGCCCTTGAGGGCAACCACTCCGCCGGTCGAACCGAACCCGCCCGCACCGCGCGCAGTCTCGTCCAGCGCGTGGACTTCGACCCAGCTTGCCCGTGTCACCGGCGCCAGCACCAGTTGCGCCACGCGGTCACCACGGCGGATCGCGAAGTCTTCGTTGCCGTGGTTGATCAGGATCACCTTCAGCTCGCCGCGATAATCGCTGTCGATCGTGCCGGGGGTATTGGGCACGGTGATCCCATGCTTGAGCGCCAGGCCCGAACGCGGCCGGACCTGAATCTCGAACCCTTCGGGAATGGCCAGGGCCAGGCCAGTGGCGACCGCATGGCGCGCGCCTGGCGCAATCGTCACATCCTCGGCCGAAACCACGTCCATCCCAGCCGCCCCGTCGGTCGCATAGACCGGCAGGTCGAGCCCTTCCCCATGCGGCAGACGCATCACCGCAACCGGGACGTCAGGCATTAAGGGCATCGGCAATCCTTTCGACGAGGGCCACGGCGACCTCGTCCTTGGGCAACTCGGGCAGGTGGTCAATGCCCTTGCCCGAAACGATGTGCACGAGGTTCATGTCCCCGCCCATCACGCTGCCCGAAACGTCGTTGGCGACAATCCAGTCCGCACCCTTGCGCTTGCGCTTGTCCTTGGCGTGCTCCAGCACCCGCTCGGTCTCGGCCGCGAAACCGACAACCAGCCTGGGCCGCTTGTCGCTGAGCGAGACCATCGCCAGGATATCCGGGTTCTCGGTCAGCCGCAGCGCCGGCGGGGCTGAGCCGCGCTTCTTCAACGTCTCGGGCGCATAGTCCGCGGTCCGCCAGTCAGCCACGGCGGCAACCATCACCGCCGCATCGGCCGGCAGCGAGCGGCGCACGGCCTCGGCCATTTCGCGCGCGGTCACGACATCGATGCGGTCAACCCCGGGCGGAGTCGGCAGGGCGACCGGGCCGGAGACCAGCGTCACCCGCGCGCCGGCGCGGGCAGCGGCAGCGGCAATTGCAAAGCCCTGTTTGCCGGAGGAGCGATTGGCGATGTAGCGCACCGGATCGATCGGTTCATGCGTCGGCCCGGCGGTGATCAGCACGTGCTTGCCGAACAGCGGGCGGTGGGCCGGCTCTTCCTCGAAGTCGGGCTGACCGACGAGCGGATCGGCCCCGCGCGGTTCCAGGACCTGTTCCGGGGCCGGTTCCGGAGCATCGCCCCGCAGCGGCTCGGGCGGGGTCTGGTTCATCACCAGGTGGTTGATCGCTTCGGCGTCGGTCGGCGGGGCGGCGCGGGCCTTGCCCTTCTTGACCAGGATCGGTCCGGCATCGCCGGGCACCGGATCGGGCAGCGGCGTCATCGGCGCCGGCCCGTCCACAAAGTCGTCGCCGGGGGCAAGATCCTCGATCTCGGCATCCTCGGGCGGCACCTGGTCCTCGAACAGGATCCGCGTGTTGGTGCTGCGCTGGATCAGGCCCCCGGACAGGCCGCCCAGGCTGAAGCTGGCGCCATCGTCCGGCGCTTCAGGCTCCCAGGTCAGCTCGGGCACGAGCATCGGCAGGGGTTCGAGCGACAGGGCGTCGCAAATCGCGGCCATCACCTGGGTCGGTTCAGGCAGGCGGCCGGGGCCGAATTCGCCGCAGGCCATCGGGCCTTCGTCAGGCTCCATCACTGCAATCCCGCGTTCGCGCAGCGCGGTAACATTGGCCTGGGTCGCGGCGTGTTCCCACATCCGCACGTTCATCGCCGGGATCGCCATGACCGGCTTGTCGGTCGCCAGCAGCAGGGTTGTCGCCAGATCGTCGGCAATCCCGTGGGTCATCTTGGCCAGCAAGTCGGCCGTCGCCGGACAGACCACGATCAGGTCAGCCTGGCGCGAGAGCTGGATATGCCCCATCTCGACCTCGTTCTTGAGGTCCCAGAGACTGGTGTAGACCGGATTCTCGCTCAGCGCGGCCAGCGTCATCGGGGTAACGAACTGCGCCCCGCCATTGGTCAGCACGCAGGTCACCTCGCCGCCATGCCGGCGGATCAACCGCACCAGCTCGCACGACTTGTAGGCGGCAATCCCGCCGCCAACGACCAGTAGAATCCGAGGTCCGCTCATGGTGACCAGCTTGTGCAATGCCCAATCCCCTTGCGCAACAGGCTTTGCTTTCCGGATTTCCGTGGGGCACATAGGTTAAGATCGTCAAAACGGGGAAAGTTACCGCCATGCGCCTGATCCTGACCGCCCTGCTGTTCCTGTTCGGCCTGTTCAACCTGATGCTGGGAATCGGCTTCTTCCTTGATCCGGTCGGATTGGGGACCACGTTCAACCTCTCGCCGATCGGCGTCGGCGGCCTGGCCGTGCTGCGGGCCGATCTCACTGCCTTCTTCCTGGTGGCCGGTGCCTGCCAGCTGTGGGGCGGCTGGCGGCGCAATGGCGACCTGCTGCTGGTTCCGGCGCTGCTGATGGGGATTGCCTTCACCGGCCGCGCGGTCAGCGCTGCGCTGGATGGCACTTATCCCGGGTTTGCCATGCCGATGGCGGTCGAGGCCGTGCAAGTGGCGCTGGCCATTGCCGCCTGGCGCGTGTTGCCGCATCACCGCATCAGCGAAATCGCCGGCTAGCCCCGCAGCCAGAACACCGCGCCCATGGCCAGATAGGCCGCCAGGAAGGCCAGGCTGTCTATCACTGGCCGGCGGCGCGGGGTGCCATCGCGCAATTGCGTCAGCCACAGCGCCGGGATCACGAAGGCCAGCGCCAGCCCGCCCGATTGCATGAAGAACAGCTGCGGCTTGGCCGCGAGCTTGTCCGGCCCGATCCGGGCGAGCGCATGGCCCAGCATCAGCGCCGAAGCGAGGTTGAGCGGCACGGCAGCGAACAACCAGCCCGTCCGGCCCTGCCGGAAGGCCAGCACCATTACGGCGTTTGCTGCCATCGCCGCCACGACAACGCCCAACCAGTCCATCGTGCCCATCTGCTCACTCCCAACCAAAGCGGGCCGAATGGCCCAGCGGTGCCGCGATCCAGTCTCGCGCAAATTCCACGACCTGTGCCCGGATCACCCCGACCTGCCCCGCATCCATCGCCGGCAGCGGCACGTGCGAGGAATTGCAGGCGACCTCGGCCATGGCGAGGAAATCCTCCACCGCACCGCTGCTGCCGCTCCACTGGTCCGCTTCGAAGCATTCGACCAATCGCTCGGCCTGGAGCAGTTCGACGATCGATTCGTCCGGCATGGTGTTGCGCGAAGCGCTGGCGTGACCGGCAGCCTTGGCAATTCCGGCAATCTCTTCAGGATGGCGGCCGGCCGAGACCATGCCCCAGAATGCGGTTTTCAACCCCAGCTCACGCTCCACGAACAGGTGCACCGCATCGTGCGGAATGAGGCCCTTCTTCGGAAAAGTCGTGTCCATCCGCCGCCCATCGGCATGGACAATTGCGATCCGGTCTTCCGCTTGCCCCTTGGTGATCGTGATCTCCATCCGCTTTCCCTAGCACTTTGACCCGCCGCAGTGTAAGGGCCCGCCCCCATGGCAATCGAACTTCCCGACCAGAAACGTGTTGGCATGGTAAGCCTTGGCTGTCCCAAGGCGCTGGTCGATTCCGAACGGATCCTCACCCGGCTGCGCGCCGATGGCTACGCGATGAGCCCCGACTATGCCGGGGCCGACGTCGTGCTGGTCAACACCTGCGGCTTTCTCGATTCCGCCAAGGAAGAAAGCCTGGCCGCGATCGGCGAAGCGATCGCCGAAAACGGCCGCGTTATCGTCACGGGCTGCATGGGCGAAGAGGCCGAGACGATCCGCGCCCGCTTCCCGCAGGTTTTGGCGGTCACCGGCGCGCACCAGTACGAAGCCGTGGTCGAGGCGGTGCATGCAGCCGCGCCGCCGAGCCAAGGCCCGTTCATCGACCTGATCCCGCAGCCCGACGTCAAGCTGACCCCGCGCCACTACAGCTATCTGAAAATTTCCGAAGGCTGCAATCACGCCTGCGCCTTCTGCATCATCCCGCAGCTGCGCGGGAAGCTCGCCAGCCGCCGGGTCGATGCCGTGCTGCGCGAGGCGGAGAAGCTGGTCGCGGCGGGGACGAAGGAACTGCTGGTGATCAGCCAGGATACCTCGGCCTATGGCGTCGATATCCGGCATGAGGAGCGGATGTGGAAGGACCATCCGGTTCGCGCCCACATGACCGACCTGGCCCGCGAACTCGGCCAGCTGCGTACCCCCGAAGGCCAGGCCCCGTGGGTGCGGCTGCACTATGTCTATCCCTACCCCCATGTCGATGCGGTGATCCCGCTGATGGCCGAAGGGCTGCTAACGCCCTACCTCGACATTCCGTTCCAGCACGCGAGCCCGTCGGTGCTGAAGGCGATGAAGCGTCCGGCGAACGAGGCCAAGGTGCTCGAACGGCTGAAGTCGTGGCGCGAAATCTGCCCGGACATCGCGGTGCGCTCGTCCTTCGTGGTCGGCTTCCCGGGTGAGACCGAGGCCGATTTCCAGTACCTGCTTGATTGGCTGGACGAGGCCCAGCTCGACCGGGTCGGGGCCTTCCGCTTCGAGCCCGTCGCCGGGGCCGCCGCCAATGACCTGCCCGGCGCCGTGCCGGAGGAAGTCAAGGAAGAGCGCTATGCCAGGATCATGGCAAAGACCGAGGCGATCAGCGCGGCCAAGCTTCAGGCCAAGATCGGCCGGACCCTGCCGGTGATCATCGACCTGGTTGGCGAGCCCGATGAAGACGGCGATATCGGCGCAACCGGCCGCTCACAGGCCGATGCGCCCGAGATCGACGGCGCGGTCCACCTGCGCGAAGTGCCGGCGAGCCTGCAGCCCGGCGATATCGTGCAAGTGACGATCGAGGACGCTGACGAGCACGACCTGTTCGGCGCGATTGCCTAACCGGCCAGCACCGCGCGGATCGCGCGGGCGGCGTCCTGCATGACCGCGCGCGGCTCAAGGCCCGGTTCGTCGAACAGCAGCTCGATCGCGCAATAGCCCAGATCGACCGCCAGCCGCGCCCGGCGTTCGAGCGCGGCGCGGTCCTGCCCCGGCTCGGCCGCCAGCGCCTGTGCGACCAGCTGCGCCGTCAGCGCGCGGTGCGAGGCGAGCCGGACCTCGGCGAGTTGCGGCACGGCGCGCAGCATCCGCATGATCCACGGCCCGCCCGGGCTGGCTTCAGTCAAGGCAACATGGGCCAGCAGCACCCCGGCAATCTCAGCCTCGTCTGCCGCCGCGCCCAGCCCGACCAGCGCGTTCTGCGCCGTCATCAGCCGTTCGCCGAGCGCCGCCAGCAGCGCGTACTTGTCGGCAAAGTAGTGATAGAGCGTCGGCGGGCTGACGCCTGCACGCGCAGCGACCAGGTTGGTGCTGATCCGCTCTACCCCGACTTCCGCCAGCAGCTCCCCCGCCGCGTCGAGCAGCCGCTCGTAGGTCGCCAGGGCGCGCTGCTGCGTGGGTTTGCGGATCACGGCACTGCCTCCTTGACAGAAATATAGCTATAGCTAGATTTCAGGGCGAAGGAAGGGGAGAATCATGCGACGCTTGGCTTTTGCACTGCCATTGGCCCTGGCCGCCTGCGAGGCCCCGCCCCAGCCATTGACGCCCGAGCAGAGTGCCGCGCTGAAGCCCGCCGATGCGCGACTTGCGGCGCTCTACGAAGGCTCGTGCAAGGCCTGCCACGCGGTCGCCGATTCTGGCGCGCCGCTGACCGGGAACCATACGCAATGGGATCAGCGCTGGGCCAAGGGTGAGGACGTGCTGCTGCAGCACGCCCAGGCCGGCTTTGCGGCGATGCCGGCGGGCGGGCAGTGCTTCACCTGCACCCCGGCCGACACGGCGGCCCTGATCCGCTTCATGGCGGGACGCGAACAATGACGACGCGGCGCAAGGTCCTGCTGGGGGGCGCCGGCGTGCTGGCGCTCGGTGCGGGCGGCCTGGTCGGGCGGCGGCTGTGGCTTGACCGTGAACCCGCTGCCCTGCCCGCCACCGATGCGCAAGGCCGGGTGGTCTGGCAGAACTGGGCTGGGATGGAGCATTCCTACCCGGCGCAGCGCGCCGCGCCTGCCAGCGAGGCCGAACTGGGGCAAGTGCTGCGCAGCGCGCCCGCGCCAATCCGCCCCGTTGGCGCCGGGCACAGCTTCACCGCGCTGGTGCCAACCGATGGCACGCTGCTCTCGCTCGACCGGATGACCGGGCTAGTCGGCCACGATGCCATGACGGCGACAGTCCGCGCTGGAACGCGTCTTTCCGCGCTCGGTCCGGCGCTGGCCGCGATCGGGCAGGAGATGCCCAACCTGCCCGACATCAACAAGCAAACGCTGGGCGGGGCGATGGCGACCGGGACCCATGGGACCGGCAAGGGCATTACCGCACTGCATGGACAGGTGACGGCGCTGAAAATTGTCACCCCGGCGGGCGAGGTGGTCGAATGCAGCCGCGATGTGCGTCCCGAACTGTTCCATTCAGCCCGGGTCGGCCTGGGCGCCTTTGGGGTGCTGAGCGAAGTCACGCTCGCCAACCAGCCGCTCACCCGCGTGCGCAAGGAAGTGCGGCTGGTCGACACCGAAGCCCTGCTCAAGGACTGGCCAGCACTGGCCGCGCGGCACCGCAACGCCGAATTCCTGGTCCTGCCCTTCACCGGCAAATCGGCGCTGATCACCCATGACGTGACGGACGAGCCGGTCCGCCCACGCGGGCCGGACCAGGACGCCGACACGCTGATGAGCCTCAAGACCCTGCGCGATGTCTTCGAGTTCACGCCGGGCCTGCGCAAGCAGCTGGCGAGCGCGGCGCTGGAAGACATTGCGCCCGAGATTGCGATCGACGAAGGCTGGAAGCTGCTGTCCAACGAGCGTCCGGTGCGGTTCAAGGAAATGGAATACCACGTGCCGATCGACCAGCAGGTCGGCGCGCTGCGCGAAATCATCGCCCGGATCGAGCGCGAGGCGACGGATGTGTTCTTCCCGATCGAGGCGCGGATCATTGCGCCGGACGATGCCTGGCTTTCCCCCTTCTACCAGCGCGAGAGCGGCTCGATCGCGGTCCACGCCTATTACAAGGAACCGCATGACTGGATGGCACGGCTGGTCGAACCGGTGCTGCGCGAGGCTGGCGGCCGCCCGCATTGGGGCAAGCTTCACTCGCTGGGCGCAGCCGATCTCGCAGCGCTCTATCCGCAATTTGCCGAGGCCAATGCGGTGCGGCGCAGCCTTGACCGGCAGGGCCGGATGATGAACCCGTTCCTGCAGAAGATTTTCGGATGAAGCGGCGCACCGTCCTGATCGGCGGCGCGGCGCTCGCCGGAGCGGGCCTGATCGCACTGCGCCCGGCAGAAGGAGGCGGAATGCACGAACCCTACTTTGCCGGGCTGTCGGCGGCGCTCAAGCGGGCCGGCCTGATGCACCCGGTGCTGGTGATCGACCAGCAGCGCCTGGCTGCCAACATTGCCGCGATCCGCAGCCGGACCGAGGCGGGCAAGCTGCCCTTGCGGGTGGTCGCCAAGTCGCTTCCATCACCTGGCCTGCTTGGCGCGGTGATGGAAGGCATGGGCAGCCAGCGGCTGATGGTGTTCAGCGCCGAAATGCTGCTGCAACTGCTCCCGCTCCACCCACAGGCTGACTACCTGTTGGGCAAGCCGCTGCCCGCTACCGAATTTGCCCGGGTGATCGACAAGGCCG
>JBEGOD010000025.1:0-6968 GCA_041182185.1 Pseudomonadota bacterium
ATCAGGGCCTGGGGAACGGCATCCCTGCCCTCCCCTTCGCGCAGCCCTTCAGCCAGCCGCCAGCGGTCGATCGCCAGCCGCGCCAGCCAGATCGACAGGATGCGCCGAGTCATTCTGGGACTGGTGCGGTTGGGCGGCGGTGAGGAAATCTCCGTCATCGCGCAGGATCCATTCTCCGGGCGGGTGGTTGCGGGCACGGAACAGTTCGGCGTGCCAGGCGGCGGTGCCGGGCGCCTGGACATTCCAGCGCGGCGGCAGCGAAGGAGCCGGACGCAGCGTCCAGCGTTGGCGAGCGGAGGACAGATCGCGCCCTGCCCCCAGTCGCACCAGCCACAGCGGTACGCCATGCTTCTCTGCCACCAGGCTGAGGCGGCGCTGGGCGGTGAACGACAAGGCACGGGGATTGCCCGCGATCTCCCCCACCACGAAGGCCAGGTCGCGGCAGCGCAGCCCCTCTTCCAGTGCGAACAACGCATCCTCGGGCGTGGTTGTGGCAACATGGATCAGCCGGTGGCGCAGTGCGCGCGGCAAGCCGGGGCGATAGGGCCGTCCGGTCAGCCGCAGGGCGGCGCAATCCTGCACCCACAGCCAGGGCCGCTCATCCCCCGGCGTGGCGCGATGGCTCTCCAGCGCCAGGGCAAAGGCTGGCCCGGCACAGTCCTGTGAGCCACCAAACAGCTCGACATGACGCTCCTCTGCCCCGGCGAGCGGAGACCAGGCCGAGGTCCGCGCTGGCCCGGGCAAGGATGCGCCCGACCGGCGGCGCGCAAAGGCCATCAGCGGGGTCAGGGTGGAAGTAGTCATTGCGGCAGCTCCAATGTTCTATTTATGTTCTCATTGGCAGCGATTCGCAATGGCTCTTTCCGGTAAATGAGAAAGGGCCGCTTCCCTTGCCAGGAAGCGGCCCCTCTCCCCACCCTTCAAAGGGTGTGTATCAGCTAGCCTCAGTCAAGGCTCGCACCCGGCAGCGGCGGAACCGGCTGCGGCGGGATGCCGGCATCCTGCTCGTGCACCTCAACCAGTCCGCGGCCAACGTGGCTCTTGCGGCGGCCATAGGCGAAGTAGACCACCAGACCGATTGCCGCCCAGCCCAGGAACATCAACTCGGTATAGCCGGACAGGTTGAAGAACAGGTAGGCGCAGCCCAGCACGGCCGCCGGGCCGACCACCCAGATCATCGGCGTACGGAACGGGCGATGGCGATCCGCCGCGGTGCGGCGCAGGATCAGCACCCCGATCGCCACGGTCATGAAGGCGAACAGCGTGCCCGAGTTCGAGATATCAGCCAGCTGCCCGACCGGGAAGAAGGCTGCCGCCATGGTCACGAAGACACCGGTGATCATCGTCACCACGTGCGGGGTCTTGAACTTGGGGTGCACCTTGGCCAGCCCTTCAGGGAGCAGGCCATCACGTGCCATCACGAAGAAGATCCGGGTCTGGCCGAACAGCATCATCAGCACCACCGAAGGCAGCGCCAGGAAGGCCGCGAGGCCGATCAGGTTACCGACATTCACATAGCCGATTTCACGCAGGACGTGGGCCAGCGCCTCGTCCGAGCAGACCAGCGGCAAATTGCCAGTTCCGGCCAGGACCGCACACTGCGCCTGCAGTTCCTTGCTGCCGGTCGCCAGCGCCTGGCCGGCCGAATCCATCACCGGCTGCGCGCCCATGGCACCGATCGCGCCCGAGGCCACCAGCAGGTAGAAGATGGTGCAGATCACCAGGCTGCCGATCAGGCCGATCGGCATGTTGCGCTGCGGGTTCTTGGTTTCCTCGGCCGCGGTGGAGACCGCATCGAAGCCGACATAGGCAAAGAAGATCGAGGCCGCCGCCGCCGAAATCCCGCCAAAACCGAGCGGGGCGAAGGGTTCGAAGTTCTCCATCTTCATCACCGGCAGGGCCAGGATGACGAAGGCGGTCAGTGCGATCACCTTGATCACCACCAGCACGGCGTTGAACATCGCCGATTCCTTGGTACCGACCACCAGCAGCGCGGTGACCAGCAGGGCGATCACCACCGCCGGCAAGTTGATCCCACCGCCCACGGCCGCGAAGGCGCCCTTGGTGAAGAAGGTTGGCAGCTCTACGCCAAGGCCGGACTGGACCAGCCCGACGAAGTAGTTGGACCACCCGACCGAGACCGCAGAAGCCGCAATCGCATATTCAAGGATCAGCGCCCAGCCCACGATCCAGGCGACGATCTCACCCATCGAGGCATAGGAATAGGTGTAAGCAGAGCCGGAAACCGGCACCATCGAGGCCATTTCCGCATAGCACAGCGCCGCCACCGCGCAGACGAAGCCGGCGATGATGAAGCTGACCAGCATCCCCGGACCGGCCTTTTGCGCGGCTTCCGCAGTCAGCACGAAAATCCCCGTACCGATGATCGCGCCCACGCCCAGCATGGTCAGCTGGAAGGCACCAAGCGATCGATGGAGTGATTTCTTTTCGGCAGTAGCCAGAATGGCGTCGAGTGATTTGACGCGACCGAACAACATGCAATTCCCCTAGAATTTACGAGGCCGGTTACGCAATGCGCCCGGCCCTCCTGTCCCTGGCCCGGAAGCTAGCGGCAAGCGGGCTATTGGCAAGCGCAAATCGCCGGACTTCCCCAGCTTTGCCAGACAGTCTAAAGGCCAAGTCCATGTCCACGACCTTCCAGCTCGACACGGCCACCAGCCGCGCCAATCCCACCCCCGCGCCGATGAAGCGCCTGACCATTCCGGCAATCCGCAAACGCAAGGTGGATGGCGTGACGGCCGAGCCGGTCGTGATGCTGACCGCCTATACCGCGCGCCAGGCGCAGCTGCTCGATGCCCATTGCGATCTGCTGCTGGTCGGGGATTCGCTCGGCCAGGTGATCTACGGCCTGCCCTCCTCGGTCCCGGTCACGCTCGACATGATGGCGGCGCACGGTGCGGCGGTGGTACGCGGCTCCTATCACGCCGCCGTGGTGGTCGACATGCCGTTCGGGGCCTATGAAGCCTCGCCCCAGCAGGCCTTTGAAAGCGCCGCACGGCTGCTCAAGGAAACCGGCTGCGCGGCGGTGAAGCTTGAAGGCGGCGCGGCCATGGCCGAAACGGTCGCCTTCCTGACTGCGCGGGGGATCCCGGTGATGGGCCATGTCGGCCTGACCCCGCAGGCGGTCAACGTGCTGGGCGGCTACAATGCCCGCGGCCGCAGCGATGCCGAAGCGGCCAAGATCGTGGCCGACGCCAAGGCGCTGGATGACGCCGGGGCCTTTGCCATCGTCGTCGAAGGCGTGGTCGAACCGATCGCGATTGCCGCGACCAAGGCGGTGAGCTGCCCGACCATCGGCATCGGCGCTTCGGCCCAGTGCGACGGCCAGGTGCTGGTCACCGAGGACATGCTCGGCATGTTCGAACGCGTGCCCCGCTTCGTGAAGCGCTATGAGGAGATTGCCGAAACGATCTCCGCCGCAGCCGCCCGCTATGCCGCCGAAGTTCGGGACAGGTCCTTCCCGGGGGTTGAACAGACCTACCAGCCGAAATAGGGCCTCGCCCGACTAGAAGGTGGGGAACATAATGTTGATGCGTTTCTACAAGGGCTCGATCCTCTTCACCCTCGTCTGCCTGGCGCTGGGCGTCTGGTATGGCTGGACGATGACCGGCAACGTGGCGGCGACCGCCTCGATGCTGTGGATCATCGTCGTCCTGTCGATCCTTGAAGTCTCGCTGTCGTTCGACAATGCCGTGGTCAACGCCGCGGTGCTGAAGGACATGGATGACGTCTGGCAGCGCCGGTTCCTGACCTGGGGCATGGTCTTTGCCGTGTTCGGGATGCGGATCGTCTTCCCGCTGGCGATTGTCGCCGTGGCGGCGGGGCTCGGACCGATGGACGCGCTCAACCTCTCGCTCAACAATCCGGCCGAGTATGAGCGGATCGTCAGCAGTGCCCATGTCGGCATTGCCGGGTTCGGCGGCGCTTTCCTCGCCATGGTCGGCCTCTCGTTCTTCTTCGATGGCGAAAAGGACGTGCACTGGATCAGCTGGATCGAGGAGAAGCTCTCGGTCGTCTCCAACATCAAGGCCGCCGAGATCGCGCTGCTGCTGCTGGTGCTTTACGGTATTGCGGGAATGCTGCCCGATGATGAAGCGCTGACCTTCATGGTCGCGGGCGTGCTGGGCCTGGTCACTTTCATCGCGGTCGAGGCGATCAGCACGATCCTGGAAATGCGCGATGAAGCCATGAAGCTGCAAGGCGCGGTGGTGCGTTCGGGCCTCGGCGGGTTCCTTTACCTCAACATCCTCGACGCCTCGTTCAGCTTCGATGGCGTGATCGGAGCCTTTGCCCTGTCGAACAACATGGTTGTCATCGCGCTGGGCCTGTCGATCGGAGCGATGTTCGTGCGTTCGATGACGATCCACCTGGTCAAGCAGGGGACCCTGGCGGAATACCGCTATCTTGAACACGGCGCTTTCTGGGCAATCATCGCGCTGGGGGGCATCATGCTGTTCTCAGCCGTGATGCACATCCCCGAAACGGTCACTGGGCTGATCGGCGCGGTGCTGATCGGGCTGTCGCTGTGGTGGTCGATCCGCCACAACAAGCGCAATCCGGACAGCGAGATCGAGGAAGCTATTCGGGCGGATTGAGCCGCGCGGCAATCGGCGCGGCGATCACCAGCTGAACCAGGTGGTACAGCAGGATCGGCAGCAGCACGATCCCGGCTGCGGCGGGCGGGAACAGCACGGTCGCCAGCGGAGCGCCCATCGCCACGCTCTTCTGCGCGCCGGCAAACAGGAAGCTGATCCGGTTGGCGCGATCCAGCTGGATCGAGCCACCGACCAGCCAGGCGCCGAGATGGCCATAAACCAGGAACAAGGCGGTGCCGCCGGCCAGCCAGATCCAGCCGGCCGGCTCGATCAGTTGCCAGAAGCGCTGCTCGACCGCGCCCGAGAAGGCGACATAGACTGCAATCGCGATCGAGGTGCGGTCCATCCGCGTCACCAGCTGGCGGTGGCCTGAAACCCATCCGCCCAGCCGCCCCTGCAAGGCTTGCCCCAGCAGGAAGGGGATCAGCAGGATCGTGACGACCTTGATCAGCCCCTCGGCATGGAAGTCGGCCGCGCCGCTGCCCGCCAGCAAGGAGAACAGCGGCGCGGTTATGAACACGCCCAGGATATTGAGGAGCGCCGCCGCCACCACCGAAGTCGCGACATTGCCCCCCGCCAGCGAGGAATAGGCGGTCGCCGATTGCACGGTCGATGGCAGGCATCCCAGATAGAGGAAGCCCAGCGCCAGCAGCGGCGGCATCCAGCCCTGCCCGCCCTGCCACAGCAGCCAGCCCGCCAGCCCCATTGCCCCGAATACCCAGCCAACAAGCGGCCAGAGCAGGCGGTGATTGCCGATCCCGGCCCACACTTCGTGGCGCGGCAACCTCAGGCCGTTAAGGAAGAACAGCAGGAAAACCGCCGCATTGGCAACGAACTGCGCCGCATCCCGCGCGGCCCCATGGACCGGCAGGACCAGCGCCAGGCCGATCGCCAGCGCGAGCAGCCGCACCATCGGATCGATGCGGCCTAGCAAGCGATCAGCGCCCGGCCAGCTTTACAGCCGGGGCCGGCGTGGCCGAGAAGCGCGGCGCCGGGGCCGGCTGGACCATGCCGCCATCCTCCACGAAAGTGCTGCGCGCAACGTTGTGCGCGTGCTTCGGCGCTTCCTTGAGGCTGAGTACCGGTGCGAAACAGATATCGGTCCCATCCATGATCGCGCACCATTCGTCGCGGGTCTTGGTCAGGATCAGCGCGGTCATCCGCGCCTTGAGCTCGTCCCACTTCAGCGGGTTCATCTGCTGGGCGAAGTCGGGATCGCCCGCCAGGCCGGTCTTCTCGAGCAGCAGTGCATAGAACTGCGGTTCGATCGAGCCGAGCGAGATGTATTTGCCGTCACTGGTTTCATAGGTGTCGTAGAAGTGCGTGCCGCTGTCGAGCAGGTTGACCCCGCGCTCATCGCGCCACTGGCCGTTGCCGAGGAAGGTATAGGTCATGGCCGAAAGGATCGCCGCGCCATCGACCATCGCGCAGTCGACCACCTGGCCAATGCCGCCCGAACGGGCATGGAGCACTGCGGCGACCACCCCGAAGGCCAGCATCATCCCGCCGCCGCCGAAATCGCCCACGGCATTGACCGGGAAGATCGGCTTCTCACCCTTGCGGCCATAGGAGTGGAGCGCGCCGGACAGCGCGATATAGTTGATGTCATGCCCGGCCAGCGGCGCCATCGGGCCATCCTGACCCCAGCCGGTCATGCGGCCAATCACCAGCTTGGGATTGATGCCCAGCAGCACGTCGGGGCCGATCCCCATGCGTTCGATCACGCCAGGGCGATAGCCTTCGATCAGCGCGTCCGCGGTCTTCACCAGTGCCTTGAGCTGGTCGATCGCGGCGGGATCCTTGAGGTCAAGCTCGATCCGTTCACGGTTGCGGTTAAGGATGTCGCGGTTGCCGCCGTCGCCGAACCGGCTCGACGTGCCGGGGCGCTCGACCCGGATCACCCGTGCGCCGTGGTCGGCCAGCATCATGCCGCAGAACGGCCCCGGGCCGATCCCCGCCAGCTCGATTACCGTAACCCCAGCCAGAACCCCTGCCATGCTTGCCTCCAAAATTTAATCGCGCGATTAGTTTTGGCGAGGGACATGCGGCTTGTCGAGAGGAAAGGCGTGTCAGCGGCGCAATTGCGCGCGGGCTTCCTTGAGCAGGGGATTGCCGCCGCCAATCCGTTCGGCCTTGTCGAGCAGGGCTTTGGCCAGCTCGGGATCGCGGCCCAGCTTGGCCAGCGCCATGCCGCGTGCCTGCGCCGCGACCGGGCTGGCGCGTTGCAGGCGATAGGCTGCTTCGGCAGAGGCCAGCGCGGCCTCGGCATCGCCGCTGCGCAACCGCGCGAGCGACAGGTCGGCCAGCAGCCGGGCATCACCATGGCCCAATCGCAAGTCGGCATTTTCCAGC
>JBEGOD010000026.1:0-2626 GCA_041182185.1 Pseudomonadota bacterium
CCGTTCCCCGAGCTGCTGCCTGAGCTGGCCCGGCAGCTGCCAAGCCTGCGCCACCTCGCCGCCAGCTATCTCTACACTGGCGATGATCTGGCCCGGATTGCCCGGCTCGATGCCCTGGCAAAGGCGCATGGGCTGGCGCTCCTCGCCACCAACCAGGTACTCTACCACGCCCCGCAGCGCCGTCCGCTGCATGACGTGATGACCGCGATCCGCCACAAGACCACGGTCGCGGCGGCCGGTCACCTGCTGGAGCCCAATGCCGAACGCCACCTCAAGCCACCGGAGGAGATGCAGCGGCTGTTTGCGCGCTGGCCGCACGCGATCAGCGCCGCGCGCGATCTGGCCGATGCCTGCCGGTTCAGCCTGGATGAATTGCGCTATGAATATCCCCGCCAGACCTATCCCGACGGGCTTGATGCCCAGGCCTATCTGGCGCGGCTGACCTGGCAGGGGGCCGATCAGCATTACCCGCACGGCGTGCCGGAGGAGGTGGGCGAAACCTTGCGCAAGGAGCTGGCGCTGATCGGCAAGAAGCAACTGGCCCAGTACTTTCTGACCATCAAGGAGATCGTCGATTTCGCCCGCAGCCGCACGCCGCCGATCCTGTGCCAGGGGCGCGGTTCGGCGGCCAATTCGGCGGTGTGCTTTTGCCTGGGGATCACTTCGGTCAACCCGGTCGAGCATGCCTTGCTGTTCGAGCGGTTCATTTCCGAGGACCGCGATGAGCCGCCTGACATCGACGTCGATTTCGAGCACGAGCGGCGCGAGGAGGTGATCCAGCACATCTATGAGAAATACGGTCGCCACCGCGCGGGCCTCTGCGCGACGGTGATCCACTATCGCCCGCGCATGGCGATCCGCGAGGTGGGCAAGGCGATGGGGCTGTCCGAGGATGTTACCGCTGCGCTCGCCAAGACGGTCTGGGGCGGGCACGGCCGTTCGATCAAGGAGGCCCATGTCGAGCAGGAAGCCGGCATGGACCTGTCCGATCCGCACCTGCGGCGGGTTCTCACCTTGACCGAGCAGATGATTGGAATACCAAGACATTTATCGCAGCATGTCGGCGGCTTCATCCTGACCGAAGGCGCGCTGACCGAGACGGTGCCGATTGGTAACGGCGCCATGCCCGATCGCAGCTTCATCGAATGGGACAAGGACGATATCGATGCACTCGGCATCCTCAAGGTCGATATCCTCGCGCTGGGCATGCTGACCTGCATCCGCAAATGCCTGGACCTGCTGCGGGACCATCACGGGCAGGATCTGATCCTGGCCACGGTCCCGCGTGAGGATCAGGCGGTCTACGACATGCTGTGCAAAGGGGATTCGCTCGGCGTGTTCCAGGTCGAAAGCCGGGCGCAGATGAACATGCTGCCGCGCCTGCGCCCGCGCTGTTTCTATGACCTGGTGATCGAAGTGGCGATTGTCCGCCCCGGGCCGATCCAGGGCGACATGGTCCATCCCTATCTCAAGCGGCGGCGCGGGGCCGAGGCGGTGGCGATTCCCGCACCCGGCCCGGCGCATGGACCGCCGGACGAGCTGACCTCAATTCTGGGCCGCACGCTCGGCGTGCCGATCTTCCAGGAACAGGCGATGAAGATCGCGCTCGATGCCGCGAAGTTTTCGTCGCTGGAAGCCAACCGCCTGCGCAAGGCGATGGCCACCTTCCGCAGCCGGGGGATGGTCCATGAACTGGAAGACCTGATGGTCGGGCGGATGGTGACGCGCGGCTATGATCCGGACTTTGCCGTGCGCTGCTTCAGCCAGATCAAGGGCTTCGGCGAATACGGCTTTCCGGAAAGCCACGCCGCCAGCTTTGCCCTGCTGGTCTATGTCTCGTCCTGGCTGAAGTGCCATTACCCGGCGGCCTTCGCCTGCGCGCTGCTCAATTCGCAGCCGATGGGGTTCTATGCCCCGGCGCAGATCGTGCGCGATGCGCGCGAGCATGGGGTGGTGGTGCTGCCGGTCGATGTGAATGCCAGCGGGTGGGACAATGGGCTGGAGGGAGGTGCTCTCCGTCTCGGCCTGCGCCAGGTCGATGGCTTCCCCGAAGCCGCTGCCGCGCGGATTGTCGCGGCGCGCGAGGCCGGGCCGTTTCGCGATGTCCGCGAGTTGAAGGAGCGGGCCGGGCTATCCCCGGCGCTGGTCGAGCGGTTGGCCGCGGCCGATTGTTTCAACTCGCTTGGCCTGACCCGGCGGCAAGCGCTGTGGGATGCGCGCAGCCTGGTCGCCGCGCCTGACCTGCCGCTGTTCGCCGCCATGGCGGCGCGCGATGCGGGGGCCGAGCGCAGCGTCACGCGCCTGCCGGCCATGCCCTGGTCGGAGGACGGGGTAGCCGAGTACCAGACCCAGCGGCTCAGCCTGAAAGCCCATCCGCTGGCTTTCCTGCGCGCTGCCCTGGCCGAGCGAGGCTTCGTCCGGGCCAGCGAACTGCGGACCCGCAAGTATCGCTCGGCCGTGCAGGTGGCTGGCGTGGTCCTGATCCGCCAGCGCCCCGGCAGCGCCAAGGGCGTCTGCTTCATCACGCTGGAGGACGAGACCGGGGTGGTGCAGCTGGTGATCTGGCCGGATCTGATGGCCAAGCGGCGCAAGGTGATCATGGGCGCGCGGCTGATCGAGGTGATAG